>CAYNPS010000252.1:2095-4809 GCA_964399125.1 uncultured Terriglobales bacterium
GCGAGCAATCCAACCGGCTTCTCGAACCAGATCAACATCTCCGTGAACGGCAACCGTCCGACGCAGAACAACTGGCTGATTGACGGTGCCGATAACTTCGACCGCGGCGCGAATCTGACGCTGCTGAATTATCCGAGCATCGAATCCATCGCGGAATTCAAGGTGCTGCGCTCGAACTACCTTCCCGAGCATGGCAGAAGTTCATCGGGTGAGGTCTCGGTCATCACACGCAGTGGAACCGACCAATTCCATGGAAGCGCATACGAGTTTTTCCGCAACGACGCTCTCAACGCAAACGACTATTTCAATAAGCTGAGCGAAATCAACTCCAAAAAACCGAATAAGCCACTTCCCATGCGTTGGAACGACTATGGCTTTACGTTTGGCGGTCCCGTAGTGAAGCAGAAGACATTCTTTTTTTACTCGCAGGAGTGGCGTAAGTTCATCATTTATCCGCTCTTCTCAAGCGGACAGATACCCACAGCAGCGGAGATGGCCGGCAACTTCCCGGTTCCGGTATGTGTTTCATTCGACGCGACCGGAAAGTGCAACGGCACAGGAATCACGGTTACGAGCATCAATCCAGTTGCTTCAGCATACATAAAGGACATCTGGTCGAAATTGCCTACTCCGAACGCGCCCAATCAGACTCTGTTCACGGGTAGTCGTTCGCTCTACGATTATCGCGAAGAGAACGTTCGCGTCGACCAGAACCTCGGCCAGAAGCTGACGCTCTTTGGACGTTATACGGACGATTCAATCCCGACATACGAGCCGGCGGGTCTTTATACAGGAAATCCTTTGCCGGGAGTGGCGAACACGCAAAGCAACGCGCCAGGACGCAACCTGGCAGTGCACGCAACCTGGACGATCTCTCCGACGCTGTTGAACGAGGCGGGCTATACCTACTCTTGGGGTGCGGTTTTGAGCGATCCCGTAGGAACTCTGGCCAAAAAGAACTCGCCGGATATTAACCCAACACTGCCGTACCAATCGTCAGCGGCAACGGTGCCCTTCCTGTCGTTCGACTACGTGCAGGGGCTGTTTGGTTTCGGCTCCTATCGCGACTACAACAAGAACCACACGATTTTCGACAATCTCTCCAAATCGATGGGGAACCATTCATTTAAGTTCGGCGCCAGTTACAACCGCTACACCAAAGACGAGAATACGAACAATTACCCGTCGTTCTACATCGACAGCAGTGCAGGCGGATTCGCAGCCTCGGATTCCACTTTCGAGCAGAATTGGGCGAACTTCCTTCTGGGCCGCGTGAACACCTTTACTCAGGCGCAAAATGAATTCCGCTATCTCGTCCAGCAGAACGAGTACGAGGTGTATGCCCAGGATGAATGGCGTTTGCGTCCGAATTTTACTCTCGACTACGGTCTTCGATATTCGCTCTTCATGGCGCCCACCTATGGCAACAATCTGTTGAGCACTTTCGATCCGAAGCTTTACGACCCCTCGAAGGCTCCGGCGCTGGCCGCAGATGGAAGCTACGCCGGACCAGTGAACACGGCGACTTTGACTGGGCTGATTCAGGGCGGTCACAACTCACCGTACGGCGGTGCAGTCGTGCCGACGCCAAAGCTGGCCCTTGCGCCCCGTTTGGGTTTTGCCTGGGATCCGACCGGACGAGGGAAAACAAGCCTACGCGGCGGATATGGCATCTTCTATGACTCTCCGGCGATCAACAACCACGAGCTGAGCCAGGAATCGAATCCGCCAGTCTCGATCACCGCCAATATTCACCAGACAAACCTGTCGAATCCGACAGGGGTCACACCTCCCGGAACGTTGCCGCCGGTTGTCTTTGGTCCCAACCCCGCGAGTTGGAAACTGCCGTACTCGCAGATGTACGACTTTGATGTCCAGCAGCAGTTCACGCCAACCACTATTCTCGACATTGGATATTTCGGGAATCTTGGGCGGCACCTAATGGGCATCGTTGACATCAATATGCCGCACATCGGTGACTTCAAGAATATTCCCGGGTACTGCGCCAATCCGAGCACTTGTACGTTCAGCGCACTCGACTATCAATTGCTGAACCTTGTGCGTCCCTATAAGGGATACGATGCTCTCAACCTGTTTACGCCGGCATTCACGTCGAACTACAACGGACTACAGGCTCAATTTCAGAAGCACTTCACCAGCAATTCGCAGATCGTTGCGAACTACACCTGGTCCCATACGCTGACCACGGCTTCGGGCGATTACCGCGCTGCGCAGTATACGTATAACCTCCGTGGCGACTACGGCAATGCGGACATGGACCGGCGCCACGTTTTCACTGGCAGCTACGTTTATTTCTTGCCGTTCTACAGAAATCAAGAAGGCTTGCTGGGGCATGTGCTGGGAGGCTGGGAGCTCTCGGGTATTGGTTATCTAAATAGCGGACGCCACTACACCGCAAGCTACTCGAGCTGCGCCAGTGCAGGTGACCGTGGCGGCCTCGGGCTGTGCGGTAATTCCTGGTCGGGTGCGCGTCCTGATTTGGTCGGCGATCCCAATCTGGGAGCCCCGAACAAGATCACTCAGTGGTTTAACAAGTCGGCGTTCGCGCCGGTACCGGCAGGTCAGGCGCGTCCAGGCAACGAAGGTCGCGGCACGATTGTCGGACCTCCAGTGGCCAGACTCGATGCTTCTCTATTCAAGAACATTAAATTCACCGAGCGTTTCAGTGCGCAGTTGCGCGGTGAATTCTTCAA
>CAYNPS010000253.1:0-4777 GCA_964399125.1 uncultured Terriglobales bacterium
GGCATGTGCTCGAACCACCAATTCATCACGCGGTCGCTCTTGGAGAAGAAGCGATGGCCGCCTATGTCGATGCGATTGCCTTTGTAATTGACGGTGCGCGAGATGCCTCCCATCTGGTCGGTCTTTTCGAGAACGATGGGTTTGATGTCGCTGTTGCGCAAAAGTTCGAAGGCGGCAGTAAGTCCGGCAGGACCCGCCCCGATGATGACAGCAGTTTTAGGCCGATGATTCACGGTAATTCCCCAGGGACAATGAGTTTTGCTCTCAGTTCAGGACTTGCGTTGCAGTAGGAGACCAGAGCGTCAGCAGATCGCAGCTCGGGCCAGGGATCCAGGCCGACATCGACAAACCAGATTTTTCGGTCCTGGTAGTAGTGGACGAGGTTGCAATCCTTCTCCGCGCCGAGTGCGCGGGCGAGGATCACTTTTTGCGCATCGATGTCCGGCGTGTTGTACACCCACTCTTTTGCCGGATCGTGCATGGGCGCGTAGCTGACCAGCACCAGAGATTTCTCGGGCTGCGCAGTGAGTTGATCGATTACCCGCTGCCGATCTTCGTTCCACGGCATGGGATAACGAATTTTGCTGGCTTTGTGAATCTCGTGAGGGATGTTGATTGCCGGGGTGACGAGCGCGGCGAGGACCAGTCCACGGGCCCAATATGGGCCGAGGCGGAAATTGCGTACTCGCGCCGTGCCGAGATACCGAATACCGAGAAATGCCAGGCCATAGAAGCTCACCAACAGCGGTGCAGGGTACGACGAGAGCGGCCACCACACCACCGCAAAGAGTCCGATCAATACGAGGACGAAGGTGAAGCCTAGATAGCTGCGGTCCTCTCGGCGGAAACAGAAATAACAACCCACGAAGGCGAGAATCAGCAGCGGCGCGAAATGCTCGCGATAGTAAAAGTGAAACTTTGTTTTCTCAAGCTTCTGGATTCCACTCCAGCTCTTCGCCAGCCGCCCCGGTTTCCCTTCCCAATTCCAGAACAGCGCGGCCATCTGGTAATTGTTGTAATGCGGGAACGGCTTCATAGCTGTTCCGATAAATGGGCGCACGAAGTGGTATTGCTCAAAATTCGCGGTGTAGGGCATCTCGGTGGCGCGCCCAGTACCGCGATAGTTGAAGTAAGCCATCCACGCTGCCAGCACCACGGAAAGCGCAGCGGCCGGAGCAAGAATGCGGATGTAGTTGCGCGTTCTCACTATCCAGATCAGAAGACCGAGCGCGAGGGGAAGCGAGAACAAAAATCCTTCATAAGGACGGCTGTTGGCGAGAATTCCCACTCCGAGAATCAGCAATGGGACCCATTTTGGAGAGCGCGTCTGCAGAATGCGTACAAAAGCGCCAAGCGCCAGCGCTCCACCGAACGCGCACACAGAGCCTCCCCAATATGAGTCGCTGTACTGTGTGCCGATGCTGTACTTCAGCACGACGTAGAGTCCCGCCAAGAACGCGTAGGTATTGCCGATGAGCGGCTGCAACGCCCAGCAGATCGCCGCGCACATGAGTCCAGTGGCCAGCCACACTCCCCACCAGCAGTTCCTTCCCAAAATGAGACCGAGGGCCATGAAAGCGCTGGGCGCGGGCTCGTACTGCGATTCGTACGTCGGCACCATGTTGATGTGGAAGCTTTCGAAGTGCTGCCAGAAGGGATGTACTGGATTCGTGAGACGTCCTTCCGCTAACGTCTGCGCGCCGAGGATGTAGCTGAATTCATCGACGATCTGCGGTTTTGGAATCGGCATGATGGGCAGCAACAACGCTCGCGGCGCCGTGGCCAGAGTTGCGCACAGCACCACCGCCAGCTTCCTGCGGTTCGCGAGCCGACGGAGCCAACGCTCAGCCCTGCTGCCCACGCGAAAAAAATAAAATAGATCGCCTAAAAATAGTCCGGCGATAAGAACAGACAAATCGGCAACCAAGGTTCGACCCAATTCCCTGAGAATTTATGAGCTTCGTATGTGTGCTGATACTTGTGTGAAGAAGATTTCTGCTGCTTGGTTGGATGGGCTGGTGCTCGGAAATTACTGGCGCGACAATCCGCGCCAACTCATTTATGTTGTGGGTAGATCATGTGTGCTGTGAGTAGATCATGCGAGTAGATCTGAGCGCGGGAGAGAGTTGATGGTGAGAGTTGCTTCGAAATTTCGCCAACAGTTTTTCTGATTCGCTTACTGTGCGATTTCGTGATTCAGTTCGAGCTCAACCAGCTTGCTTTAATCGTTCTTGCGCTTCCGCCTCACTTGTGCTCGGTTGGAATCGTGGCACAGGTTCGTATGGCGCGCTTCCTTCCAGCGGTAGTCCTGCATTCATCCAGTCCTGCCGGCCTTCTTCATAGGTTCGCACGTTCTTGTAGCCCAATGTCTGTAGTTCGCGCGTGAGTTGTTCCGAAAGTTTCCAGGTGAAATTGACGCAATATGTGACCAGGGCTGCGTTCTTGTCGGGGATCAATTGCGGCGCTAGTTCGGCAGCCTGGCCTGGAGGGATGTTCAGCGCCGCAGGTAGATGTGACTTGCTAAATTTTTCCGGCGATCGAGCATCGACGAGGATCACCTCGCCGCGGTCGATCGCCTGCTTCAGCTCTTCTCGACCGATGGAGTTCATGGCGCAGCGTGAAAAATTAGACGCGGTAATGTAAACACGCGATGCGAAAAAAAGACTTGCTGCCGCAAATGGTCCCCATCGCAACCCACGACCGGAACACTCGAAGGGATCGGCTCAAGTCACAGAAGCGACTTTGCGCAAACTAGACACTCTCTGGCGTCCAGAAGCAAAAGCATGGAATGATGTTTGAATGCCTAGAGTTTGTGTTTACTGCGCATCGAGCGAGTACTGCCATCCCGAATACATGCAGGCCGCACATCGGTTGGGAGAAATTCTCGCGCGCAACTCGGTCGAGATCGTCTATGGAGGAGGCGCTCTCGGCTTAATGGGACAAGTTGCCAATGGCGCTCTCGCCAACGGCGGCAAGGTCATCGGCATCATGCCGCGATTTATGCAGGAGCTGGAGTGGTCGCACCGTCAGCTTACGGAGTTGAAGGTTGTCGAGAACATGCGAGAGCGCAAGCACCTCATGCTTACCGGCAGTGATGCTGTGATCGCGCTCCCTGGCGGATGTGGCACGCTGGAGGAATTGTTCGAAACCATTACGCTCAAGCGACTCGCAATTTATCTAAATCCGATCGTGCTGGTGAATACGCGCAGGTTTTTCGATCCGTGTATCGCATTACTCGAGCGCTGCGTAGAGGAACGATTCATGAACCCGCAGCATCTGGACATGTGGCAAGTCGTGGATCGACCCGATGATGTCCTCCGTGCGATCAAGAGTAGTCCGGAATGGACGGAAAACGCGCGAGCCTTCGCAGTGGTAGCTTCGCAGCCAACTGTTTTGAAGTGAGTTAAAGGTTGCGCAAACCGCCGGGCAAAATCCCGGAAAGGGAATATCGCCCCGCTCCGGTGAGCAGAAGGGCGAGGGCGATAAGAAGTTGCGTAAGCGCATACTCAATACCACCCTTGGTGACATCGAATCCGTGGGGCAGATGCACAATGAAGATCGCGCCTAGCATGACGATAATGATGCAGACTGCGCCCACGCGTAACAAGACGCCGAAAAGAATCGCCAATCCGCCGAGGAATTGCGCCAGGCCCACGAGATAACCCACGATCGGCGGAGCATGCATAAACCCCGCGAACTTCTGCGGTCCGGGACCGCCGAATGCGCCAAAGAGGATTCCGCTCCCGTGATAGAGAAAGGCCATTGCGCTGGCGATGCGCAGGATTAAGAGCGCCGCGTCGAAGCGCGAGGAAGGCTGAACAACCGTGGCAGAAGGTGAGCCCATTCTTAAACTCCTTCTGAGGAAGATTTCACCGCAGAGGTCGCTCCATCCGAGTTTGTTCCTCTCCGGCGAGTTGGCAAAAAACAAACAGCTCTAAAGAATCTTTTTTCCAAAAGCCGACATAGCCAGCTCAACCGCGAGCATAGCTGTTCGATTATGCTCGTCGATCACAGGATTCACTTCTACAATCTCGAAGCTTGCCATGCGTCCGTGATCCGCGATGATCTCCATGGCGAGATGCGCCTCGCGATAGGTGGCGCCGCCGCGTACCGGGGTGCCGACACCTGGAGCGTCTTCGGGATCGATCCAATCCATATCGAGCGAGACGTGGTAGCCGGCGGTGCCTCGTCCGGCAGTGCGGAGGGCTTCTTCCATCACCGTGCGCATGCCGCGTTCGTCAATGTCGCGCATCGTGTACACCTCACTGACGCCAGCCGCGCGGATGTTGTCTTTTTCCGACTGATCAATGTCACGTACACCGATGAGCACACTGTTTTCCGGAAGAACCTTCGGCGAGAAGTCGTAGATTCGCGAGAGTTCGTCCTGCCAAAGCCCCAAAATGGCAGCGAGGGGCATGCCATGCACGTTGCCGCTTGGCGAAGTTGCGGGGGTGTTGATGTCGCTGTGCGCATCAATCCAGATGAGCCCAATGCGCTGGTCTTGACGACGATAGTATTCGGCGACACCGCTGACAGTTCCAGCCGCGATGGAGTGATCGCCGCCGAGCACGAGCGGAATCATTCCCTGTTCGAGAGTTTTCAAAACGAGCTCGGCTTCCTTCACGCAGGTGGCAGCAATTTCTTTCAGGTACTTGGCGCGAGGATCGCCTTCTTTCCTGGTTTCCGCGATGGCAACAGGAACATTGCCTCCGTCTTCGACAACCAGACCCAACGCTTCGAGCCGCGCCTCCAATCCGGCGACGCGCACCGCAGATGG
>CAYNPS010000254.1:0-4742 GCA_964399125.1 uncultured Terriglobales bacterium
TATAAAGACGCGTATCGGCTCTGCTACATCCGCGGGCCTGAAGGGCTTCTCATCGCACTCGCCCAAGAACTCAGCTGAGCGCAACATTACCGCTCCCACAATCAATGTTTCAACGGTTTCCCAACCGTTTTCGTGGTCACAAGTAGGCAGATTTAGGCGAGGTTGTTCCCTAGTGTGTCCCAGTCATATGCGAACCGATGTGCGCCGGTGAGCAGCGACGACCTCACAGCACCTTGCCGTACTCATCAAAATCCAGCGCCGCTACCGTCCCGACTGCCTGCAAGCTCGACATGAGCTTCAAGAAGAAGAAGATGATGATGATGATGAGTGCGGACTCATGTGAACTGGCTTCAATTCTTGGTGCTCCGTCCGCATCGTATTCGATTCGGCCCCCCATTCCTAAGCGCGCAGCCCACTTGCACTGATTCTTCAGAACCAAGCCGCCCTACAGCCGCCTCGAATGCTGTACCGAGTGGCGGATTCCAAACGCTCTCCAGCGCGACAATTCCGGCCAGAATCGGTGGTGGAGTCTTCGAACTGAACGTTCCGCCAGCATGAGGAATTGGACGCTTGTCCTGTGCAACCAACGAACTGACGCTGCCTTCTTGCCGGGCGTATGTAATGTTGTCGGCGTTCAACTCCTGCTTCACTTCGATTGCGGCGTAACGGCCTCAGCGGGCACATACTTTGCTTCGTCCTGATTGAACAGGAAAGGTGAATACTGCCGGTCATAAATCAAGACGTCGATCTGCTCGCTCAGAGATCCCCGGCAATCCAAGGTAAATGCGCGATCGACGCAATACCGTTTTGGCAGATAACGAGGAGGCGTTCTTTTGCTCACTTCGAATTTGTATGAGCTGGGGGCAAACGAGAAGATTGTGCAACGCGTCCTGCGCACGTAACCAAAGATCGCTATATCAAAGCTTTTGATCCGGCGGTTCTGGCTTTGCCTCGGAGTGGGTCGTCATGACAAGAAATTGACGAATCGCCGCCAAGAGCAATTCCGGGCCTTGTCCTTTGGGCGTGAAACAATCAACCCACGCAAGAGCCTCCCCGGGGACGCGATTGCCCGAAATCATGATGATGGGTACCGCTGGAGCGCGTCGTTTCATTTTTCGCGCAACTGTTCCGCCGTCCATGCCGGGCATTTTGTAATCGAGGATTACGAGTTCCACGTCATGCTTTTCGAGAAATTCCAGCGCCTTTTCTCCATTGGTTGCGCTGAGGACTTCATAGCCTTCGCATTCCAAGATCTTTTCGCGCGTGCAAAGCAAGCCGGGCTCGTCATCGACCGACAATATGAGGCGTCGCTGTCGCTGCTCGTCTTTTACCGAAGACGGTCCGACTCGAACGGTTGATAGGCTCTCGCCGTTGCCATCCGGGCTGTTCTGCAGGTGCCCGCCTCCGGTGTGATCGTTGGGACGCGAACGAATCGGCGTTTCGCGCAGCCACTCGTCTATTTCCTGACTCAAAGCAAACGTGGCACTGCGGTTGCGACCTTTTGGACGGTGCACGGGTAAATCAAAATCCCGCTCCCAGCGCTGGGCAGTTCGGACACCGCGGCCCATGTACCGAGCAATTTCTTTCCACGAATTCAGGACGGAAGAATTGCAGATATCGACAGGTTGTATTTTGTTCCTCCGCATATCGCCTCCTCATGGCTTGGTAATAACCCCAGATTTTGGCGTAAGTTGGAGGATGTGTCTGTCTGCCACCAGACAATCAGAGCAGCCCAAGGCGGTCGAACTCAGCTCGAACTGTGTGATAGCACTCGCAGGCGGCGGCGGCGAGTTTTTGACGGTCTGTGATAGTGACGTGATCGGGGGAGTACTCAATCATTCCGGCTTGCTGCAACATGCCTGCCGCGACTGCGACGGCGGTTTGCGGCGCGACCAGCATCTGGCCCAGAAACTCGTACGTGAGCCGTATGTGGTCCCTCTGGACCCGATCGTGGCACGTACACAGCCAGCGCGCCAGGCGCTCATCGATGGTGTGCAGCCGGTTGCAGGCGGCGTTCTTTGCACCTTGAGTCAGATTCGCAAGAAGGTACCCCTGCAAAATGTCTCGCAGTTTCCCAGTGCGCTCGAATTCGCTCTTCAAACGCTGTGCGTCGATGCGAAAACCGGAACCTGCGACCTGCATGTACGTTTCCCCCGGCATGTTTTTCGCGCCCAGGAGAGCGGGAAGCCCGACCACGCCGTCGACCCCGACCACTCCCACTTCGGCAGTCGCCCCATCCGTTAGCGTCAAGACAACGGATGCAAGCCCATTTTCCAGGAAATAGGCGTGATCCCCTCTCCCGTTGAGCAAATGGGCGCGAACTTTTAAGGTGACCGGGGTAAGGTGCGGCGCTAAGCGATCAAGCTCAGCTTTCGGCAATGCGGCCAGGATTCGATTCTTGTACGTTTTGCGGGGGGCAGACTTTGCCTGTGAATTCACGGCTGGCTCCTATCGCCGAAAATCGGCACCTGGATGCGCAGCCGCCAAACCCTGTGTAAGGGCGAGCAAAGTGCGTATGAAGATGTAGCTGGATTATACGCCGTATCCGGCTGCTGTGTGCAAAGCCGGGTCGAATTTGCTGATTGCAGGTTGAAGCGGAGCCTCTGTGTGAGGCAGTGTCAGAGAAGCGCCAGCCGCTTGAATTCATCGCGCACCGTGCGGTAGCACTCGCACGCGGCATCTTCCAGTTTTAACCGGTTGGTGATGGTGACATGGCCGCGGGAGTAGTCTATAAGGCCAGCCTGATGCAACATGCCTGCCGCCAGCGTCACAGTGGTTCGTGGCGCGCCTAGCATCTGGCCCAGAAATTCATGCGTCAGCGGCATACGGTCGGACTGTACCCGATCGTTGCAAGTCAGAATCCATCGTGCCAGACGCTCGCTGATCGTATGCAGCCGATTGCAAGCGGCGTTCTGCGCACTTTGAATCAAGTTCGCGAGCACGTATTTCTGCAAACGATCGCGCAGTTTCCCATTCCGCTCGAATTCATTCTTTAAGCGCTTTGCGTCGATCCGGAAGCCAGAGGCCGCGACCTGAATGAACGTCGTCCCCGGCATGCTCTCCGCGCCAAGGAGAATGGGAAGTCCGACCACGCCGTCTACTCCGATGACCCCTACCTCAACGGTCGCACCGTCCACCAGAGTCAGCACTACCGACGCGAGTCCCTCTTCAAGAAAATAGGCGTGATCGGCTTTACCGTCGAGCAATTGGGTGCGCAGTTTCAGGGTGACGGGTGACAAATGCGGCGCGAGCCGGTCAATTTCAGCTTTTGGCAACGCCGCCAGAATCCGGTTCTTGTACTGAGTGGAAGGGCGGATGCGCTTTCCAGGCGGATTCATGGCTGCTGCTCCTGGAGCCGAAAATCGGCATCTGGATGCGCAGCTGAACCTCGCCTTTCAGAGGGTGGCAAAGATGCGTATGAAGATGTAGCTCAATTATACGCTATCCGCTGTCAAGTCGCCTTATAGTGCGGATCCTGAAATGGGAGAACAGGCCTGAATCAGCGCGAAAATAGCCTGGCGGCATGGATTCTCCGGAGATCGATCCTCACAATATCGCAGCCATTCAGGCATCTAGCGTCTTCTGTCCGGTATCAGACAAAGTGTATATTTGTCAGCGGACCGGCCAGATGGTCTGAACCGAAGGTTTTGTGGATGGCGGGGCGCAATCGCGTAAAACGAGCACCGAACGACAGCGGACGCTCTCTCCGTCTGTTGCCCACGACCTTAACAATCCGCTAGACGCTTTGGGCAATCTCCTCCACCTCGTCGAAGCGGAACCCAATCTGACCGAAAACGGGCGCCGTTATCTGACACTGGCGCGAGAAGAAATTCAGCGACTTACCTTGCTTGTCCGGGCATCGTTAGACGTACCACGACTCGGCTCGCCGACAAGAAATCAGCATTCCTGAGTTGCTGGACGAGATCGTTGAGCTTTACAAATCTCGATTCAATGGCGGCGGGATCGCGGTTGAGACTCGCTATTGCGAAGATGGACACCTCGCCTGGATCTCACTGGCCTTCGTCAAGCTGGCACTCAGTGGACCCAAAACGTCCACCTGTTTCGCATTCGTCGAGAATCAGGCCCTCGTTCCCAAAATCCTGAACTGAAACCCCAAACATTCCCACCCGATCTGTTCCAATCCACCCAAACTGCCATCCACTACCGCACGACGGACGAGCCTCTTCGCTTGCCGTCCGTCGTGCGCCCACCAAAAGTAACAAATGTCACAAAAGTAAATTTACGTTTGTGACTTCTGTGACTTTGGAGACTCGCGTGATTCCTGAGCCGAACTTTCCAGCCAAACCCGAAGATTTCGTTGGCCGCGAGTTACAGATCGAGGGCTTCCGTCAGGCCCTACAACAGGGGCTTATAACGGGCAGAACCGCTTCATTTGCGATCCTCGGCGATTGGGGCGTGGGAAAGAGCAGCCTGTTATTGAAATTCGCGAACCTCTGCGCCGACCCCACCTTCAATTTGCTCCCAGTATTCATGTCGGTGTCGAAGGACATTCAGGACTATCTGCGCTTAACCGAGAGTCTGCTCGACAAATTCGCTGAAGCACTCTTGACCAAGCCCGGCCTGCAAGCGCGTGTGCGCGCAGAACTCCGAAACTGGAAACTTAAGAAAATTAGTATCCGCGGCTTCGATCTTGAACGCATATCGCCTAGGATGTTTTTGAGTTCTGGCAGCTCGCTCTTGCGACACACGCTGAAGGAAGCCTGGGACCACTTCTTAAAGAC
>CAYNPS010000255.1:0-4740 GCA_964399125.1 uncultured Terriglobales bacterium
AGCATGTAGTCGTTTCCCGTTTTAGGATCGACCCAATAACTCGGCGCGATCATCTGATTGGAATTGAGAGCGGTGATTACGTTGTCCACCACTTCTCGCGACGAAAGGCCGAGGCGCGATGCCATCTCGCGATCGACATTGACTTTTAGCGCTGGATAATCGAGATCCTGCGGAATCAGAACGTCACTCACCCCTTTGAGGCCGCGGATCTTTGTTGCAATATCCTCCGCAGTTTTGTAGGCGGCTTCAAGATCGTTGCCGCCCACCTGAATGTCGATCGGGGCTGGCAAGCCAAGGTTTATTACGGCATCGACAAGTCCGCCGGACTGGAAATAGGTCGAGAGTTCTGGCAAATCGTCGGCGAGCTTTTCGCGAACACGCTTCATGTACTCGTAGCTACCAACGTCGTGCCCTTCTTTCAGACTCACCTGCACGGTCGCGGTATGCTGGCCGGAATTACTGGTGTACATCGAGGAAAATCCCGGCTGAACTCCGATGTTTGAGACGACAACGCCAAGATCGCGCGGTGAGACGACGTCGCGAATGTCGTCTTCGATCTTCTTGACGTAGCGGTCTGTGACCTCAAGCCTGGTACCGGTCGGAGCTTTGACGTTGATCATGAATTGCCCCGGATCTGTTCTGGGAAAGAACGCGATGCCGAGGAGCGGGTAAAGCGCGAAGGTGAAGAGACAAACTCCAAGGATGCCGATCACGCTGGCAGCAGGACGGAGCAGCGTCTTGCCAACAGCAACATCGTATTTGCCGAGCATCTCTTCGTATTTGTGGTTGAACCAATGGACGAAGCGCCCGAAGGCAGAACGTCGCCGATCGTGTCGCTCTTCTTCATCCGCTTCAAGCTTGTGGATGAATTTGGAGCAGAAGAGCGGGACAACCGTCATCGCAACCGCGTATGACGCAAATAAGGACAGGACAACCGAGAGGGCGAGCGCGGTGAATAGGAACCGGCTCACTCCATAAAGGAAGATCACAGGAAAGAAGACGATTGCGGTCGTAAACGTCGCCGCCAGCACAGGCAGGCCCATTTCGCGGCCTCCTTTTTCTGCTGCTTCTTCCGGAGATTCCCCCATTTCCAGATGGCGGAAGATGTTTTCCAGCACGACGACGGAGTTGTCGATCAGACGCGAGAATGCCAGCGCGAGCCCGCCTAGCACCATGGTGTTTATCGTGCTTCCACCGGCGTTGAGGGCTAGAAATGCAGCCAGTGCCGAAAGCGGAATTGAAAGCATCACCGCGACGGTTGCGCGCATACTGCCAAGAAAAACCAGGATCATCAGCGCGGTAAGTACGAGACCGATACCGCCTTCGTTACCGAGGTTCTTAATCGCAGTCTTGACATAAATGGATTGATCAAAAACAACCTTGGCGATGAGCTGCTTGGGCACATCAAAAAGATCGCTAAGAGATGACTTAATCCCATTAACGATTGCGATCGTGTTACTGTCGCCACCCTGCTTCATCACAGGCAAATAGACGGACTTCTGGCCATCCACGCGAACAATACTGTTTTGTATCTGTGCAGCATCCACTGCCCGACCGACATCGCCAACCATCACTGAAGCGTTGCCCACTGTCTTCAGCGGCAGGCGATTGATTTCTTCGGTCGTGGGAAGCTGGCTGTTCGTGTAGATATTGAAATCTTTCGCTCCAATGCGCACGTCGCCGGCGGGAAGAATCATGTTCGAGTCGTTCACAGTTCGAACCACATCCATCACGCTCAATTGGTTCGCCTGAAGTTTTACCGGATCGACATAAACCTGGATCTGCCGATACTTCCCGCCGAATGGTTGAGGAACAGAAGCCCCGGGGACATTCGCAATCTGATTGCGCACGTTGTACTGTCCCAGGTCACGAAGCCGAGTCTCGCTTAATTCGTTCCCTTTGAGAGTTACAAGGCACACCGGCAGACTCGACGCATCGAATTTCAAGATCACTGGAGGCAGTGTGCCCGGCGGCAAACGGCGCAGATCTGCCATAGCGAGATTTGAAATCTCACTGACGGCAGCGTCGGCATTCATTCCAGGCTGGAAATAGATTTTGATTAAGCTCACTCCGGGAAGCGAGCGCGATTCGATGTGATCGATGCCGCTGCCCAGAGTGAAAAATCGCTCGAAGCGTCCGGTGATGTCGGACTCAATTTGCTCCGGCGGCATTCCCGAGTAGAAGGTCGCGACGACCACAACGGGAATGTTGATGTTGGGAAACAGATCGACGGGCATGCGTGCCACTGTCACTACGCCGACTACGGCGATCATGAGGCACAGCATGATGATGAAGAACGGATATTTGATAGCGAATCGGGACATCGACTACTCTGTGCCTCCATTCGCCTGTTCGGAGTTGAAGACGCTCATCCGCGGATCGACCGTCTGCCCGTTTTGGTACGAGCCCAGATTGGCGACGATGACGCGATCGCCTTCCCTGAGTCCCGAGACGACCTCCACCGAATTTGGGTCCTCGATTCCGGTACGGATTGGCCGGACCTCCACACGGTTATCACTGCCAACCACCAGCGCCGAGCTCTGGTCGCCTGCTCGGTTCACGGCCTGCACAGGAACCAGCAATGCAGAGTCATGTCTCTCGATCTGAAGGACAACGTCAGCAAACATGCCGGGCGCGAGATGTAGTTTCTGGTTGGGAACGTCGATCTCGACCTGTTCGGTTCGAGTCGCGCGATCAAGTGCTCCCGTGAGCCGCGATACGTTGCCAGGAAAACGCTCGCCCGTTGCCTGCACCGATATCTCTGCCGGCTGACCTGCATGAACGCTGGACGCTAGTGATTCCGGAATGGGAATCCGCAGACGCAGAACGTTGACTTGTGCGATCTTGACCACTGGCTGGGCGCTGTTGGTCGAAGTTCCCGCCTGCACCAGAGCCCCGGTATCGGCGTAGCGCCAGGTGACGACGCCATCAAAGGGAGCAATGATGCGAGAGTATCCAGACATCGCCGAGACCTGCAGGTGGCTGGCTTTGGCGATATCAAGTTGTTGGCGAGCCGCCGACAGTGCCGACTTTGCCGCTTCAACCTGCGCCTCGGCCGCGCGATCCTTCGCCAACGCATCGTCAAGCTCTTGCTCGGCTACAAGTCCAGGGCGGGCCTGCGATGCTTGCTTCAGTCGGATGGCCGCAGCGTGCAACGCGGTATGATCGGCCTCTGCACGGGCGACTTCATTCTGAGCGCGAACGATTTCATCCTGGCTATGTCGAACACCTGCATCGGCTCCCTGCACCTGAGCAGCCAATTCGGGGACCTCCAAAACCGCTAGTACCTCGCCCTGCCGTACGTGATCGCCAATATCGACATTGATCTTCTTTACGTATCCGGCAACCTTGGCATGCAACTCAACTTCCTGAAGCGGGAGAAACTCTCCTGCGATGGAAAGTGTGTTGGCAATGCTTCCGCGGCGCACGAGAGCCACCGCCGCTCTTGCCACAGCTCTGCCGTTCGCGCCCGAAGGCACGTTCGCGCGCACGCGTCCGGAGATGATGAGTCCAGCAATGACACAAACGAATACGATTCCCGCAATAGGAAGCGCATACTTACGGCGAAGTTCCACTTTGTTCCTCGCGATTAGAGCTGCAGCTCTAGAGCATTCAGCTCTGTTTCTTGCGCAGTGATTAACCGGTGCGACGGAAAGTGCGCTGGATTGTCGTTAAAACTGGCCGCCGATATCCACGTTCATTCAACTCAGATCAGAACGGGCAACGGATCCCATTCCTGAAACGGGATTCTTAATGTCTCCGAAATCGGCTGAAAACAGGAAATGGAGCAAAAACTAGGACAGAGGCGGAGGACGTAGGAACCGGTGCAGCTCAAAGGCGGGCATTGAGGACGGTCGCGGCACCCGAAGCTGCGTGGCTGGCCATGGAGATGTATGGAACCGGGGCCGAAGCAGCACGAATGCCACACTCAGGACCGCCAAGACCAATATCGGCGGAGTCTGTGCTTCCATCTTCTGCCCATTGAGCCACAGCTTGGCGCTGTTGGTGGTATTCACATGCACTGGCTGTTCATATAACGACAGCTTGGCATCAAGCGCCAGAAGAAACACGAATAGCGATAGCGCGATCAAAAGGATTTTGATTTGCTTCGCTCTGGGTGACATCTAGAGAGGCTGCGAGAGACGCTGCTCATATTATATCCGCAGATCTGAACCGAATTGCTAGATTACCTGCCGCACTCCATAGGGATCAGTAGCATGTGCCCGACCCTGGAAAGCCTCAATTCACCGCGGAGCCATGGAGTACACGGATCAAATTCTTTGCCAGGTTTTGCCTCCGTGTACTCCGTGGCTCCGTGGTGAACCGACTTCATCCGGTTTGACCATCAAACCTGCCCCATGAAATATTCATCATTTCGTAACAATTCTCGACGTTCGCCTGGAGACGCATGGTCCGGCTGCTTCCTAAACAAACGCAGTTCTTCGACATGTTCTACGACATGGCGAACAATCTCACTGATGGCGCCAAGCTGTTGAAGGCCATCCTGGAAGACATGAAGGATGTGAAGTCGCGCGTAGAGCAACTTAAGACGATTGAGCACCGCGGCGACGAGATGACCCATGAGATCCTCACTCGCCTGAACCAGACCTTTATCACTCCATTTGACCGTGAGGACATTCACAAGCTGGCGTCCTCGCTCGATGATGTACTCGATTTTGTTCACGCTGCCGGCGAGCGTCTGGTCATGTACAAGATCACCGAGTTCACGCCCTCGGCCCC
>CAYNPS010000256.1:0-4679 GCA_964399125.1 uncultured Terriglobales bacterium
GCGGTCTTCGCCTATGCGAGCGGAACCGGGCTCTGGCAGAACCTTGCGCAAATTCGCGCATGCCACATCGCGGGATATCTCCGCAGCCTCACGCGAAGAATGCAAAAAGAAACACGAGTGCTTGCGGAAGGACGTCGAACCCCTGTCTCGTTCCAATCAATCGAGTGGAGTACGTGACGTATGTTGCTATTGAATGCCTATTCACAATTGATTCGCCTTGAGCCTTTTCTGCTGAGGCGGGATTTCCCGAGACTCTATCAGGCGGTGCGTAACCAGCCGGTCCAACTGCGGCGTGGGTCGCACTCGCTGGAGGAGATATGCGCGGCAATGGACGTTGCCTGCGTCTGGTACTGGAGACACGTCTTCTGTCTGCAGCGTTCAGCGGCAACGGCGGTCATGCTGCGCCG
Organism: uncultured Terriglobales bacterium; assembly: GCA_964399125.1. Classification (GTDB taxonomy): domain Bacteria; phylum Acidobacteriota; class Terriglobia; order Terriglobales; family Acidobacteriaceae; genus Gp1-AA112. Next base: position 408 of record CAYNPS010000256.1, read on the forward strand.
GAATGGAATAGCGGCCGACCTGGTGCTTGGCATACAGCAGGTACCGTTCCGGGCACACGCGTGGGTGGAAGTCGAGGGTCATGTAATCAACGACAAGCCATACATTTCCAACCTGTATTCAATTCTCGACCGGTGCTAGCGAACTGCGGGATTTTACGAGGTTAGGGTGATGAGTTTTCAGTTTGGAGCTTGGCATTTCGAAGGCACTAGTTGTTCGTCTGATTTGGGCGAAGCCCTACGAGGCGTTCTTTCTGTGCATGGTCCCGATGGAGTCAGCTCCTATCGCGGCAACGGCGTGGCAATTATTTATGGGGCTCTCCAAACTACACGGGAGGCACCGAACGAGGAACAGCCTTTCCATACGCCGAGCGGGAAGGTGATCACTTGGGACGGCTGGCTCGACAACCGCAACGAATTGTCGCGGCAGTTCGGAGATGCAGTCACAGGTGACTCGGCGGATGTAGAGATTGTCGCCGCGGCATATGAGAAGTGGGGCACAGCAGCTCTCTCCAAGTTGCTTGGAGATTGGACATTATCTATCTGGGACCCACGGGCGCAACAGTTGCTTCTTGCCAAAGATGTGATCGGAACGCGTCATCTTTATTGGCACATTCGCGGCGATCATGTCGCTTGGAGCACGGCTCTCGAAGCTCTCGTACAAACAGAAGACTTGCCGCCGGCCTTTGATGAAGAATACGTGGCCGGCTGGCTCTCGCATTACCCGGCTACTCACGTCACGCCCTACCCCGCAGTACACTCGGTTTCCCCAGGATCTCTGGTGATCATCCGGCCCAACAAATTCACGAATACCCAGTATGCGGATATCGATATTTCGAAAACCATCCACTACCGCAACGACCCAGAGTATGAAGAACACTTTCGTGCAGTATTTCGAGAAGCTATTCGACGGCGTCTGCGCAGTAACAAGCCTATAGTGGCCGAGCTTAGCGGCGGACTAGATTCGTCCTCCATCGTTTGCGTCGCGGACCAGATCATTGCCGACTCGCAAGCAGAGGCTCCGAGATTGGACACTCTGTCTTTCTACGATCCGGCAGAACCAAACTGGGATGAACGTCCCTACTTCTCCACGGTGGAAGAGGGCCGGGGGCATAAGGGCTGGCACATCAATGTCAGTCGTGCGAATGGGCTGATACCTTGCCTGGAAAATGCGGGCTCCGGACTAACGCCTTCCGACTGTAGGGGACAAGATCGGAAAAGCGAACTGATTGCCGAATGCCTGATGGCGAATGGCAATCGCATTGTCCTTTCCGGGATCGGCGGCGACGAAGTAGCCGGCGGCGTACCTACGCCGGTTCCTGAACTGGCGAACCTGATCGTCAGCGGCAAATTCTACCTGCTGATCCGTCGCCTGACGGAATGGGCAATCGCCAGCCGGCAGCCCTGGTTCCAGCTATTGTTTGCTTCCTTTGGTGGTTTCTTGCCGGCGAACATTGGTTTTGCGCGCCACAACGCGCACGCAAGCGAATGGCTCATGCCGAAGTTCGTGGCGAGAAATCGGCAGATACTAGCTGGATATGAAGAGCGGCTTCGATTCTCGGGACCTCCGCCGAGTGTGCAGGAAAATCTTTCGGCGCTAAAGGCACTGCAGAGACAGCTGGAGTGCTCAGGACGAAGAACTACACAGCCGCACGAAGTGCGCTATCCATTTTTGGATCGGGACTTGCTGCAGTTTCTCTTTGCCATTCCACGTGAACAAATAGTGAGACCCGGGCAACGACGCTCCTTGATGCGACGCGCATTGGCGGGAATCGTTCCACAATCGGTATTGGAAAGAAAGAGAAAGGCTTTCATTTTGCGAGCTCCCATAGTCGCTATCGCAAAGAACTGGCCGACGCTGGACGCGCTAACGCAGCATATGGTCAGCGAAGAAATGGGAATCGTGAACGCAAAGAAATTCCGGGACGTTTTGTTGAAGATTCGAGACGGCCACGGGGTTCCACTGGTTCCGGTAATCCGGACGCTGCTGATTGAGCAGTGGCTTCGCGCCAATCGTCAGCCGCAGTTGCGGCTTGAGAGAAAAGATGCGCCCTACGAAACTCGCGACGCCTTCGCGTGCGATTTCGTGAGCAATGAGATCAGCTAGCTGAAACCGCGGAAGACTTATAGAGAAAGGAGGTAAAAGATATGGAGTACGCAAAACCGGAAATCACCATGTTGGCGTCTGCGATTGATGCGGTCCAGGGCAACACCCTGAAGAATGCCGTACCAATCGACAGCAGTGAGCAGAGCCCAGCCGGGGCTTACGAGTCGGACGAGTAATCGAGCCGCCGGGACACAGCAGGCGCCCCGTGTCCCGGCTCTTCTTCAGTAAACAACGATTGAATCGTGGGCATGGTAAACAGCCTCACCAAATCTATTCGAGAGAGCTACGATTAGATCGCAGACGAGTTTGCATCTCACCTGTTTAACGAGCTACAGAGCAAGCCATTCGACCGGAACTGCTCGATCGTTTTACGGCAGAAGTGAGGAAGCTCGGCACAGTGTGTGACCTTGGTTGCGGTCCTGGTCATATCGCTTGATGCCTGCGGGATGCAGGTACAAACGTTTTTGATCTGGATATTTCAACGGATGATCGAGGAGGCTCGTCATCGCAATACGTCATCTGAAGAATCCAAAACCGCGCTGAACCCTTGGAACTATCGAAGCTCCTGCACAGCCGATAAATCAGTAGGAAGATCTCCTGGACCAAGTCATCAGCCTCGGATACATCTCGCAATACGCGGTACGCCACCCCCTTAACGGTTCGCGCGTATCGCCGAAACAACAACAATAGGGCCTCTCTATCCTCCCCACAGAGGCGTGAGACCAGGACCTCGTCGGAAGGATGATCCGCAGCCGCCACTATGAGTGGAGGTCGTGCAGATCGTGGATCGCGATCATCAGTTTGCGACTCCTTAGTGAGGCCCGGCAGACGGATTCTAATGAAAGCATCCAATGAAAACGCCCCTCGCGGAAAAGGCTGCCAGCGCTATTCGCTGACTTCCTATTTGCTAGGAGCCTAGAGTATGGGTTCAGAGCGCGACCATGAAAATTCCCGCGCCTCTCGACACAGTAGAGGGCAGCAAGTGACGCCCAGGAATCAGGGTCAACGCCCAATCGGCTGCAGCTCTTCCTGAAGCCTCTGCAACTGGTGCCAGCGTGCATATTGCTCGGCTTTGGCAGGATCCGGATCTTCTCGGCCGAGAAGCCAAAAAGCGAACCAGTCAATCACGGTTTGCTGAGAAGCCATGCGGTCCCAAGGCTTCTGCAGAATATGTTTTGCAGTTGGCAAATACAGGAGATCAACCGGTTTGTTGAGACGCTTGAGACCGGCAAAGGTTCCCCACTGAGATGCAAGGCTGCGAGGATTCAAAGCTTCAATCAAAACGGGACATCGCACTCGATTCAGTGCGAATTCAGGAGCACGCTGCGCCCATAAATCCAGGCCCGGACCAAACGGTAAGCCGCCGTTGAGAGCTTCGGAGTCAGATGCTGTATATGGACTCTCATTCAGAAATTGTATGTACTGGGAATAGCCGCCATCAGAACCGTCTGCCACGACGGCGGCGACAAACGGAAGCGCTGAGTGAGTGAGCGCGAAATGAACATGGAACCCGGTTCGGCTGAAGCCGACGATTCCGATGCGATTCTCGTCAATAATCCCCCGCTTCTTCGCATAGCCAATGGCGGCCGCGAAGGTTTCCACCATCTTCGGCCCTTCTTCAGGTGTTCCTACCCAATCGTGGCTGCTGGGCAACTGCAAGACCAGCATGCCGGTTGCAGCCAGTCCCTGGGCTGCAAAAGCAGTCGGAAAGGAACCATCGATCCAGAAGCTGCCGGGATCAAAGCCATGAGTCTGGATTACCAGCGGGTATCTCTTTCCGCGCACGTAGTCTGGTGGGAAGTACAAACCGGCGTGGATTTCATGATTGTCGGCTCCCCGAAAACTGACCTCTTCGACCCTGCCAAATCGCAGACTGTTGAAGGCCGGATTGAGTTGTAGAAGAACTCTCTTCTCGCCGTGAACAGGGTCGATGGCAACGATGCGCGGTGGTGTGTTCAAGTCTTGTTCAGTGGTGATAACGGGAACATCCGGCTCGCCCATCTTCTCGCGATCCGTTACCCAGCGTCCATTTTTCTTCTGGAAGTACACGCGGACTGGCGCTGTCTCCGGCTGACCTGCATTAGTAACTTGGACAAGCATGCCATCGCCGGAATTATTCCAGCTGATGAGTTTCACGGGGTCGTGAGTAATGATGGAATAGGCCAAAG
>CAYNPS010000257.1:0-4670 GCA_964399125.1 uncultured Terriglobales bacterium
CTTGGATTGTTCAGAACTCCCGCCGTGATGCGCGTGCCTTCATGCGCATCGACTGCCGTGAGACTCGCACTTGCCGAGGGCAGCTCGGCTGCCCGTGTCTCGCGCGTCACCTGATGCTGAGCCAACGTCAGCAGCCTCGCCACGGTGACCTGAGGATTATTCTTGAGCGCCAACTGCTCGGCATCGTGCAGAGTAAGACGCAACCGGGCTTGAGCCGATGTTTGCGCCCAGAGGTTCAGCCAGGTGGACACAAAAATAAAATTTGCGAGATAGCGCAGAAGTAGTTTCATTTCGCAGAGATAAGGCCCCACTCTTTTTACGGCTGCACTTCTTCTTTGCGATGGATCAGCAGATATGCGGCGGGAACAAGGAATACAGTCACGATCGCCGACACCGTAAGTCCGCCAATGATTGTCCGCGCCAGAGGCGCATATTGTTCACTGCCGGCTTCCAGCGCGAGCGCCATCGGGATCATTCCGAGAATTGTCGCCAGCGACGTCATGAGAACCGGGCGCAGTCTCATGCGGCATGCCGTCGAGACCGCCTGATGAATCGGCATTCCGTCTCGGCGCAGGTTACGAGCAACATCGACAATCAGAATGCTGTTCGAAACCACGATGCCGGTCATCATGATTACCCCCATCAACGACATCACGTTCAAGCTCGTGTGCGTGACTAAAAGAAAGATAATTACACCGGCGATCCCGGGTGGCACCGCCAGCAGGATGATCAGTGGATCAATGAATGAAGCGAACTGCGCCATCAGGATCAGATAGACCAGTACGATTGCCAGCACCAACCCGAGGCCGAAGCTCTTAAACGATTGGCGCATCCCCTGTACCGAGCCGCGAACGGCAATCCTGACGTTATCGGGAATGTTCGTGTCATGGATAATGCCATCTACCTTTAATGCAACGCTTCCCAGATCCTCACCCGAGGGAGCGACATACACATCGATCACCCGGCGCAGTTGGTAGTGATCGACCTCTGTTGGAGAAAGAAACGCTCCAATATTGGAGACAGCACCAAGCTGTGTTGTATCTTCTCCTTTCGCCGATCGCAAGGGAATCTGCCTGAGATCGTTCATGGACTGGATTTGCGCGTCAGGATACTGCACCGTGAGCATGTAATCGTTTCCCGTTTTAGGATCAACCCAGTAACTTGGCGCAATCATCTGGTTGGAATTAAGAGCAGTGATTACATTGTCCACGACCTCGCGGGAGGAGAGCCCTAAACGTGAGGCCATTTCGCGATCGACGTTGACTTTCAAGGCCGGATAATCCAGGCCCTGCGGAATCAGAACGTCGCTGACTCCTTCTAATCCGCGAATCCTGGTCGCCAGCTCCTGGGCTGTCTTGTAGGCCGCCTGCAGATCGTTTCCGCCAACTTGAATATCGATCGGGGCAGGCAGTCCGAGATTGATTACCGCATCCACAAGACCGCCGGATTGGAAGTAGGTCGAGAGCTCGGGCAAGTCATCAGCCAATCTCTCGCGCACGCGCCTCATGTACTCGTAGCTGCCTATTTCATGGCCTTCTTTCAGGCTCACTTGAATCGTGGCTGTGTGCTGTCCCGAGTTGCTGGTGTACATCGAGGAGAATCCAGGCTGCACGCCGACGTTTGAGACAATCACGCCGAGATCGCGCGGGGAGACGACATCACGGATATCGCTCTCCACCCTCTTAATGTAGCCATCAGTGACTTCGAGTCGGGTTCCAGTGGGCGCTTTGATGTTGATCACGAACTGTCCCGGATCGGTTCTGGGAAAGAATGACACGCCAAGCAGAGGATAAAACGCAGAACTGAAGATGCATACGCCGAGAATGCCGATTACCGTTGCCGCCGCACGAATCAGCGTGCGCGAAACAGTGACATCGTACTTCTTCAGCATTTGTTGATATTTGCAGTTAAACCAGTGCACGAAACGCCCCAATATCGATTTCCGAATGTCATGACCCTCTTCTTCATCGGCTTCGAGCTTGTGGATGAATTTCGCGCAAAATAGTGGAACGACAGTCATGGCCACGGTATATGACGCAAACAGCGAGAGCACGACCGAAAGAGCCAGGGCCGTAAACAGAAAGCGGCTCACGCCATACAAAAAGATCACGGGGAAGAAAACGATGGCGGTTGTGAACGTCGCAGCCAGTACCGGCAGTCCCATCTCGCGACCGCCAAGCTCCGCAGCTACTTCTGGAGATTCGCCCATCTCCAAATGCCGGAAAATGTTTTCTAGTACCACAACAGAGTTGTCGATCAATCGGGAGAACGCGAGAGCGAGCCCGCCAAGCACCATCGTGTTGATCGTGCCCCCGCCTGCGTTGAGAGCGAGAAAGGCAGCCAGTGCCGAAAGGGGAATCGAAAGCATCACGGCAATCGTCGCGCGCATGCTGCCGAGAAAGATCAGAATCATCAACGCAGTAAGAACAAGCCCGATTCCGCCTTCCTTTCCCAAGTTCCTGATGGCGGTCTTCACATAAATCGACTGATCAAATACCACTTTCGCGACCAGCTGTTTCGGCACATCGAATAGATCGTTCAGCGCAGACTTGATGCCATCGACGATTGCGATGGTGTTGCTGTCGCCACCCTGCTTGAGCACCGGGAGATAAACCGACTTTTGCCCATCGACGCGAACGATGCTGTTCTGGATCTGCGCTGCATCCACGGCACGTCCGACGTCTCCCACCATGACCGACGCATTGCCGATGGTCTTCAATGGAAGCTGATTGATCTCTGCGGTCGTGGGCAGTTGACTGTTGGTGTAGATGTTGAAGTCCTTCGCTCCGATGCGCACGTCTCCGGCGGGAAGAATCATGTTGGAGTCGTTCACCGCGCGCACAACATCCATCACGCTGAGCTGGTGAGCCTGGAGTTTGACAGGATCGACGTAAACCTGAATCTGCCGGTATTTCCCACCGAATGGCTGCGGAACTGATGAACCAGGGATATTCGCTACCTGATTGCGCACGTTGTATTGGCCAAGGTCGCGCAACTGCGTCTCTGTGAGTCCACTGCCTTTTAGAGTGATCAGGCAAACTGGCAGGCTGGAGGCATCGAACTTCAAGATCACCGGGGGGAGCGTTCCGGGAGGAAGCCGGCGAAGATCGGCCATTGCAAGATTCGAGATGCTACTGACTGCGGCGTTAGGATCCATTCCTGGTTGGAAATAGATTTTGATCAGGCTCACTCCGGGCAGGGAGCGAGATTCCATGTGATCGATTCCGCTAGCGAGAGTGAAAAAACGTTCGAAGCGCCCTGTAATGTCTGATTCGATCTGTTCGGGCGGCATGCCTGAGTAGAACGTCGCGACGACTACAACAGGAATGTTGATGTTCGGAAATAAATCTACCGGCATACGCGCCACAGTTACCACTCCGACCACGGCGATCATCAGGCAAAACATGAGGATGAAAAACGGATACTTGATGGCGAAGCTCGACATATCTACTCCGTCCCTCCCGCAGCCGGTTGCGCGCTGAAGACGCTCAGCCGGGGATCGACCAGCTCGCCACTCTGGTAAGAGCCGAGGTTCGCGGTGATGACGCGATCACCTTCCTTAAGTCCCGAAACGATTTCGATCGAATTCGGATCCTCAAGACTGGTACGAATATCTCTAACCTCTACGCGATTGTTGCTGTTCACGACCAGGGCAGAAGCTTGATTGCCGTTTCGGTTTACCGCCTGAATCGGGATCAGGAGCGCAGAGGCATGTTTTTCCACCTGCAGAACAACGTCGGCGAACATGCCAGGAGCAAGATGCAGTTTTTGATTGGGAACATCGATTTCAACTTGCTCGGTCCGAGTGGAGCGGTCGAGAGCCCCAGTGAAGCGCGAGACCTTCCCGGTGAACCGCTCGCCGGTTGCCTGGACGGCCACTTCCGCCGGCTGGCCTTCATGAATACTTGCGGCCAGCGATTCTGGAACAGGAATGCGCAGGCGCAGGACATCTACTTGGGCGATTTTCACCACTGGTTGGGCGCTGTTTGTCGAAGTGCCTGCCTGAACCAGCGCACCGGTGTCGGCGTAGCGCCAGGTCACCACACCGTTAAAGGGAGCAACTATGCGCGAGTAGTCGGACATCGCCGATACCTGCATGTGGCTTGCTTTAGCCACATCGAGTTGCTGACGCGCGGCTGACAAGGCCGACTTGGCGGCCTCTACCTGAGCTTCCGTTGCCCTGTCCTTAGCCTGCGCATCGTCCAGTTCCTGCGCGGCGACCAATCCCGGACGCGCATCTGCAGCCAGCTTCAGGCGAGTGGCGGCCGCATGCAGTGCAGCATGATCGGCTTCGGCACGGGCTACTTCGTTTTGCGCGCGGACGATTTCATCCTGGCTGTGACGAACGCCCGCATCGGCACCTTGAACCTGTGCCGCCAGTTCGGGAACTTCGAGAATGGCGAGCACCTCGCCTTTATGCACCCGGTCGCCAATATCTACGTTAATCTTTTTTAGGTATCCTGCGATCTTGGCATGCAATTCGACTTCCTGAAATGGAATGAACTCTCCAGCGACTGATAGCGTGTTTGAAATCGTCCCACGTTTGACGAGAGCAATCGCGGCGCGCGGCACACTTCTTCCAGTGGCGCCGGAGGGCGTGTTGGCCCGCACGTGGGCGCATATAGCAACTGCAATGGTTAAACAGATCAGTGCGATCCCGGCGATCGGGA
>CAYNPS010000258.1:0-2227 GCA_964399125.1 uncultured Terriglobales bacterium
CCTGTGACCAGGAATTCGTCTGGCCCGAGCTGTGCGACCAAAGCGGCGCCGTGCGCATCGGCGGTACCTGGCGGACGTCGTCCGTCAGGTTGGGGGAAGCCATATGAGATCGTCGCCTGCCACGAACCAAAATCCAGCTCCTGCTGAGATTGGCCGGGTTCTTCGATAGAGGTCTTCAGTTTGCCTTCGAAGTTCAAGTTAGCGATTTCTCTGCTCATTGGTCCGAGTAGAGCAAAGTTTCGCGGGTGCGCTTTGGGTGGCTGATCTCCGAGAATATTCCAGCCTCGAGGATCCACGCCAAATGGGGAAAAGCAAATCGCTCCTTGCCCCAGTGCATAAAACAAATACTTGGCGAAATTGTCGCTCCTGCCGATCTCCGGTATCCAGAGCGCATTATCGGGGCGATGATAGGCGGCAATCACGTCGCGAACGAATCCCGAGTCGCTTGAGTAGATGTCAGGAGCGATCAGATCAATCGACGGTGCAAGCGCGCGCCACAAGCCAACGAATTTCTGCACAGCCCCACCGCTAGGATACTGAATACCGGGAATAGAAATCCGTCGCTCGGGCAACTCCGCCGGCGGATAGCTGAGCCATACGTTGATGTATAGCGGAATGGCGAACTCAGCTTTGCCCGCTGCCGCGATTTCATTGATGTAGCGCGCCTGATGGTACGCCTGGAACGTCTCATCGGCTTCGGCTCCGAAAACCTGCGACCAGGTGCCCGGCTGTTTGTGAACAATCGCCAGCAAATCGGCCGGTACCTGGCCTGCAAAGGTTGCGTTTGCCACCGGGGAAAAATCCCGCACACTGCCAATGCAGCCCGCCTCATTCTCTACCTGCAGCATCAGGACGGTGTGCTCGTTGCCATCGATAATCTTCAGATGACGCATGAGCGCTACGAAGGCTGCCTTGTCCGCATCGAGATTAGCTCGTGAATTTGCGGAGAGAACATCTGTGGGCTCGCCATCCGGCCTGATGACTCTTGGAAAGCGCCTGGGATCGACTTTTACCCATTCTGGGACATAATGCATGTTGCCGTTCTTCCACGTCCCAAACCAGAGCAAGACAACGTGCAGGTTGTGCTCGCGTGCGCCTTTCACTAATTGATCTACATTTGACCAGTTGAACGCTCCCGGTTGAGGCTCAATCTGTTCCCAATAAACCGGAGCTTCTATCGTATTCGCGTGCAGGTCCTCGAGGGCCTTCCACACTCGAGGAAGCTCCGATGGCCAGGCACTGGAGTTATGGATCTGGCCTCCCAGTACCAAGTAGGGCCGTCCTTCTACCAGTAATGCCCAGCGACCGTCCTTCTGAACGAGTTTGGGGGCTTCAACTGCGGACAATGTAGGAAGCAGAGTCAACACAAGGAAAACGAGACTGAGCCAGCGCAGCGAAAGGGGCACGCAGAAACCTCGTTGAATTAGTGTGGACGAAAACTATAACGGGAGAAACGGGAGCGGGCAAATCGGCGAGTGCATAAAGAATTCTGCTCCCTACCTGTTTAGCCGCATGCCTGCTACATTATGGTGAACTTGCATCAGAGAGTAGCTTAGATTCGATGGTTTTCCTGGGCACCGCAACTGGTCGAGACCGTTTTATCCATGCGACAGCGTTGTTTGCCGCTGCCTTGGCACTCTCATATGCGTGCACCGCGCAGCCAATAGTCGCAACAGGAGAGCAGAGAATTCGGCTGGAAGGGTTAGTGAGAACGGTCAACGGCGACCCAATTCCGAACGCGTTTGTTTTTCTTCAGCGAGCGTCGGATACGAAGTTTTCCAAAATCCAGGCAGATGCTCAAGGTCACTTCATCTTCTTTGTGTCTGAGGCCGGGAGTTATTTCATTAGCGCGGAAAAGGCAGGATGGCGTAAATTCGAGCCTCAGGCAGTCATTGCTCAAGCCAACGGAAAGCGCGTCGATCTGGTCCTGTCTCCTTTACAGGTAGATATTCCGCAAATGGAATTGGACGACCGACCGAGTTTCACGATAGCTGGTCTCACTGATTGGAGTGGCGCAGGGGGGCATGGATCAGAAACTAGATTGCGGGCCAGCGAGGCGCTTACCAAACAGACGCTTGAGTTGAAGTCCGCCGATAAGAACGAAAGCGCCAATGTCGTTGTGCCCTTGCAAAGGCTCGGTGCGGATACTGAAACTACGTTGCGCGCAGATCGAGAACGCATCCAGAAACTCCTGGCCACCCAAAATCGCGCAGACCTACACCGCATG
>CAYNPS010000258.1:2327-4661 GCA_964399125.1 uncultured Terriglobales bacterium
CCCGGTCGGGCTGAGTTCTACTCGCTTCTCGCAGAAATCGAAAAGACGGCCACGGGCACTCCCACTTGTATGGAGCAGAGTCTGGCTAGGTTCGTGAGACTCCAGCCAGATAACGCCTATGCAAACTTTTATTATGCGATCACGCTCTGGAAGCTAAAAAGGGGATCCCCAGAAGATGCGAACCTGGGGCGAGCAGAGGCACTGCTTGAAAAGGCAATAGCAATCAATCCCAAGTTCGGAGAAGCGTATCTGCAGCTTGGTCTTCTGCGTGGCAGTTATGGAGATCTCGCCAAAGCTAGAGGGTTATACAAAATCTGCACTGAAGTATCTCCGAATCTGAGCGAATGCCACTATCGGCTCGGCCTGGCGTACAGGAAGGCAGGCGATACCGACGAAGGGGAGAACGAACTCCGCAAATTTCGGCAGACGCAGGCAGCTGAAAGCGCGGCTATCGAGCAGGAGCGAAGTAATCTGCGGCAATTTCTAATTGTGCTGAAACACAAGTCGCCTTCCGTTCAGCAGTGAAGTCTATTCATCCGAGCGAATGAGGTGAGTGAATGAGTACTATCTCTGTCATGGGAGTGTGCCTGATTAACTTCTTGATCTTTTGTACGATCGCTGCCGGCGCTCAACCCAGTTACGACCTGCGCTCCCCTGACAAAACAATTGAACTCAGGATCCGCACAGCCGAACGTCTCCGCTACGACGTGCTGCTGAACGGCAATGCTCTGCTCGAGAACTGTACGTTGTCGCTGGACGTTGAGCATAATAAGCTCGGGCTCCAGGCGAAGGTGTTGGATGTAAAGCAGCGCTCAAATAATGAGCTGATCAAGCCGGTTATCCGTCAGAAGTTTGCGCAGCTCCGCGACAACTACAACGAAATCCGTCTAACAATCGACGGCGGATACGCGGTGGTGTTTCGCGCCTATAATGAGGGCGTCGCCTACCGCTTTGAGACTTCGCTGCCGCAGTCGCAACTGAAGGTCTATAGTGAAGAGTCAAATTGGAATTTTCCCCGAAATTCCATCGTGTATTACCCGCAAGAAGACAGTTTCTTTTCCCACAACGAGCGCAAGTACACTCCTCAGCATTTGAGCGAGATTGCCGCAACCTTCATTGCATCATTGCCTGCCGTGGTGGATGTGGGACAAGGCGCGAAGGTCGCAATCGCGGAGTCAGGCGTCGAGGACTATCCCGGCATGTGGCTGCGTGGCACCGCCGGAACGACTCTTTCGGCGACGTTTCCACTCTATCCTCTGAAGGAGAAGCTCGAGGGAGATCGTGATCTCCGCGTCACTGAGGCCGCTGATTACATTGCCGTGATCTCCGGCACGCGAGTATTTCCGTGGCGAGTTGTGGGCGTGGCGCGCAGTGACGGCGAATTGATCACCAGCTCACTCGTCTGGTTGCTCGAGAAACCTTCGGAGCTGCAGGACACATCCTGGATCAAACCGGGTAAGGTGGCGTGGGACTGGTGGAACGCCAACAACATCTATGGTGTCGATTTCAAAGCGGGAATCAATACACAAACTTATAAGTACTACATCGACTTTGCCGCTAAGTACGGTCTGCAGTACATCATCTTGGACGAAGGCTGGTACAAGCTAGGCAACGTGCTCGATGTAGTTCCAGAGATCAACATGGAAGAGCTCACCGCTTATGCAAAGCAGAAGAACGTCGGCATCATTCTATGGGTCATCTGGAAGACTCTCGACGAGCAACTGATTCCCGCGCTCGACCAATATGGGAAGTGGGGAATCAAGGGCATCAAAGTCGATTTCATGCAGCGCAGCGACCAGCTGGTAATGAACTTCTATGCAAGAGTGAGCCGCGAGACGGCAAAACGCAAGATGCTGGTCGATTTCCACGGCGATCAAAAACCGGCCTCGATGACGCGCACATGGCCGAATCTCATTAATGCCGAGGGTGTCCGCGGCATGGAATGGAGCAAATGGAGCGCCGATGCCGAACCGGAGCACAACGTGACACTACCGTTCACGCGCATGTTCCTTGGTCCGATGGACTACACGCCCGGCGCTATGCGAAACGCATCAAAGACAAACTTCGCTCCCATTTTCGGACAGCCCATGGCGCTAGGCACGCGCTGTCATCAACTCGCGATGTATGTGGTATTTGAAGCCCCGTTACAGATGCTGGCTGACAGCCCTTCCAATTACCTGCGGGAGCCGGAGGTGATGGAGTTCTTAGGCCCAGTCCCTACAGAATGGGACGAGACGAGAGTTCTAGATGCCCGCATTGCAGACTATGTCCTAGTCGCTAGGAGAAATGGAAATGATTGGTACCTTGGAGCCATGACGGACTGGACTGCGCGAG
>CAYNPS010000259.1:0-4657 GCA_964399125.1 uncultured Terriglobales bacterium
TGCATGAGGCCGACCTGAATTCACTTACGCCCTTGCAGGCGCTGAACCTGCTGAATGAGTTGAAGCAGCAGCTCGATTGAGCAGAATGTTGCGCTATGCTTCGAGCATATCGGGAAGCGTCGATCTGGCTTACCTTGATGGAACAATAGGCAGGATGAGACGCGATGGGTACTCGCGACTATGGCGCACAACCTGATTTGCGGAGATTGGCTTTGTTTCTGTTGCAATATCCCGGCCAGTGTTGGGGTTCCGATCAAATCGCGGAAAATTACTGCTCGCAATCTCCAGTCGAATTCGATGTCCCTTGAAGAACACCATGCTGGTTGGCCAAAGCTCGATGCGGACTTCAACGGGGGTAGTTGATCCCCGGCCTTTAACGTAGGAACGTCGCAGAATGCCGTCAGAAACATTAAAGGCGGAGCCGTCCTGGTGAACGTCTATAAGTTTGGCAGTGAAATCCGTACTATCGGCGGAGGTCGAGACCCAAAGCGCCAAGCTGACTGGCCCGGTTACCTCTACGTCACTCGCCAAGACCGTCGTTGTGTACACCAAAATGTCTCTGCGAGCCTCAATCGCGTTTTGCGGGGCAATACCGGCGGCCCCGCCAATCATCGCTCCGCCAGCCGTAGGGACCGGATTATTCGGATCGTAGATGTAAGAATCCTCCGGCTCATTCGTCAGCGGGGCCACAGCGTCCAGGTTGCCGTCACCAGAGGAACCGTTAGCGTTTCCTTTGCTATGCAGGTAGAAGCTGGTTGGCATTGCACGAGACAATGGCCATTCCTTCTCAGATCGCCACTGGTTCTTGCCCATGACAAAGATTCTTACAGGCGGTTCATTGCCGGACCGGTGTTCTGCGGGCTGAAGATTTTCATCAAACCATGGCACACTTAGGGCCAAGCTTTGTAATCGAAAATTTGGAGCCTTCTTTCCGCCCGGTAAGACGATCTCGCTGGCATGAGCCCATGGGCCGATGATCAGGCGACTATGCGCCGCCACCAGCGGAGAGGCGGATTGGCGAAGCTGCACAAAATCATTCAACTGTGTAGGAAGAAAAGGATCGTACCAACCGCCCATGAGCAATGCCGGGCCTTTCAACGACGTATTTCTGGCTGTTCCATCGATGTCAGCCCAATAAGCATCGCGATATGGGTGTTGCACCCAATCCTTAAAAAAGGGAATATCTCTCCCCACCATGCGTCTATCGGCATCCATCAGGGGAAACCCCTTTGCAGCGCGACTGATTTCTTCCGCCGGCGGAAAATCTTCGAGATCCCGGCTACCCTGACTCCGAACGGCCCAGCTTAGGGCGCTGTAAAGGGAGAATGCTCCTCCCGGATAGAACATGCGGTGGAAATCAGTGCTTGCGAAATAGATAGTGAGTGCCGAAGGCCCAGGATCCGCCTGGTCCGCGATGGCCCATTGCGTATATCCAAAAGCGGACCCTCCCCAAGTGGCAATCTTGCCATTAAACCACGGTTGCTTTGATATCCAGGTCAGCGTCTCGATGCCGTCCTGCCGTTCGTACCGAAGCGGGTAGAATTCGCCACCAGACTCATACCTTCCTCGCGTACCCTGTATCACGACCGTATAACCGCGCTCCGCCCACATCTTCCCGATAGCATTGGCAAAAAAAGAGTTTCTGAAAGTTTTGGAAAGTGGAATGCGGACCAGAATGGTTGGAGTTCGAAAGGTATGCTGTGGATGGTAAATTTCGGCCACGAGTCGGGTTCCGTCTGCCGTCATCATTGCGACATGACTTTGCACTCGAACAGCAAATTGGGCCCGACGTAATCGGAGTTCATGTGCCAGGATGGACGGGGCGAGTTGATAGCTAGCCCACAAAGTAACTCCTAGTCCGACCAAAACACCCTCGGCCCATCGCACCATCCTGGTTTTCAACTTTGACGAATGTGAATTGGCCAAAGCCGAGGCCCGCGTGCGCGTCCAATGATAAGTCCCGAGGATTATGAGGAAAGAGGAGAGTACCCAATGAAAGAAAATGGGAATGGATCCTCCAGTCCATCGTTCGTACTGATAGAGACTCATGCGAATGACATAGCGGAGGACCATTACTCCCAGGTAAAGCCATCCGAACTTCAGGAGGTTTGCTCCCAGATAGGGGCGGGGCGTCACAAAATATCCGCGACCCCGGAAAAAATCGAGGCAAATTTTGCCGTATAAGAAGATGATCAGGATTTGTGAAGCGAGAAGTTCGGGATAGGGTAGCACGCCGGAAAACCACTCTTCCATGGGCGGCAGAAATGAAACTCTGAAAAACGCGACTAGGACTTGGCCGAGAACGCGCAGGCAGAACAATACAAACAACGGGAAAAGCAGCCAGAAATATTGCCTGTACGAAGACATGCTGGAGTCCTGAAGCATCAAATTATTTCTTAAAACATGGTCTTGTAATGGCGGTACCAATCGCTTTGAAGCCGTTCTGTCGGGTCGTACTTTTTTTTAAGCTGCAGGAACTCCGCAAAGCGGGGATAGCAGGCCAGCACTTGCTCGCGCCGCGCATAACGATGATAGGTAAGATAGTAGGTGCCATTGCGACGCGCCGCCATAGCGATGAGCCGGCGAAACGCAGCTGCCGAGCGCTCCAGGCCTTGAGGCGTGTGTTCCGTATGCAGATTGAAAATAGTGCACGCATAGGACTCTTTGGCCCATGGCAGAAAGCTCTCCTCATCTTTTTCTATTAATCGGATTGTGCCGTAAATCAGTTCAACGTTGTTCTTTCTGAAATCCCCCCGAACGTCAGCTAGAAAGCTACTCAGGGTTTCGCGGGGAACATTGATTTCTGTAATGATCTCGGTTGCAGGATGCTTTGCATGCAGTTTTTGGTCGATCAATCGATGGTAATTTACCGGATAAAAGCTCAACTGGTGCGTGTCTGACCAATACCGTTGTCCATTGGTGGAAAGGTAATAATCGGCATACCGTTTGAATGCTTCATGTTTATCCTCGTGGGCCAGGTACAGAAGCGTCCTCCAGCTTTCATCATTGAGCTCCTTTACATGCGCCTCCATGGGAGTTGTGGGGTCGAGCGGACGGTAACATGAAAATACGCCTTTGTGCAGAAAGTCGTCCGACTTTGGATCGATCGCAAACTGAAAATCTCCATACAGGAAGCCGTTGCGAATTCTCGCGTCAAATGCCTCCATCAAGCCGTCAGTTGTGCGTATTTCGACCACGCGCTCTATTTTCTGTCGCGGGACCAGGCGCAGAGTCACACTGCTGACAATTCCAAAGATCCCATATCCCCCAATCACCAGCCGGAAAAGTTCGGGGTTCTGCTCGCGGCTGCACCGCACCACTTCACTCTCGGAATTCACAAGCGTGAACGACTCAACATTGCTGATGAATGGCTTCATGGTCAGGCCACGCCCATGGGCATTTGCGGCCAGGGTGCCGCCGATGCTCAGATTGTCCGCGCCAGTTTGCTTCTGTGCGATCCCCCATTGTTGCTGCCGATCTTTTTGACGGTTCAAGTATTCGGCAATAAGAGGCGGCCAAAATATGCCCGCCTGGACTTCAAGCAGGCCACGCTCTACATCCAGGTTCAGTACCTGATTCATTTGCCGCATGTCCAGCAGGACCGTGCCGGCGCCAAACTGCTGCCCTCCCATCGCATGCCGACCGCCAGCGATCGAGAGCGCCTTGTTTGCCGCCTTCGCCTTGCGAACCGCTGCCTGAATGTCATTGAGAGTCGTGGGAGTTAAAATACTATCCACTCGCGTCCGGTTCAATTGCGAATGAATGTCATTGACGAACCTGGAATCGTCCGCGAACCACTCCGCATGATGCGACCCTATGGTAAGCGCGATCGATCCGGCGAGAAACTCGCGACGTGTAATCATTGCCTGGCCTCCATTTGCAAGGTGAGATCACGCGCCGCAATGAAAATCATGACCAGGGCCACAGCCTGGAGGACGTGATACACCGCGTTGTGGTTGAAGTAGCGGGGATGTATGTCAAGACCGGCCTGCTGAATTCCGCTTGCGACGAGAGTTATGCATATGCCAGCAAAGCCGAACATGAAAGTGCACCGCCCGGTCCGACGGTAGGCTGTCATGAAAACCCAACCAAGAAAGAGCACGACGGGAATGTAATCGATAATGGCAATCAAAAAATTGTTTGAGATAAACAAGATCACCATGCAGTAAAGAAAGAATACGACAACTGCGGCCCGGGATATGGCGACAGCGGCAGCAGCATCAAGCTGTGTGACGGCGCCAATTCTTGTCGCAGCCAGCGAAGCTACGCCAAGGACGATTAAGGTTACAGGCCAGAGTATGCGGCTTCCTGTTGAAGCTGGCTCGGCATAGAAGCCATGAACGATTCCACCTAGGCCAGCGGCCAAACCTATGGAGAGAAAATAAATAATGAACCAGAATCGGAAAATCGGGGCGCTTTCCCGCTTCAATACCAAAGAACCGGCGAAAATTAAGCATTCGAAGGCCAAACCAAAGTCTGTAAGAGCCACATCCGGCTGAGTCATGCTTAGCGGGAATATACACGAGTCCGGAACCGGCAGGAATAACAAATCGGCTAGTTGTTCCCGGAGAGGCAAGCCAAATCCGGCGTGCTGGTAATATGATTTTCCATGGACTCTCTTCCGCTACGTCACCGGGTTGGGCAGCTTCTCATCATG
>CAYNPS010000260.1:0-4562 GCA_964399125.1 uncultured Terriglobales bacterium
ACTGTGAGTGGCATCGCCAGCATGCCGTGGGGCATTCAGTTCGCTCCCATTCTGCAGTTTGGCTCGGCACGTCCATTCAAAGTCACATCTCCAGGGGACACGCTGGGATTTGGTTCGGGTGAAGACAATCGTGCTGTCGTCGTCCCGAATAATAGTCCGACAACGTATATGACCGGCGCGGCAGGACAGGCCTGCTACTTCGCTGGAAATTGCCATCTCGTGCCCTTCAATCCTCTCCGCGGCGATGCTTTCTTCCAGCTTGATACCAGGCTGAGCAAGAACATCAAGATCGGTGAGAAAGCTAATCTTCAGATCATCGCTCAGGCTTTCAACCTTACCAATCGCGCGAATTATGGAAATGATGTGACGACGAACGTCATTGCTCCCATCGATCCAAAAACCGGTAAGAGTACTTTCGGAACTCCCGCTGGATTTATCAATCCGACCAGCACCAACATCCCGCGCTCGCTCACGGGCGAGTTCGGCTTCCGCTTCAGCTTCTAAGCTGAACTTCTCCTCAAGGCCGGCATGAACATGCCGGCTTTTTTTGTGAAAACTTCGGCATCTTCTTTGAGCAACTGTTCTCGATGATCATCCTTCCAATCTGAGCAGGTATGAGAAGCAAGATTCCAATCGTTTTTCTGTCTGGAATAGCTCTGGGGTTTGCGGCGTGTTCCAACGATCCGGCGACCACACGCAAGCAGGCGGCAAACGCTACCGAACAACTCAAGCAGGACACACGCGAGGCTGCGGGCGATATCAAGAAGGGCGCCGAGGTCGCGAAGACGAATCTCACCGCCGCCGCGCAAGGAGTAAAGGAAGGGCTGAACGATAAAAGCTCTTCTCACGTCAACGTGAACACCGCGAGCAAAGGCGAGCTCATGGGACTGCCGGGAATCGACGAAGCACAGGCAAACGCGATTATCGCCGACCGTCCATATCGAACTCCGCACCAAATCGTTACCAAAGGAGCGGTGCGCGAGGATGAGTATCAGAAGATCTCTTCGCGATTGACCGCCACTTCAGCTTCACAGCGGTGATGAATTACCGCGGTTTTGCGCCGCGTCTGGAAACATCCCCGCATGAAGTGCCGGGCAGCGTGCGATCGCGAGTCCTGCGATTTCGGCCGGATGGCTGGCTTTTCTATCGAGCAACGAACAAACAATCCTCCTGCGCAACCGCGGCACTCCCTTCCGGTGGCAACTCAAGTTGTCAGAAAAATTGAAACGTCCACAGTTCTTGCCGCATTCTAATATCGTTACGAGCAGGAACATTGAAAGCCGCAACCAAGCAAAAGCTGAGCACTGCCGCAGCAGTCGCTCCAACACTGGACGGTTCTCCGGAAGCCGCGCTCGCACATCTGCGCGCGGCTGATACTGTCCTGGCGTCGATCATTGAGCGCGTCGGTCCGTACGCCATGCAGTACCGCGAACCTACGTTCCGCGCACTCGTTCGCTCCATCGTCTTTCAGCAGTTGCACGGCAAAGCTGCCCAAGCCATTTTTGCCCGCTTGGAGGCTAAAGCCGGAGGCGAGATCACGCCAGAGTCCATTCTGAAACTGCGGCCAGCGCAGATGCGCTCACTGGGATTGTCCAAGCAGAAGCTGACCTACATCCGTGACCTTGCGCGCAAGACTCGCGATGGGCTAGTCGAGTTCGACCGCTTTCCGCAAATGTCAGATGAAGAAGTGATCGCGGAGCTAACGAAGGTGAAAGGGATTGGCGAGTGGACCGCGCACATGTTTCTAATGTTCGCGCTGCGCAGACCGAATATCCTGCCTACCGGCGACTACGGAGTTCGCAGCGCTATGCGCAAGGCATACGGAATGAAGGTGATGCCTAAGCCGAGAACGATGGAGCGTATCGCCAAGTCGTGGCACCCGTACTGCTCAGTGGCAAGCTGGTACATGTGGCGCTCGCTCGACGTACCAGTCGAGCTCTGACCAACTTGGTTTCTTTCTCCGTGCCCTCTGTGACTCCGTGGTGAATCAGAGCTTGACGTTTCGCAAGCGCAGCGAATTCGCGATTACCGAAACGGAACTCAGGCTCATCGCTGCCGCGGCGAAGATTGGATTCAGGGTTGTGTGGAACAGCGGATACAGTGCCCCTGCCGCTAGCGGAATGCCTGCCGCGTTATAAACAAAAGCAAAGAACAAGTTTTGGCGAATACTCCGCATCGTCGCTTCGCTGAGTCGTCGAGCGCTCATGATTCCGCGCAGATCGCCCTTCAGCAATGCGATGTCTCCGCTTTCAAGGGCAACGTCAGTGCCGGTACCCATAGCGATACCTACATCGGCTTGAGCAAGTGCTGGAGCATCGTTGATGCCGTCGCCGGCCATGGCCACGTGCTTGCCGCGATTTTGCAACTCATGTACCAGCTCGGCCTTGCGCGCAGGCAACACGCCAGCTTCGATTCTATCGATCCCGACCTGTCGCGCGATATTTTCTGCGACGGCTCGGTTATCACCAGTGGCCATTACGAGATCGATGCCTGCTTCGCGCAAGCTCTTCACAACCTGCGGTGTGGATGAGCGAATGGGATCGGCAACCGCTATTTTCGCCACAAGCTTGCCATTCATCGCGACGAAGACGGCAGTTTGTTCTCCGGAAGCGTATTTTGTCTCCTCGAGTCCGAGGCTGCGCATCTTCTCTAGGTTTCCGACCAGTACCGATACACGGTTACCGCGCCACTCCACTTTCGCCGATACCCCTTTTCCCGGATCGGAATGGAAGTCTGAAATGGGAAAAAGCGAGAGCCCTCGCTCTTTCGCGGCTCGAACGATGGCAGATGCAAGCGGATGTTCGCTGTGCGATTCCACGCTCGCCGCAATTCGCAGGACTTCACTTTCGGATAAGGACTGTTCTTGATCGAATAAATGTATGTCGATGACTTTTGGCTTACCTTCGGTGAGAGTGCCGGTTTTGTCGATCACGAGGGTGTCCACTTTCTCCATCGACTCCAAGGCCCGCGCATCGCGCACGAGAACGCCATTCCGTGCGCCTTGCCCTGTGCCCACCATAATTGCCATCGGTGTAGCTAACCCGAGGGCGCAGGGACAGGCGATGATCAGTACGGAAACTGCGCTCACGAGTGCATGAGCAAAGCGCGGCTCTGGTCCGAAAAACAGCCATCCCAAAAAGGCAACGATCGAACATGCGATCACTGCGGGAACGAAGATTGCGGCGACGCGATCGGCAAGGCGCTGAATAGGCGCGCGGCTGCGCTGCGCACTGGCTACCATCGAGACGATCTGAGCAAGCAGGGTCTCGCTGCCGACGCGCTCGGCGACAATCAGAAGCGAACCGTTGGCGTTCAGAGTGCCACCGATGACCTTGTCCCCTGCCTGTTTCATAACGGGAAATGATTCGCCGGTGACCATCGACTCATCGACGCTGCTCTTGCCGTCTTCGACGCGTCCATCCACTGGGATCTTCTCGCCCGGACGCACCCGCAGGCGATCTCCAACGGCGACCTGCTCCAGTGAGATGTCAATCTCGTTACCATTACGGTCGATCCACCGCGCCAGTTTGGGACTCAGATCAAGCAGGGCGCGAATTGCACTGCTGGTCTGCTTGCGCGCTTGCAGCTCCATTACTTGCCCGAGCAGCACCAGCACGGTGATCGCGGCGCTCACCTCGAAGTACACCTCAGGTCGGTGTCGGGCGCCGGCAATTTCCGGCAGCACTCCGGAAGGCAATAAGATCACGATAAGGCTGTAGAGAAACGCCACGCCCGTGCCCATCGCGATGAGCGTGAACATATTCAGATTGCGCGTGCGCAGCGAGTTCCATCCGCGCTCGAAGAACGGTGCGCCCCCCCATAGGACAGCAGGCGCGGCCAGCGCAAGCTGCAGCCATGCAGAAGCTCGCGACATTTCGAACTCGTGCAGCCAGCCTGAGCCGAGCATGCCTCCCATGCTGATGATCAGCAAAGGAACAGTGAGAGCCGCGCCAATCCAGAATCGCAGCCGCATGCTGCGCAATTCGCTGTCATCTTCCGCGGCAGCAGAGGCAGAGACAATGCGTGGCTCTAATGCCATTCCGCATTTGGGACAGCTCCCCGGTTTGTCGGAAACGACCTCCGGATGCATGGGACAGGTGTATTCCGTCCTGCTCGCCGCACTCAGCTCCGGCTCCAACGCCATTCCGCATTTGGGACACGAACCCGGCTTGTTCGAGGTGATCTCCGGATCCATTGGGCAGAAATACCTCGTGCTCGATTGGGCCGGAGGTTTTTGCGCAGGTCCAGGTTTCGGAGCAGGACCTAGCTGAACGAGGCCCATGGATTTCGGCTTTGGGGCGAGATACTGCTGAGGATTGGCCTCGAACGTCTGCGCACAATGAGCACAGCAAAAGAAGTACTGTTTGCCGGCGTGTTCTCGGATCGCTGCCGCTCGTTCGGGGTTGACCGTCATTCCGCAAACGGGATCAATTGCTGTTTTCGTGATTTGATCGATGTTATGCATGATGAGCAATCGTTGACGTCTGAACTCAGGACCTGCGGCCGCCCTCGGCCGGGTTTTGCTTCGGGAGTACTGAAGATGAGCAGCCGCGTTGTTCGTT
>CAYNPS010000261.1:0-4540 GCA_964399125.1 uncultured Terriglobales bacterium
CGAGACGCCGATCTCACGGAAGTTGACGGATTGGTTCGTCCGCCGCGCTGACAGCAGGTCCCTCGGGCTGCATTAACTTTCTGGATGCGTTGAGTACCACATCGCGGCCCGAGGGATGACAGTATCTGGAGGAAAGGAGCTCTTCGATGGAGAATACCGGATCACGGCGCCTAGAAAAAACGTTGATCATTCTGCCCTGGGCGACAATTCCCATTTTGGCGCTTCATTTTTCTTCCGTCCGGAACGACCTCCCGGCGCGAATCGCGGTTCACTTCGATGTGAACGGAAGGCCGAATGGATGGCAATCGCCAGAGATGTTTCTCGGCTTTGCGACATTCTTTCTTCTCCTCGCCATCGGGGTCATGAGCTTCGTGCTCCTTCGAGCCTTTCGTTTGCGATCACTGGCGACAGTCGTCACGCTCATCCATTACTTTACGATCGGAGTGCTCTTCGTTGTTTTCTGGCAGATTCTCGATCACGCGGCGTACGGGCGTGGCATGTCGGATATTTGGCCCATGCCGGCGATACTTCCGGTCTTAGCGATCGTCTTTGCGAGTCTCGCGCTCGCGCAAACGCCGCGAACGAAGACGCAACCGTCACCTGAGGGAGTTTTGATTGCCGAGGAGCAACACCGCGCGCCGATGCAGCTGTTCTTCATTCTGCCGGGAGTGGCAGTCGGCCTCTGGCTCGCAATTAAGCTTCCTGGACCAGCGCGGCTGTTGGGCGTGTTGCTAATCGCTGTGATGGCGTGGGTCGCTGTCGCAGTGCTGGAGGGCTTCAAGTACGTCGTGCGCAGCGATGGCGTTCAGGTGAAGGGCTTTCTCTTGCCACTGCGCTTCATTCCACGTTCGAGCATTCATTCGTACCGCACTGAGCCATGGAATGGACTTGGTTATGGCATCCGGCTGACCTCAACCGGCACTGCGTACATTTGGGGCGGAAAGAACGTGGTGAATATCGCAACCGATCATGGCAACGTCATGCTCGGGCACTACGCTCCGGAGCGCCTGATCAGCGATTTAGATCGCATGATGCAGGCGACCTCTTAACAAGCGCAAGTCGCGTAAACTTGTGACGATCCTCAACACCGTGTCATCCTGAGCCGTGCTTTTCGGCGAAGGATCTTGTGTTTGTTTTTCACCAATCAAAAGCAAACACAAGGTCCTTCAGCCACAACCCGGCCTCAGGATGACACGGATTGAAAAATCGAATGAGTCGATTTCGTTTTTTTCTCATCGTCGGTGGTGTCTTGATTTTTTGTTTCCGCTCCCTCGCCACTGCCCAAGAGATCACCAGCACAACCGAAATGGAACGCCAGATATTCGAGTGGACGAACCAGGAGCGAGCCAAAGTAAATGCTCCTCCTCTCACATGGGACAATCGACTCGCCATCGCTGCGCGGCTGCATTCTGATGAGATGGCTAAGCAAAAGAATCTCACCCATCAGCTCCCAGGCGAAGCGAAGTTCACTGAGCGACTCTCGCTACAAGGCGCTCGCTTCAGTGCGGCCGCTGAGAACGTTGGGTTTGGCGATGATGCCGAAACTCTGCAGTCCGGCTGGATGCACTCACCTGGGCATCGCACGAACCTGCTGAACCCCGCGTATACCGAAATGGGAGTTGGCATTGTGCGCTCGGGCAATCAATTGTGGGCTACTGAAGATTTTGCTACGGGCATTCCCCGGCTTTCATCCGAAGACTTTGAGCAGGGAGTTGAGAAGCAGATTGCTTCATTGCGTAGGAAACAAGGCCTGCCTCAGATGGAGGCGATCGCATCCACTCAGCTCCGCAAGATCGCCTGCTCGGGCGACACTGCTGGGGGTGCAGCGATGGCTGCATTGCCGCGTCGCAATATGCAGGCCTACAGCTTCAATTTCACGGCGCCAAACCCAATCGATCTTCCAGCGATCCTCACAAAGCGCGTTCTCGAAATGCCAAGCGGCGGCTACTCAATAGGCGCTTGTCTATCGCAGACAGGAAATAACGGGATGAGCACCTACCGCGTGTTGATTGCCTTATATCGATAGCGCATCGCTCCACTTGCTCGATCATCTATATTGATTGCACTGTCGACATGAATTCAGAGCACGAGGAAACGTTTGACGTTCTGGTGGTTGGCGCCGGACCTACCGGCATGGCTTGTGCGATCGAGGCGCAGCGTGTCGGATTACGCGCCGTGCTGGTGGATAAGGGCTGCCTGGTGAATTCGCTGTTCCACTATCCGGCGAACATGACGTTCTTCACCACGCCGGAGCTGCTCGAAATCGGCGACATTCCTTTCAGCAGTCCTCATCAAAAGCCGACCCGCAGCGAGGCACTGGAGTACTACCGTAAAGTCGCCGATCATTACGCGTTGGATGTGCGGCAGTACGAGCGCGTAGAGCGCGTCGAGGGCAGCGACGGCGATTTTCGCGTGCATACACACGATCGATTCAATGCGGCTCATGTTCACTCAGCCCAGAAGCTCGTGATCGCCACCGGCTACTACGATCTGCCCAACTACATGCTGATACCTGGCGAGGACCTGCCCAAGGTCGCTCACTACTACCATGAGCCGCATCCTTACTACGACACTGATGTGCTGGTCATCGGTGGCAAGAACTCAGCCGCCATCGCAGCGCTGGAGCTTTGGCGGCACGGAGCGCGTGTCACGTTGGTTCATCGTGGTCCGGCGATGCACAAGAACGTGAAGTACTGGATTCTGCCCGATATCGAAAATCGCATTCGCAACGGCGAAGTCACCGCGCATTTCAATACGACCGTTCGCGAGGTACGAGAGCGTAGCGTTCTATTGGAGACGCAGGGACGAACATTCGAAATCGACAATGACTTTGTGTTTGCGTTGACCGGATATCATCCCGACTACGATTTTCTGCGGTCAATTGGAATTCAGATCGCCGATGGTGATTGCCGTCCCTACTGCAACACCGAAACATTGGAATCGAACATTCCCGGTATCTATTTAGCCGGCGTGATCGTGGCTGGAGCTCGAACGAGCGAGATCTTTATCGAGAACGGACGCTTTCATGGACGCCAGATCGCGACCGACCTGGCCCGAAAGTTGTCTCCTCAAACAATCACCAGCTAGTTCATCCCTCCGGCGCCAGATAGCGCAAACCTGCGCCGGCCAGCTCCTCTTCTCTCATTTCGATCTCGGGAAATGTGACGTGTCCATCGTGAAGTACCCGGTCGAATGCGCGATCGAGCTCTCCGTCAGGTACTTCGATTGATAGCTTGTCATAGAGCAGCTCGTGCAAGTCCTCCTTGTTCATGCTGGCGGTGAATGACTCCCCAGCAAGGTCCTCGTAGCGGACCTGATATATCTCTCCATCCGTGCCTATAGCGGCTTTTCTAATGTCGAGCGTCCCGTGCATCTCCCTACCTCTGCCTGCTTCTGATTGCGTATCGCCGGAATTAGGTTTTCCAAGTTCTGCATTCAGTGATGCACCGGATGCAGAACATGCAATGCTCCAGAGCTACTCTCACTTGCTGCCAACCTGCCGCCTGCGCTGCTCGTCTCACTTAGCGTCTCTCCACTTAACCCTGGTTGGGATGTGTAAACGTAAGTTGTGCACCCGAATGCGTGGAGAAACGCCAGATTTGCAATGGGGGAAGGTTCCATGAAAACACGTTTAGCAGTCATGCTGATCGCGGTAGGCGCGTTTGTCTGTGCGCCGGCGTTGCGTGCCCAGGATCACGGAGAAATCGGAGTATATGGTGAATTGTTCCGCGCCTCAGCCAGCAGTCTCAATCTTTACGGCGTTGGAGGGCGCGTTGGCCTTAACGTACACCCGAACGTCGCGCTTGAGGCTGAGGGCTCATACGATTTCTCGCAGAGCAACACAACTAGCCTGAGCGGGATCAATAGCAACACCACCACGTTCCGCTCAGATCTACGCGCGACTCATTTCGCGTTTGGGCCAAAGTTCCAGCTGGGCACCAACTCGCCTGTACGCGCGTTTTTGTTTGCAAAAGGCGGTTTCGTGCGTTTCGGGGTAACTCCTGGAGCGGTTACCTTCGGTAATTTCCCAACGAGTCTTCAGAACACTGACCTGAACGGCGTCTTCTATCCCGGCGGAGGACTGGAGTTCTTCCTTGGTCCCGTCGGGATACGCGTCGATGCAGGTGATGAGATCTACTTCGACCGCGGCGCGCAGCATGATCTGAAGCTGTCTTTCGGTCCGACTATTCGTTTCTGACCTGCGGGCGAGGGATGCGGCGGCGCGCTGCATCCCTCGCCATGCCACAAAGCCGTTATCAAAGTGGTTAATGCCTCTACGATTATTGTTGGAGTGAGATACGCAATGCGGTTCGCCTGCAAATCCGCGAGTGAACCGCATCGCCAGGAGATGAAGAACTCGTAAATTTTTTTTCTAAGCTGCTGCCAACATCTCGGCAGAGTGTCTCATCTGTAAACACGTAAGCCGCTCCTGAAGTAAGGCGGATGGGCCCCATGAAGGTTTGCTTAGTCACAGCGTTCCCACCGAGTACAGAGAGACTCAACGAGTACGGTTTCCATTTAGCCAAAGAACTCAAGAAGC
>CAYNPS010000262.1:0-4531 GCA_964399125.1 uncultured Terriglobales bacterium
GATCCTTCTTCGGATGAGCTTGTGTTTGCGGCAGATGACAACGCACTAATCGCCGACGGCTCCGACGCCACGCGCCTTGTATTCAAAGTCACGGACAAATTTGGAGCGGAAAGAGCCTTCGCCGAAGGTGAGGTCGCGTTCGACTTGATTGGTCCCGGACTGATCGTTGGTGACAATCCGTTCTCTCTGGCCGACAGCGGGGGGGTAGGCGCGATCTGGATCAGGACACTTCCGGAAAGAGCAGGATCAATCCGCGTAACTGCGAAGCACTCGAAGTTGGGTACAAAGACATTAGAGATCGAGGTACACCGCCAGGCGCAGACATGAAAGAAGAAGGGGAAGTGAGCCGCAGCGTCGAATCCTGACTTCGAAGGTCCTAGCTCGCTGACTCGATCTTCAGTAGAACTGATCCATGCCCCGGAACTTGTACAGTCATATCCTGACGGAATGTTCCCAGTTGCTTGTGTAGCCATAGATCACGAGCTTGACTGGTTTCCGGCAAGGACAACTCTTTGAAGTTCAGAGGAACCGACATCGGGCGGGTCTCCCGATTGAATATTGCGACAGCCTTGCTGCCATCCGCCAGCGACTTAATCCAGATTTCGGTGGGACCTTCCTGCCACACTCGGTGCCCCCGCACGCCTGCTGAGTCCTGATCGATGGCGATAGCTTCTCGATTGGTGAGGATTTGCAATGCCGACCGACTCATATCTGTGAGATCGTTCCCAGCAAAGAGCGGCGCCGCGAGCATGCACCACAACGTCATGTGTGTGCGGTACTCCTCCTCTTTCATGTGGCCATTGCCGACTTCGAGCATGTCGGGATCATTCCAGCGTCCAGGTCCGGCATACTTCTCCAGCCCATTTTGTCCGAGGCCGATGAACATCATTTGGAAATAATTGTCCTCAATATCGAAAGTGGTGCGCCACATCTGCGCCCCTACAGAGGCTCCCCATTTCCACACGTCCTGAATCCCATATTGGCACAGACTCAAGAGAATTGGTCGTCCGGTGGCGGCCAATGCGTCGGCGAACTTTTTGTAGGCAGCCTGCATTTGCTCCGGTTTATACACCTGGTCGCCTGAGCACCAGTCGTACTTCACGAAATCAATTCCCCATTGAGCAAAAGTCTGGGCGTCCTGCACTTCATGGCCATAGCTGCCCTCGCGCCCAGAACAAGTTTTCGGTCCCGGAGTGGTATGGATTCCCGCTTTGAGACCGAGGCCATGGATGTAGTCGATAAGCGCCTTCATGTCTGGGAAGCGCTGGGGGTCGGAATGAAAGTTGCCTTCCTGATCGTGAAAACCTTCCCAGCCGCCGTCGATCACCACGTACTCGTAGCCGGCATCTTTCATTCCGTTCTTGACCAGCGCCGCTGCCTGCGCGCGAATTGTGACGTCGTCAATCTTGAGTCGGAAGTGGTTCCAACTGTTCCAGCCCATCGGTGGAGTGCGCGCCAATTCAGCTCGTTGTGCGAACAAATTACCGGATGCGCATACTGCTATTAGCAACATCGAACTTAAGCACAGGGATCGAGTCTTCATGTGAGGCTCCGCTCAAGGTTCCGAATTGGATCTCTGGTCCGTGTCCGGAATCTAGAACGTCATCTTCAGCGCCAGTTGACCGATGCGTGGTGAACCCGAACCCGTGATCGTCCCGAATCCGGAGCCACTCACGGTTGCGTTGGGATTGTTGAGGTTTGTGTGATTAAAGACGTTAAAGAACTCCGCGCGGAACTGAAATTTGAGGTGTTCTCCTGCGGGAATGTTCTTGAACACGCCCATGTCCCACCCGAAGAAGCCGGGCCCGCGAAAGCTGTCCTTCGCCAGGGTGCCGGCGGAGCCAAGCGGGGGCACACCGAATGCTGCCGGATTTAGCCATTTCACACATGGAGTGGTAGTGCCGCAGGTTCCTGATGCAGAAGGATCGACACCGGCTACCAGCACCGCGCGATCATGATTGAGTCCGGTTTGCGACTGATCCTTACCGGCAAGTACGGTGAAAGCGCCACCGCTCTGCAATGTCATGATGCCGGTATGTTCCCAACCGCCGACGACCGACCGTATCAAGCCGTTTGAATTGGCGAACGTCGGCAGCGTCAACACGTACGAGAGGACAAATCGATGGGTATGGTCGAATCCAGACGGACCATAGTCAAACGCATGCCGATTGGGGTTCGTCCAAGGCAGCGCTGACGCGCTGTCTGCGCCAATATCGTTGTCGTTGCCGCCCTGCGGGACGTCGTCCAGCGACTTAGACCACGTGTAAGCGCCAGTGAAGCTCAAATGCTGCGACATACGCTTCTTTACCGTCACTTCAAGTGCATTGAAGTTCGCATTGGCATCCTCACCATCCATAGAAATGGAGCCGTAGTAAGGCGCAAACAGCCGCCGCTGGTCGGTGCTTCCGGTTTTCCCGAACTGGGCTGGGTCCAGCTCGACGGTTTCTTTCTGATGACGCGATTGCGAACCCACATATGCGACCTGCGCCATCAGGCTATTCGCGATCTGATGTTCGACCACCAAATCCCACTGATAAGTGATTGGGACCATGAACTTGCGAGACGGATCGTAGGTAATTACGAGTACCGGTCGCGAGAACGCCGTATTACTCGCCGGAGGATAAGTAAACGGGAAAGGATAGTAGCCCGTATACCCGCGCAATGGCTCGCTGAACGGTCCTGGTGGAGGCG
The DNA here is from genome assembly GCA_964399125.1 of uncultured Terriglobales bacterium. GTDB lineage: Bacteria > Acidobacteriota > Terriglobia > Terriglobales > Acidobacteriaceae > Gp1-AA112. The sequence continues at coordinate 2,692 of CAYNPS010000262.1, forward strand.
TCAGCGCGACCTGTGGGCTGAACGGAGAGATATCGGCGAATCGATTGTTGATTACGCCCGCAGTCTGCGTGTCATAAAAGAAGCCTGCTCCACCACGAATGCTGGTTTTTCCGTCGCCAGACAGGTCGTAGGCGAAACCAAGACGCGGCGCAAAATCAGTGTAGTTGCCGTTCACACCGTCGAATGGCATGCCCGGATCGCCGGGAAACAGCAGCCCCGGAGGCGCATTCGGGAACTTCTGTGAAACTATTCCCGAATTGAAATTAGAGATGCTGAACTGTTCGGTGCGGCCCTTGATTTCTTTCCATGGGCTGTACGGCTCATAACGCAAGCCGTAGTCGAGCGTCAGCTTCTGCGTGATACGGAAGTTGTCGTTGAAATAGAACGACCAGAAATTGTTTCGATTATTTTTAAATTCTCCGTAGCCTTGCTGAAAGTTGTTCAGATATCCAAGCATGAAGCTGGCAAGCGAGTTGTTAGTAATCGAGGCATTGAACGTGAACGATCCCTGCGCTTGGAACAGGTCGCCAAGATCGACCGACGCATGAGCGAACCCAACGCCAAAGTCGAAATTGTGCCTGCCGATCACCCAGCTCAGATTGTTTTGCGCGCCGGTGTTGCGGTTGTTGAAAGGGCCCTTGGCGCCGCCGCTAATCGAAAACTCGTTGCTCACACTAATGCTCTGCAGCCAGCGATCACTGGGCAACGCCAACCCGGTCACTCCAAAGCTGGCAACGTTCGGCGAGTCGCTGGCAAAGGTCTTCAACGTAGGGACGTCCGACAACGTAAAGCTGGCCTGATTCAGGAGATTGGGGCGAAAGGTGTGCGTTTCCTGGACCATGACATTGTTTACGGGCTGGTCGTATCCCGCCCCATATGCGAGCAGATCGCCTGCCGGATTTTGCGGTATCAAGAAAACGTGATCGCGATAGTATCGTCCATTCAAATTATCTTTATCGCTGAGCCGGTGATCGAGACGAAGAATATATTCGTCAATGTTTTGTCTTACGGGCTTGGTGAAGAACACCTGGCCTGTGCCGGTAACACGCGGCAGATAATTCGTCGCCAGCTTCACCGATGCCGGATCAAGCCGGTTGGCAGGGATAATGTTTCCCGGAAAAGGCTGCCCAGTTGTGGGATCGTTAATGATCACCGGTTTCCCGAACGGATTGTTCGGATTTGCTGTCAGCAACGCCGAAAAATCACCGCCCAATTCCGCGTCAGTGGGAACAAATGCATTTCCCGTGCTCGCATCGTGGTAGCGCTCTCCTTGATATCCGAAAAAGAAAAATGTTCGATCATGCCCGTTGTACAAGAACGGGATTCTCACCGGGCCACCTACGGTGCCGCCAAACTGGTTGCGTTTGATCTGGTCGCGCTGCGTTGAAAAATAGGGACGCGCATTGAAGACGCGATTACGCACGAATTCGAACGCATCGCCGTGATACTGATTCGTGCCACTCTTAGTTACAACATTCACGACGCCGCCGGCGTTCTCACCGTAGCGCGCACTGTAATTGTTGGTTTGAACGCTGAATTCCTGGAGCGCGTCGGGAAAAGGGAAGGGAACATTCACGTTGTAGTACTGATCCAGGAAGTTTGCCCCGTCGAGCGCATAGCTTGTCTGGTTTTCGCGAGAGCCGTTGATATTTACGGTGCTCGATCCCGGCAGTTGCGCCTGGCCAGTGGTGGCGGGAGCGGAGACGCCACTGACCCCAGCGATCAGGTTCATCGTCTCCACTGCATTGCGGCCGTTCAGGGGCAATTCCACTATTCGGTCACGTTCGATGACATCGCTCAGCGTCTGCGTCGTCGTGTTTACAAGAGGGGCAGCTTCGTT
>CAYNPS010000263.1:0-4523 GCA_964399125.1 uncultured Terriglobales bacterium
CAGATCGAGCGCGAGCTGGCGCTCATTGAACATCTCGATTTATCCGGCTATTTCCTCATAGTGTGGGACATCGTCCGCTTTTGCCGCGAGCAGCGCATTCTCGTGCAAGGACGTGGATCGGCGGCAAACAGCGCCGTTTGTTATGCGCTCGGCATCACTGCCATCGATCCGGTCGGCATGGATCTGCTCTTCGAGCGCTTTCTCTCCGAGCAGCGCGGCGAGATGCCTGATATCGACCTCGACCTGCCCAGCGGTGATCAGCGCGAGCGCGTGATCCAGCACGTTTACGCCAAGTATGGCGCGCATGGCGCGGCGATGACTGCCAACGTGATTACCTATCGCGGACGCTCGGCCGCGCGCGAAGTGGGCAAATCCCTCGGTTTCGATGCCGAAACATTGGATCGCCTCTCAGCGCTCGTAGGCTCATGGGAGTGGCGCGGTCCGACCGACACGATGGAGCATCAGTTCCGCCATGCTGGCTTCGATCTTCGGCATCCGCGCATCTCGAAATTTCTTGATCTTGCATTGCGCGTGCAGGATCTGCCGCGCCATCTTGGCCAACATTCCGGTGGTATGGTCGTTTGCCAGGGACAGCTCAGCTCCATAGTGCCGCTTGAGCCTGCGAGTATGCCAGGCCGCGTGGTTGTGCAGTGGGATAAAGATGACTGTGCCGATTTGAAACTCATCAAGATCGACCTGCTTGGACTCGGCATGATGGCCGTTCTGGAAGATTGCATCGAGCTGATCCCGCAACACTATGGCAATAAGGTCGACCTGGCGCAGCTTCCGCAGAATGATCCGTCGGTATATACGGCGTTGCAGCAAGCCGATACTGTCGGATTATTTCAAGTAGAAAGCCGTGCTCAGATGGCCGCGCTGCCGCGCAATCGTCCGCAAGTCTTTTACGACATCGTGATTCAAGTGGCGATCATTCGGCCGGGACCCATTGTCGGAAAGATGATGAATCCCTTTTTGAAACGCCGGCAGCACCTCGAAGAGGTACGTTATGCGCATCCATCGCTCCAGCCGGTGCTGGAGCGAACGCTTGGTGTGCCGCTCTTTCAGGAGCAGCTTCTGCGTATGGCTATGGTAGTGGCGAACTTCACCGGAGGTGAAGCCGAGGAGCTGCGTCGCGCGATGGGCAACAAGCGCTCGCAGGCAAAGATGGCAGCGATCGAAACTCGCCTGCGCAGCGGCATGACCCAAAATGGGATTTCGCGCGAGGCCCAGGACGAAATTGTGCAGTCGATCGTCTCGTTCGCACTGTATGGCTTCCCGGAATCGCACGCCGCCAGCTTCGCTCTGTTGGCGTATGCGAGCGCTTATCTCAAGTGTCATTATCTCGCGGCATTCACAGCCGCGTTGCTGAACAATCAGCCAATGGGCTTCTACCATCCAGCGACGATCGTGAAGGATGCGCAGCGGCATGGATTGCGAGTGCGGCCAGTGGATGTGACGCGTTCGTGCTGGCCATGCACCCTGGAATGCGAGTGCGGCGGAGAGGCTCCGCACAACCGCTCCAACTGCAAGATCACGATGCGCATGGGATTGCGTTACGTTCGCGGTCTGCGCGAAGAAGCCGCGCGTGCGTTGGTGAACGAACGCAATCAGCGGCCTTTTACCTCAGTCGATGATCTCGCCCGCCGCGTTCCCGAACTGAGACGCAATGAGCTGAACATGCTAGCGCAGATTGGCGCGTTGAATCGTCTGGGCGGAGGCTTTGTGGAATCGCGCGCCGTAGAGGAATTTAATCCCGAGAAATTGAATTCATTTGCATGTCATCCTGAAGCGCATCTTTTGCGCGAAGAATCTCCCGCGATGCTTCAGGCTGAAATGCTGTCGGTAAGGCTCTTCCACCATGAACTCGACCTTCATGGGCCGAAGAGCTTGGTAAGTGCATTTCAGTCTGAGATATTCCGGGAGATCCTTCGCGCAAAAGATGCGCTTCAGGATGACAGCTTTAATACCGTTGAATTCTCCAACGAATTATCAACGCGGCTGAAGCCGGTGCCCTATCAAATACATCAACAGATATCCAGAGTAGCTCCGCAAACTCTCCACCGCCGCGACGCCCTCTGGCAAGTCGAACGAGCAGCATGGAGCGAGGGCCCACTCCTGGCCGACCTCGCCGAGCCAGACTCGTCGTCTCCCCTGGCTCAAATGACTGCCGAAGAGCGCCTTGTGGCTGACTATCACGGTACCGGAATGACCGTGGGCCCGCACCCTATGCTTTACCGTCGCGAAGAAATGAATCGAATGCGCGTGATCCGCGCGACCGACCTGCAAGGAATCAGGCATGGGCAACTGGTTCGCATTGCTGGATGCGTTATTGCGCGCCAGCGTCCGGGGACGGCGAATGGCTTCATCTTCCTGAGCCTGGAAGATGAAACTGGAATTTCCAATGCAATCATCACGCCCGATCTGTACGACCAGAACCGGCTACTCGTGATTCACGAGCGATTCCTTCTAATTGAAGGAATTCTCCAGAACGTAGAGAACGTGATCTCGGTGAAAGCAATGAGAGTAGCCAAGCTTGAAATCACCGAAGCAGCTACGCGGTCGCATGACTTTCACTAACTACTTCAAAACACAAGACGGACCGCACGCATTCTACGGATCGCACGATTCCTCAAGAAAACTTTGCCGCAACCAATGATTGCTCGTATGGACCTGATCGACCCAACTCTGCTTCTCAAAACCTTAGTTCCAGAAAATTAGTTCGTACGAGTTATGCAAAGAAGGTGCCATGTTTTCCACTTCAACTTCTCTCCCGTTCTGCATTCACCGTTGCTAGAATGAGGATGTTGTGTTGTGCCATCTGTGGAGGTCGTTGTGATCTTCGCGCTGCCGATGGGCGCTCACATTCCAAATTAACCCCCTAACTTGGAGAAGATCATCCATGCCAAGAGCAAAAAGTTCAAGTAAGAAGGCGTCCGGCGCAAACGGTGATGCCGGAACCAACGGCACCGCCGCTGCTGCCATCAAGACCGCAACTTCAGCATTGCAAACCAGTTCTGCCGCCGAGAACAGAGCAGCTCAGACTGAAACATCGCGCCCGTCGCGCGCTACCGATTCCAGCGTTCACCCCAGTGTGAGTGAAGAGCAGATTCGCCGCCGCGCCTACGAGCTCTACGTCCAGCGCGGAGGCACCCACGGCCGGCATATGGACGACTGGTTCCGTGCAGAATCGGAACTCCGCGGCCGCGCGTCGTAGGATATTTGTTTACCACGGAGGCACGGAGCACACGGAGATAAGAAAGGGTTCAGGTATTAACGGCCAAGCTGAGCAGCACTTCTGATCTCACTACTATATTGAAGCTGTTCATTGAAATTTCGAATCTGGAGCTGGGTTCTTCGTGTCCTCCGTGGTTAGGATTTTGTTTCGCGAAAGGGAAAGAGCATTGAGCAAGACCGTTCTTCTGGTGGACGACAATCCGATTCAGCTCTCGGCGCGCCAGATGGTGCTGAACCAGGCAGGACTGGAAGTACAGGTCGCTACCAGTGCCGATAGCGCTCTTGCCCTCCTTCGCACCCTCTCTCATTCGCAGAAAATCGGAGTCGTGGTGACGGATCACATCATGCCGCACGCTACCGGCTCGGAATTTGTTCATATGCTGCGCGAGATCAATCGCGACGTCCCGGTCATCGTAATAAGCGGCATGCCCGAAGTAGAAAAGGAATACGAAGGCATGAACGTGCTGTTCCGCCAGAAGCCGTGTCCTCCCGCCGAGCTCATTCATTTGGTGCAGTCTGCCGTGGACGGTTCCGGACCGGGAAAGTGATCCCAGCCACGTTGTAATTCAAAGCTGTTAAGAGCATTTGCCGAGCTGCAATTCGCTGCAAAGCAGGTAGAATTGTGGCTTCCGGAACTCCGCTCGTTCCGACCAATCCATGCCGCTGTTTGGAAGCTTCGCTCTGATCTTCGCTCTGGTTCTGAGCGCCTACTGCCTGTTTGCGGGAATGGTCGCTCTGCGCTGGAAGGCCGTTGGCATTCCCAGTGATCGTCTGGCGGAGACTGCGCGCCGCGCTGGAATTGCAACTTGGGCCGGCGTCGCGGCCGCCGCATTCGCGCTGGTTTGGGCGGCGCTGAATAACGACTTCTCCGTCGCGTATATCCTGCACCACAGCAATCGCGATCTGCCCACTCCGTACAAGTTTGCGGCGCTCTGGTCCGGACAGGAAGGCTCCCTCCTGTTCTGGGCCCTGCTGCTGAGCACCTACGGCCTGGTGCTTCGTCTGCGGCACAAGGTGGACGTGAAGCTGACGGCATACGCGTCCACGATTCTGGCTGCGATCCAGTTGTTCTTCCTATTGCTTCTGAACTTTGCGGCGACTCCATTCTCGCTGGTTAGCGGCGCCATTCCCGCCGACGGCAATGGATTGAATCCGCTGTTGCAGTATCCCGAAATGGTTATCCACCCGCCGATGCTGTACCTCGGCTACGTGGGATTCTCGGTGCCATTCGCCTTTGCCCTCGGGGCGCTCATCATGAAGTATCCGGGCGAGAAGTGGATTCACATCAC
>CAYNPS010000264.1:0-4519 GCA_964399125.1 uncultured Terriglobales bacterium
CATGTTGCAAACAGGATCTCGTTGCATAGTATCCTCCGAACAGATTGGACGGGCGGCTGGGAGCAGTGGCTGCCCGTGGAGAAAGAAAGTGTCAGAGAAGACCATCAGCGCCGTGGTCGCCGAGCGGCGCTCCACACCTCGATTCGGCGGCACTCCGGTTCGGGAAGAGGATCTCAGGAAAATCCTCATCGCCGGACTCGAATCACCGAGCGGCTACAACCTTCAGCCGTGGAGGTTCGTTGTAATTCGTGATCCCGAACTGCGAAGGAAGCTGCGCGCTGCTGCGCATGATCAACCAAAGATTGAGCAGGCTCCCGTAGTGATCGTAGCGATGGGTGATCGCGATGGATGGCGGCAGGGCGATCTTGACGAGATGATCCGGATTGGTGCCGAGCATGGGTACGCGCACCCATCAAAATCGGGGCAAACGAAAAAATTGATTTTCGACTATCTCAGCCGGCACGAAAATTTGCCGATGTGGCTGAATCGCCAGGTCATGATCGCGCTCACCACCATGATGCTGATGGCTGAAGCACTCGGCTACGACACCGCGCTGATGGAAGGCTTCAAAGATCAGGAAGTCCGCGAGGTTATTCAGGCCCCGCCCAATATGGAAGTCGTCTGCCTGCTCGCCATCGGTCACCGCGACGGCGACGACAAACGATACGGCGGAAGATTCCCAAGCGATCGCGTGTTGTTCGCAGAGCGATTCGGAGACCCATTCAAACTGTAAGATGCCGCGAGCCTGTAGCTGCTAAGCTCCTAAGCTTCTAAGCTGCTAAGCCCCTAAGCCGACGGATGCGATCGCTATGTTTCCGGAGAGCCATGTTTTCGCTTAGAAGCTCAGGAGATTAGCAGCTTAGAAGCTTTTTCTTATGCGCCGCGACTATCCTGACCGCCCGTTTCTCGGTGTTGGCGCTGTCATCATTGATGACAAACAGGTATTACTCGTCCGCCGCGCAAATCCGCCGCTTCAGGGCGAGTGGTCTATTCCCGGCGGATTGGTGGAGACGGGAGAGACTACTCGGGATGCGATCATTCGAGAGGTGCTGGAAGAGACTGGGTTGCGAATTGAGGTTGCCGCGCTGGTGGAAGTGTTCGAGCGCATTCTTCGGGACAGTCAATCGCGTGTGCAATATCATTACGTGCTTCTGGACTACAGATGTCGCGTGCTAAGCGGACAGGCGCAGGCCGGCTCTGATGTGAGCGAGGTGCGCTGGGCAACTTTGGATGAACTGGAATTGCTCTCAGTGGCGCCGGAAACTTGTGCAGTAATCCGCAAAGCTTTTGACGTCGCATCAAACAAACCGGCACGATAAAGGTGGTTCTCTCTTCGGTCTATTCTTGCTAGTAGCGAGGCTTCGAGGCTTCGTGGCTTTGCAGCTCCGAAGCTTATTGCATGCTTCCTCCTGAACTCTCAGCCGCAATCGCAGAATTAACTGCAGAAATTCCGCGTCGCGATCTCGCACAAACAGTGGCCGAGCTCAGCTCCCAGTACCGTGCAAAGGCTCGATCGCGCCCGCAGCTCACGGCGATGCATCGCGCGGCGTACCTCGCAGCCCGTTTGCCTGCAACTTATGCCGTGACCAAGCGGGTAATTCGCGAAGCACAAATCCGTATCCCCGGGTTACGGGTTGAAAGTATGCTCGACCTCGGCGCGGGTCCAGGCACAGCAACGTGGGCCGCAGCGGAGCAATTTCCCGATCTCGAGCGCATCGTTTTGATCGAAGATTCGGCTGGATGGATCGAGATTGGCAAACGATTAAGCTCCAAATCGGGAAATTGCGCTATTCGTGATGCGGAGTGGCGGCAGGGAAGCGTGACTCATGAATTTTCGCCGGAGTCATTCGACCTCGTCATTGCGTCGTACGTGATGAATGAACTCCAGATGCAGGACCGGGCCAGAGTCGCACTCGCTGCCTGGCAAGGCACGAAGAAGCTGCTTGCGATCATCGAGCCAGGAACACCCGAGGGATTTGGCAATATCCGGAGCCTTCGTCGGGAGTTAATCGCTGCAGGAGCTTATATAGTCGCGCCCTGTCCTCACCCAAATGAGTGCCCGATGCAAACCGGAGACTGGTGCCATTTCTCGGAGCGTCTGGAGCGCACTTCCGAACACCGTGGCGCAAAGCGGGGAGATCTGGGATATGAAGACGAGAAGTATTCGTATGTAGTCTTCTCTCGCGAGCCCGTTGCGCTGCCTGTGGCCAGGATCCTGCGTCATCCACGAAGGCACGCCGGCCACGCCGAATTCGAGCTCTGCACTCCGGAAGGACTGAAACGGGAAATCATTTCGCGCAAGCAAGGCGAGCGCTACAAAACCGCAAAGAAAGCCGAATGGGGCGAGACTTTGTAGAGGCGAGGCCGGGCCACACCTCTACTCTCAAGGGAACTGTTACTTCGGTGTGCTGGTTTTCGGCGGAATGCGATGCGCCGCAGCGGCAGGTTTCCGCGGCGTAGCTCTTGATTTTGCCAGTCCCGTGATGTCGATCTTAATGATCTTCACCGGATCATAAGGCCGATTGTCTCGTGGATCCGTTGCCTTGCGTGCGATCTGCTTCACCAGTTCTATACTCTCTGGCGTGCACTGCCCGAAAATCGTGTGATGTCCGTTCAGATGCGGCGTGGGTACTTCCGTGATAAAGAACTGCGACCCGTTCGTATTCGGTCCAGAGTTGGCCATCGCAAGGCGGCCGGGAACATCGAAAATCAAATCAGGCGAGAACTCGTCCTCGAAGCTGTAGCCGGGACCGCCTTCACCAGTTCCTTCAGGATCGCCGCCCTGAATCATGAAGTTCGGAATCACGCGATGGAAGATGGTGCCGTTGTAGAGCGGTACGCCATGTTCTTTCTTGCGCGTTTTGGGATTCGTCCAGTCTTTACTGCCGGTAGCCAGGCCGATAAAGTTCTCGACTGTCTTCGGGGCCTGTTTTGGGAAAAGCTCGCAGGTGAGGTCGCCGGCCGTGGTGTGAATGATAGCTTTCGGATTTGCCGCAGGCGCAGCCGGCTGTGCCGCGCTGCTCGCTTGAGCTGCGCGATGCGTTGTGGACGACTTCGATCCTGCGGTCTGGCTAAGGACAAACGATGGCAAAATGCAAAACGCGAAAATGAAACGAGCTTTCATGATCTCCTCGTACTTGAGCTAATGAGCTGCACTCATCTGTCGCGCCGCCGACGGTCGCTGCTGTGACTTCTGAGCGCGCATCTGTTTGCTGACTTGTTCAACCTGGCGGAAAACGCGCATGAAATTTCCCCCGAGAATCTTTCGAATCTGCGTCGCCGTGTATCCCCGCTTCAACAAGCCTTCTGTGATCTTGGGCAGATCTGCTGCCGAGTCCATCCCTTCGGGCATGGAAGGTGTGCCGTCAAAATCGGAACCTAACCCGACGTGATCGATTCCCGCTACCTTGGCGACGTGATCGATGTGATCGATGATGTCGTCGAACGGCGGACGCGGAATCTTTGCGGCCCATTCCTTCGCGACTTTGTCGGTTTCACGATAGCGGGTCACCGGATCAGCGTCTTTGTATTTTTCCGCAACTGCATCGATCGCTGCCTTGCGATCTCTGGCTTGAGCGTCGTATGCCTTTCTCCAGTTTTCATCCACAAAGGCCGAGTAGTAATTGACCATCACCAGTCCGCCCTGGCGCGAAATTGCGCGAAGCATGTCGTCGCTCATATTGCGCGGATGATTTGTAAGCGCGCGTGCTGACGAATGCGAGGCGATCACCGGAGCGCGACTTACCTCCAGCGTGTCGTAGAAGGTCTTGTCCGAAACGTGCGATACATCGACAATCATGCCGAGACGGTTCATCTCACGCACAACATCCTTGCCGAAGTCGGTAAGCCCATTATGGTGCTGCACCGACGGATCATCGATATCGCCCGAAGAATCCGCCCACTCGTTCGTGTTCGACCAGGTGAGCGTCATGTATCGGACGCCGAGATGGTAATAGTCGCGCAGAAGGCGGATGTCGTTCTCGATTGAATGTCCGCCTTCAATGCCCATGAGTGCTGCCAGCTTGTGCTCGCGATGCGCGAACTCAAGGCCGGTCGCGGTGAAGACCATCACCATTTTGTCCGGATGCTTTGCCGCCTGCTGGTAAACAGCGTCAATTAGATCAAGCGTGCGATGGGCATATTGACCTTTGAACTGAGTGGGCTCGACCCAAATCGAGAAGAACTCCGCGCCCAAATTTCCCGCTTTTGCCTTGGCGAAGTCCAGATTGCCTTTATCGCCTGCCGGAGGATTCGCCATGTCGAAGTTTTCGTCGAGCAGCCGCTGCGTTGTGTCGGCATGAGTGTCGATGACGAGCGCTGAGTTGTGAATTTGTCTTGCTAATGCGGAAGAAGACCTGCCCGTCTTTTTCGACGGTTTTGCCTGAGCCATAAGCAATGAAGACGAAGTGAAGAAGCTAACCACCGCGCACAGTAAGATCCGTGGCAGCATCGTCGTTGGTGAATCCTCGATAGAGATAGAAATGAAAGGCCGCTTACGCGGCCTTTTCGGATTCTACAC
>CAYNPS010000265.1:0-4489 GCA_964399125.1 uncultured Terriglobales bacterium
ATCTGACGCGCGAAGGCATCGAGATCACGGCCGGCCGCGCCCTCGAGATCGCACGCTCGTCAGCCCGGGTGAAGCAGGAGGACGTGCAGCTCGCACCCGAAAAAGCCTACGTAGACGAGTGGGCGAGTCCATGTCGCATCGATCCTTTCACCACCTCGGTGGCGCAGAACATCGCCTTGCTGCTGAAGGTCGATTCCGAGTTGCGAGCCGTGGCTGGAATCACATTGGCCGAAACGAATCTCAATTTCCGCCGCTACGAGCAGTGGTTCCACAACACCGACGGTTCTGACATTCACCAAACGAAAACGACTGTCGGTGCGGGCTACGCCGCTTATGCCTTCGCCGGAAACGAGATCATGAAGCGCTCGTATCCGAACTCGTTCGGCGGCCAATGGCAGGACAAAGGCTACGAACTCGTCGAAGAACTCAACCTGGTTGAGAACGCGCGCCGCATCGCCGAAGAGGCAGTCGCGCTGCACAAGGCCGATCAATGTCCAGTCGGCAATTACGACATCATTCTCGATTCGTCCCAGCTCGGACTCCAAATCCACGAATCCATCGGCCATCCGATCGAACTCGATCGTGTGCTCGGCATGGAAGCGAACTTCGCCGGCATGTCGTTCCTGACCACTGAGAAGTTGCGCAAGCTGAAATATGGCAGCGACATCGTGAACGTCGTTGCCGACGCGACCGAAGCTCACGGTCCTGGACTGGGCACGTTCAAGTACGACGACGAAGGCGTTCCCGCACAATGCACGCCGGTGATTACCAACGGCCTTTTCACCGGATATCTTTCCTCGCGCGACACTGCATTCGCAATCGGCGCAGATCGCTCGGGCGGAACGATGCGCGCGGATGGCTGGAATCGCGTTCCGATGATCCGCATGACTAACATCAGCATTCTTCCGGGACCGAAGCCATTGACGCTCGATCAGCTGATCGCGTCGACCGATCACGGCATCTTCTTCAAGACAAATCGCTCGTGGTCGATCGACGATAAGCGTTACAACTTTCAGTTCGGCACCGAGATCGGCTGGGAGATCAAAGGCGGCAAACTCGGGCGGATGCTGAAGAACCCTTCGTACTCGGGAATCACAACCGAGTTCTGGAACTCGATGGACGCGATCTGCTCTCGCGATCAATGGACCCTCTGGGGAACCCCAAACTGCGGCAAAGGACAGCCGCAACAAGTGATGGGAACTGGTCACGGCGCGGCTCCGGCGAGGTTCCGCGGCGTGAAAGTTGGGACAGCATACAAAGCTGGGTGAGTGCTGACTGCTGAATGCTAAACAAAGAAAAAGCTCAAGAGACTTTCGCCCGTGTGCTCAAGCACTCGAAAGCCGATGAAACCGAACTTCTCATTGGTGGCGGACGCAGCGCGCTCACGCGCTTCGCCAACAACGGCATCACGCAGAACGTGGCTGAAGAAAACTATTTGCTCTCGGTGCGCGTGAATCTGGATGGCCGCACCGCGCGCGCGACCACCAACAAATTCGACGAAGACAGCATTCGCCGCGTGGTGGGAGCCGCGACCAATCTCGCCAAAGTGCAGGCGCCCGATCCCGACCTATTGCCCATGGCGGATGCTTCGGCATTCGATCCCAACGGGCCGGCTCCGGCGCGCAATTACTTCGAGACTTCCACCATCGGCCCGCAGGAGCGCGCAGCTGCAGTCGAGAAAATCGTGCAAGTCGCGCAAAAGCGCGGGCTGACTACTGCAGGAATCTACGCCACCGCCGAATCGGTCGATGCGATTCTGAATTCGCGCGGGCTCGTCTCGTATCACACGCAAACTTCGGCTGAGTGCTCCATCACCATGCTCGCGCCGGATTCCTCCGGATGGCAAAAAGCGAACTCCCCCGATGCGCGCAACTTCGACGCGGTCGAACTGGCCGAAGTCGCAGCCGAAAAAGCCAAAGCTTCTGCCGGACCGAAGGAACTTCCGCCGGGCAAGTACACCGTCATCCTCGAACCCGCGGCTGTACTCGACCTGCTCGGCTTCATGTTCTGGGACTGGGGCGGCCAGGCCATCCTCGATGAGCGGTCGTTCCTGAACAATCGCGTTGGCACGAAGCTCTTCGGCGAAAACATTTCCATCACCGACGATGTCTACCATCCGCTCCAGTCTGGCGCGCCGTTCGATGGCGAAGGCGTACGCAAGCAGCAGACAAAGCTGGTTGAGAACGGCGCGGTCACCAGTCTTGTCTATGCTCGCGGCACCGCCGAAAAGGTGCGCAAGTCCGAGTTCGCAAACAAGGTCGGCCCGGTGCGTCCCACAGGCCATGGCTTTCCGATCCCCAACGAGATGGGCGAAGCGCCAATGAACATCGTCTTTGCCGGTGCCCCGGCCGGTCAGGCCCGCACCATCGACCAAATGGTAAAGGACACGGAAGACGGCATCCTCGTGACCCGTTTGTGGTACATCCGCGAGGTTGATCCCTACGAGAAGATCCTGACCGGCATGACCCGTGATGGCACATTCCAGATTAAAGGCGGACAGATCTTCGGCGGCATCCGCAACTTCCGCTTCAACCAGAGCGTCATCACGTTGCTGAACAACGTTCTGGAGATGAGCGAACCGGTGCGCGCCAGCGGCGAAGAGTCGTTCGATATGGTGGTGCCCGCAATGAAGATTCGCGACTTCAACTTCACGGAAGTGACGAAGTTCTAAATGGCTGTCGGCTGTCCGCCCTCGGCTTTGAAGGTAAACCGTACCTCAGTACATTGTTCGGTAAGTCAGTAGACCCTCTCCATACTCTTCGTCTCTTCCCACTATGGGAGGTCCCGGGATACCCCTCCCCCTAGCCTGTCCCGCAAAATAGAGGACTTGCAGGCACGGGACGAGCTCCGTCCCGGCAAACAAAGGACTTAGTCCCATCGTCCCGCATAAGAAAGGACTTAGCTCAAGTCAGAAGTCAGAAGTCAGAAGTCAGAAAAGTAACACGACGACATTCAAATCTCCGCTATCACGAGTTCTACCCCTGTTTCTATTGTGACAAATTCCCTGCCATCTGCCGGACACTTTCGCTGAATTTATTTGTGTCGTGGAATGATGTAGTTGCGAGGGAAATGACGTGTAACTGGGCTTGACATCTTTTGAGTGCTGCAGAGCCCCGTGCTGGAAAGAAATGCAGAGGTTCTTCACTCCGCCGGACCGCGCCCGGCGGGCGCGCAAAGAAACTACCGCGCTTCGTTCAGAATGACATGATGGACAACTTTCAACGTAACTCGGCAGTGAATACTCAGCGTTCGTAAACCGAGGTTTCGCCTTCCTCGAGGATTACGAATTTCTCTTCAGGAATGCCCTCTTGCGCAAGAGCAAGCTTGAGCTCAGCGGGCGGCTGGTCAATCGCCTCTGACGAGAGTTGAAACGTCCCGAAGTGCATGCCGATGCTTTGCCGCGATCCAAGGTCTTCATGCGCCTGCACGGCCTCGGCCGGATTCATGTGCATGGGCTTCATGAACCAGCGCGGCTCGTAGGCGCCAATACCAAGTAGTGCGACGTCAGGTGACCCGAGCCTTTCCCGGATATCAGAGAAATGTGTCGAATAGCCGCTGTCCGCGCCGAAGTAGATCTTGCGATCGCGCGCTTCGATCATGTAGCTGCCCCACAGGCTCTGCTGCCGATCCCATAAAGTGCGTCCGGAAAAATGCTGGGTTGGAGCGAAGGTGATGGTGACCTCTGGGGCGAACTGAATAGAGTCCCACCAATCGAGTTCAGCTACGTTTGTGAAGCCGGTCGATTGCAGCAGCCTGGCATTGCCCAGAGGCGCGAGCACCCTGGGAGTGAATCTCTCATTCAGCGCCTTCAGCGTGTGAACGTCGAGGTGGTCGTAATGATTATGACTGATGAGGATGAGGTCGATCCGCGGCAGTTGATCAAACGGAATGCCCGGTTTCCGCACTCGCTTCGGGCCAATCCATTGCGACGGACTGGCACGATCTGACCACACAGGATCGGTGAGGATGTTGAGGCCCGAAGTCTGCAGTAAAAAGGTTGCGTGGTTCACAAACGTGACCGCAACCGATCCGCGCGCAAGTTTCTGGTGCAACTCGGGAACACCCTTGTTGGCGACGAAAGCAGGCCAGCGGCTGCGTCCTTCCCGAAACATCTTGAAGACGCTGGCGAACGCGGGAAGGAAATCCCTCGGCAGAGTGGGATTGTAGAACTGCTTGCCATTGAAGTGATCGGATAAGGCGCGCGAAGAAGTCGAATGAGACGGTGTAACCAGATTCGTGCCAGAGATGGAGATGAAAGACTTCCTGCGCCGCGATATACGTGCAGGCGCTCCCTGTCGTAGATGCGGAGGAACGCAGATTCTATGCAAAACAAGCTGCAAAGAAGCGTACAGGACAAGACCGACGCTACTTGGTGGCCTGGTCCCACTCCTGCGCGCCGAGTTGCAGTAAACCATCGCGATCTTCTGGCACGAGCCAGCGCTGCTTCGCCAGATCATCGACCGCATTCGAATAACGGCTGAGGTATTCG
>CAYNPS010000266.1:0-4482 GCA_964399125.1 uncultured Terriglobales bacterium
CCGATCAGTGGCTACTTCAGCGCGCATAGGGCTGCGGCTGAACCAGGCATCGACTTCATCGCTAAATGCAAGTACAGAGCTTCTCGGTGAACCCGAGGGCCGATGAATGGGGAATCCAAGCAGCACCTCGTACCGCTGGATCGTGCGCACACCGCGACCGGTGTAGTTTGAAATTTCTTTCCACGAATGCAGGACGTGACGACCGGCGGTGGACTGCGTATTCATCGAAACTGACTACTTCTTTTCGCTCTGAACCATTCTAGTCCTTTCAGGGTGGGATGAATGAAAGTATTTGTTGAGGTCACCGAATCCTTGAATAGCAGCAATGAAGAACCTTCCTCTCTGCAAACGAAGGGCAGAATTGCTGCGCTCCGTTGTTTTTGCGTTTTCAGTTCGGGTGGTTCTGTTCGCGGGCTTTGCGAGCTTTGTTACGCTGTTTTCGGATTTCCTGACGCAACTGCTCGGCCCTTTCGTGGGCTACTTCGGCAGACGCATGGAGGATGTGCGCCTCTTCGAGCAGCATTCGCGTCTTCGCGGTGGCGGCCTGAGCAGCCTTCATCGTCTCATCGAGACTCTTTTTCTTGGGCATACGCTACCTCGACGATCAACTCACCTCCTGCAAGTCTTCGCTTGGCTTCTCACCGCCGTTGGCGCGACTCTCTTTCCGTTTGGAGCCAACCAACACGTCACGCAGAACCGCGGCGTGACGCGTACGTTCATGAGCACGCTCGGCGAAGCGTTGGTAAGCATGAGGACGGCCGCGTTTCTGCGCCATCTCTGCTAACCGGCGTTCGAGCGCCGCACTCTCCTCCAGTGATCTCAGCGCTGCCCATAAGCAGCGCTCGACATCCTCATCGTTGGCCTGAAACATTCCTTCCGGCGAGTACGCATGTCCCACTCGGCACTCGAAGCGAATCTCTCCGTTTTCATCCACTTCCCAGATGGTTCCGTGACAATCGGGACAGGTGAATGGCGTCTGAACGCGTTTCTTCTCTGATTTTTGTTTGTGATTGGAACGACGCGCCATGGGTTTGGCCTCCACTCCAGCCAGGCGGTTGATAATACCGGCGATTTCTACCAGGGGCACACAGTAGTCCGGCTGCACCTGCTCCAATGCGTTCTTCGGCATGGATGCAACCTCGGCATCCTCCGGACTTTGCACGATCGTAGCTCCACCGGCATTGTGAATCGCGAGCAGGCCCGAGCTGCCGTCATCGAGAAAGCCGGTGAGCACCACGCCAACGACGCGCTCGCCAAAGTGCCGCGCTGCCGTGCGGAACAAGAGATCGATTGCGGGACGGTGCCGGTTATGTCTTGGTCCATTGACGACGCGCACTTCATCGCGCTCCAGCAGCAGATGACGATTGGGTGCCGCAACGTAGATGCGTCCTGGACGGATCGCTTCCCCATCTTCTGCCTGATGCGCGGGAATTTTTGAGCGGCGATTCAGGATGTTCGCAAGCAGGCCGGAGCTCTCCGGAGAAATATGCACGACGATGAAAATGGCGGCGTCCAGATCGGGAGCGAGATTGCTGGTGATCTCTTTGATTGCCTCAATTCCACCCGCCGACGCTCCGATCACTACGATGTCATGCACATGAACTCCATCGTTGGTTGGAACTCCGGGAGAGAGGGAAAGATGTCCACAGGAAATATGAAGCTAGTGGATCCAAGTGGCCGCGATGGACACAGCGCGATTCCGCAGCGATACAAATAGTACGCCAAAGTGCGCCGTCAGGGTGTGTAATAGAGGTACCCGACAATGGTTTCGGCCGCCGTCGACCCAACCCATGCTGGCGGAGGCGCGAGATGCAGCTTCGGCTTGTCACCGGCAACATAGCAGCCAGGAATTCCATCGGCCGCGTCATAGCTATCGGCGCTTCTGCGGGCGGGATTCACACCCTCCGCGAGCTGCTGCCGCAATTACCCATCATTCCAGATTGCTGCATTCTGGTTGTTGTCCATTTAGCGCCGGCGCACCGCTCATTTTTGCCGCAGATTTTGCAACGCTCGGGAAACTGGAAAGTGAAGCATGCGCAGGACGGTGAGGTCATGCGCGCCGGGACTGTGTATATTGCTCCTCCCGATTTGCACCTTGTATTATCTGGAAACCGATTGCAGTTGCTTTCTTCGGCGCATGTGCGCATGCAGCGTCCTTCGGTGGACGTGCTGTTTAAGTCTGTGGCTGAAGAACGCGGAGCTGCAGCTATTGGCGTTTTGCTGTCCGGCGCCGGTCGCGATGGCTCTGAAGGACTGCGCTCGCTGAAGAAGCTGGGCGCGTGGACCATCGTGCAAGACCCGGCCGAGGCTATGTTTCCTTCCATGCCGTTTCATGGAATTGAAACCGGCTGCGCCGATTTCGTCATGCAGTTGCGCTTCATCGCGCCAAAAATCTCATGGCTCTGCTCTCAGGATCAGTAGTGAAGCTCGATGAGCTATTGCAGTTCCTCGCGGAAGAGCGCGATTTCGACCTGCGAGGATACAAGCCGACAACGCTGGAGCGCCGCATACGCAAGCGCATGAACCAGCTCTCGCTCTCCGAGTACGGGAGCTATGTCGAATATATCCGCGGACATCCCGATGAGACCAATGAGCTGCTCAACACCATCCTCATCAACGTCACGGAGTTTTTTCGGGATCCTGCAGCGTGGGATGTGATCGCCGAGGACATTCTTCCCTACCTTTTGAAGCGCCTGCGCACCGGCGACAGCTTCCGCGCCTGGGTCGCGGGATGCTCTACAGGAGAGGAGGTCTATTCACTCGCCATTCTTGTGGCCGAGTACTTCGGCTCCCGAATTTCGGAATTCGACATCAAGATCTACGCCACTGACGTCGATGAGAACGCGTTGAATATTGCTCGTCGTGGAGAGTATGCTCCGGAGCGCTTGCGGCGCGTCCGTCCGGAGTGGCGGCACAAGTATTTTTCCAACGCGAAGCTGCCACGCGTGAATCGCGAGCTTCGCCGAATGTTGATCTTCGGCCGCAGCGACCTGGCGCAGGACGCTCCGATCTCGCACGTGCAAATGATCGTCTGCCGCAATGTTTTAATCTACTTCGATTCGATTACGCAGACGCACATTCTCAATCGGCTGCACTATGCGCTCGATCCAGGCGGTATTCTCTTTTTGGGAAAATCTGAGTCTAAGTTGAGTAATTCGACGATGTTCCGGCCCGTCGATTCAAGGTGGAGGATCTTCCGGAAAGATCACTTGCAGCCAGGCGAAGAGATTCCTCGACTCTCCGCCGGCAGGGGCAATGGAGCCATGACTTCGGAAGAGGGTTCTACGAAAGACCATGAAGTAGCGAAAATCAAACTCTATTACGGTGCGCTCCTGGAAGTTCTGGAGCCGGGCGTATTCGCGCTCGACGTCAACGATGTCCTGATTGTCGATAACAAATCCGCGCTTGCATTGTGGGGGCTTTCAGGCAGCAAGGTGATCGGGCAACACATTGCCGAGTCGGCTCTGGGCAGGCAGTGTCCCGAATTAGTACAGAAGATCGAAGAGAGCCATCGCAATCTCGAGCGTCCGGTGAAGTTCGAGTGCCCGCTCAAAATCGACAATGAACAGCGCGTTCTGGCGGTCACGGTGCGCCCTGTAAACGGCGAGGGCGGGCAGCGTGTAGGCACGCTTATCTATGCCGACGACGTGAGCCATCGCGAAAAGCTGCAGGTCACCATCGAGCAGCTCGAAGCAACTGGGGAAGAGCTCCAGTCTGCCAATGAAGAGCTTGAAACCACGAATGAAGAGCTACAGTCCACGAACGAGGAACTCGAGACGACCAATGAAGAGCTGCAATCGACCAACGAAGAGCTCGAGACCACGAACGAAGAATTGCAGTCGCTGAACGAAGAGCTCGAGAACATGAATGAAGAGCTCGAGTTTCGCACTCGCGAACTCGATGCGCTCAACAGTCGCTATGCCGAAACGCTGGAACGAATGCCGTGGGCAGTGATGGTCCTCGACAGCGAAGGACGCGTGCAATTTTGGAACACGGCCTCCCATAAACTGTTCGATCTTGAAGCGCGTGCAGTGGTCGGACTGGAATTGACTCAGCTTCCCATTGATCCGAACCTGCGCGCAGCTCTCGTGCGGCGGCGCAAGGCGCTCGGCGACCGAACCTCTCCAGCGCTCCTGCGCAATCATGAGCTCAATTCCGGACGTTCCAAAATGGTCTTCGATATCCACTTCACGCCGCTGAGTCGCGACAGTGGCAAGCCGAGTCTTTTGCTGATGTTCGCTCCCCAAGCGCCGGGAATGGAGGCATCGAACTCGAGTGGCCGCCGCGAGATGCCAAAGAAGGCAGTGAAGTCGAAGAGCCCGGCAAAAGCTGGGAAGCGAAAGCGCTAGGGACGAGCAGGCATCCGAAGTGCTCTCCACTCAGGAGCATGAGCAGCGCCGTCGAACGTCAGAACGTAAAACGCGTCTGCAACTCCAGCCGCCGATTATTCGCGCTCTCCGTGAAGATTCCGCCGCCGACCCC
>CAYNPS010000267.1:0-4470 GCA_964399125.1 uncultured Terriglobales bacterium
TCTTTTACGCAATTTGGAAAATGTGCAGCTAGGGATTTCCAAATCTCATACGCAGGTCATGTTTATGCGGGCGTAGCAGATGGCAAGCGTGCATAGAGACAGTGCATAAAGTACCGGCTACGCATAGGTTTGAAGAGGAGTTAAGAATGCGGGAGCCGGAGGATCCGGCCCCCGCATTCATCGCTAAGGTTAAAAGGTGAACTTCAGCCCCAAGCGGATGTTGCGACTGAGTTGGTAGTACAGCGGTTGCCCGTATGCGCTGCCAACGACCAGCGGAGCGTGAGTGTTGCTGTTGTTCAGACCTGCTTGCAGGTTATACGGGCTCATGGCAGCGGCGTAGAAGGCGACGCCATCTGCTATGAACTGGCCGCCCGGTTTTACGTACTGCTGCGCAGCCCCGGTGTCAATCTGCGCATTGTACGCAGTCACGGAGTGTTGGTTGAGCAAGTTCGTGAAAGTAGCCGAGAAGCTGACAATCTTTGACTCGCCAACCCTATAGTTCTGTTGGATGTTCAGGTCACTCTGGATGTACCACGGCGTGCGATAGACGCGCGGAGTACCCACAGTAATTGCGCCGGTTGTTGGATTCTGAGTGATGTCCACCCAATTTCCGCGGTCCACCGCATATACGGGCCATCCGCCAGCAGCACCGCCATAGCTATATCCTGCATCGAGGAACGTGGAAGTCGGACTTCCTTGATACAGGTATTGGAATAGGCCGAAGTCGGTTGAGAATTTGCTCAACCACTTCAACTCATAGTATGCATACCCTTTGAACTTATTCGGGCGATCCGTCGGCAGCAACCCGCTAGAGGAGCCTCCGTCGGCGTTCCACGAGAAGTACGGTTCATCGAACGCACGGCTGTTGTTCGGAGAGTTGCGACCCCCGAAGCCGCCGTCGGATATATCCGAACTGGTTAGGCCGGTGTAGTTCCCGCGGAATCGGCTCCAAGTATAGGAGAACATCCCGTACAAGTTGTGGCTGGTTGCCTTGGTCAGACGGAATTCAACTCCATCGTAACTGCGCGCAGCCGGAATGGTCGCGTTCGGAGGAAATTGCCCGTTCGAACTCGTGCAGGCACTTCCGGCACCAGCCCCGTAAATGAAGTTGCAGAAACCGGTGAAGGTGCTGTTGATACCCTTCCCAGGGTTTACGATCACGAAGGTCTCTGAGCCAGTAGCCGCATTGAAGATGGAAGAGTCCTCGATGGCATCGTCCAGTCGGCGGCGATCCCAGCGCACTTCCAGGGCCAACCCTTTGCTGAGCTGATAGTCGACACCAAAGACGGTTTCATGTTGCTGATATGGATTGAGCCCTGGAGCCACACCTTCCTGCGTCGAGCTGCAGGTAGAACAGGTAGTGGGGAAGGCACGGAGGTTCTGGTTCTCAATAAATGTGAGTCCCGGTGGTGTGCTACCGCCGCCGAAATTCGCCTGGCTGGCAGCACTCGGGCCTTCACAGTAGCGCCCATCGGAACCGAAAACCGGATTAATCGCACTGAGGTTCGCGGTATTCAGCAAATACGTGCAGTTTTGCCAGTACTGACCGCCAAACGAGCTAATCGCGACGTTTAGCTTCATGATGTCAAAATACTTGCCGTAGCTGCCAAACACTTTCATCTTACCGTTTTTGAATACATCCCAGGCAGCGCCGACACGGGGGGCAATCTTGCTGCCCCATCCGAAGTTAATAGGACGGGCGGCTGACCCGGCACCACCTTCACCCGGCAAGTATTCTCTTTCTACTCTTACGCCAGCGTTAATGGTGATTCCGCGCGCCATGGTAAACGCATCTTGCGCGAAGAAGCCGTGGTTATAGCTCGTAGCAGCGCCTTTTGAGCCGAAGTCATACACCGTCGCATAACCGTATTGGCCAGTGCAGTTTCCTGTAGTGGTCCCGTCGGGATTAATGACAAACGGGGTTACGCTGTTCGCAGCGCAATTGGCTTGGCCGGTTGGAGTCGCTGGAGAATAATCGGCTCCGGCGGTGTTTCCCACAAACAACTGAGTGTATGGATCGTTGTAGTGCTGATACAGAGTGTTCGACAGGCGATTGAGCTGATAGCCAAACGCGAAGTTATGCGTGCCGCCCCAGCCGCTCTTATACCAGTTGAAACCCTGGTCAACCTGTATTGCCTTGTTCGCATTGTAGGACGTGTCGTTTGCGTTGAAGGCAACGTTGTTGTATTGGTTCGCTTGTTGTAGCGATGCTGGCAGCGGCGCTCCCGTCGTATTGTCAACGGCACCGATACCATTCGTTTGCCAGATGAAGAGGTTGCCGCCCGTCGGGAATCCGAAATCGTGGTAGTTCTCGAAGTAATAGCCGAACCGTGTGGTGGAAACCAGATGATTCGTGATAGTCCAGTCCGCGCCTACATTAGTGGTCTGGTTCGGAGCCGAATAGCCGAGATTGTGCGCATATGCTGACGCCGGAACTCCAGAGAAGGGCGTGCAATAGTAGGGCGAGGTCGGGTCAGAGGAACTCAGCGCTCCGTAGCAGCCAGTGCTGAGGTTGTAGTATCCCTGGGTCGAATCGGCCCATGGCAGATTCTGGCCGCTCTGCCGCTGGTATTGATACAGCCAGGATGCATAGGTACGCAGTTTCTGGGTAACCGCAAAATCTAGACGAGCAGTTGTGTAGTAAGTCTGCGTGTTCTGGCTGAAGGGAACCTTGGTGCCGGGTCCTTCGTAGACGAAGCGTTCGTAGTCGTTAAACTCGGGGTTGAAGCCTACGAAGATCCATGCTCGATCCTTCTTAATCGGACCGCCGAAGGTGAAACCCGGGAAGACGTCGCTCGTCTTGGGCTTTACCGGATTAACAATCTGAGTGGCGGCGTCCACGAATCCATTTATGTTTCCCAACGGATCATAACGCTGATACTGCGTTGGTCCGCCGTCCAGCGCTTGGTTTTCGAATTGAATGAATACCGAGCCGTGATAGTTGTTTGCGCCCTTCTTCATGACGACGTTCACAACTCCACCCAGGGCACCGCCGTGCTCGGCCGTGATTCCGGAACTCTTCACCTGAACTTCCTGGATAAAGTCGAACGGAACGTTGGTATGAGAATACCCACCGATAATGTTCGCGGTTGATTGGCCTTCCACCAGGTAGGAGTTTTCAGAATCGGATCCACCCGCGACCGAAAACCCATACGCGTTTCCATTGCTCCCGTTGCCGGGAGAAACACCGCCAGTGCCGTTGCTCGCGCGGTTGCTTCCCATCAGTGGTTCATTCGACGCCGAAGGCGCAAACTGGATAACGGACTGGAATGAGCGCCCGTGCGGTACGTCCTGAATCACATCACTGGTGATGTTGGTTTGTGTGGTTTCGGTGGTGGTGTCGATGAGTGGAGCCTCGGTGGTCACATCGACGACCGTCTCGCTTGTTCCCACTTGGAGGACGAAATCGATCGAGGGCAGGTGGCCGACTTGAATTTCCAAGCCTGCACGTTCGGCGGTCGCGAAGCCCTTCGCGGTAACCGTAATTTTGTAAGTGCCGGGCGGAAGATTGGCGAAACGATAATATCCGCTATCGTCGGTTGTGAGCTGTTTGCTGCCTATCAATGAAGTGCCCGTGATCTGCACTTCAGCATGGGAAACTACAGCACCCGAGGATTCCTTAACGGTGCCTTGCAGTCCACCCGTGGTCTCCTGGGCGAAAAGAGGCGCGACAAGCAGAACGGTCACGGCGACCAGTCTGCGCAAAATTGAGCTCATAGATGCCTGCCAATTGAGGATTTTGTTCCTTGACGCTGAAGCAACTGCAACTAAGTACGTCTAGATCTGCGGCTCTGGGACGAGCTAAGGGAGCCAAGTCGATGCGACTCCGTCAGCATGAATCCCGACCGAACTAACGCTTCGAACAACAGCCCAAGGCACATGAAAAAAGGGGTTCCTGCCATTCCACAGAACAGAATCGTTTTCGAATGCCCTATCCAAAGGGTTTGCCGCGGAAGAGATTGGAAGCAAACCTTTGTAGCTGCTTTGGCAACTTGACAGCCAAATCGATTGAGCTAGCCCGGGTGGGTGTTCCTGGTTAGTGACGAATGCGTCGCACGTAGATACAAACCTGCTTTCAGGTACTTAGATCACTTCTTTGTACGCTCGTAATACCATGGCGAGGAAACGTTTTGAACGAAGGCGACCGACCTGCCTACAACTATTGGAATTCCTGAAAGCAATTGATCCCAGTTTCCATACTGTTAATGGCGTTTTTGCGACTATCAGTCCCAACTAAGACGTTTTTCGCGCGGAAACTTGTTCGTCTGGCTGAGCTGTCGTAAGGTTCTCGGCAATGCTGAGAAAAAGATCCCGTGGATTCCTATTTGCTCTCACGGTCGTGTCGATATTCGCGGTTGCCGCCGATGCCCGATTCACTCTGGAGCAGGTGCTGAGTTCGCCGTTCCCGACTGGATTACACGCCGCAGCCCATGCGAACCGAATTGTCTGGGCGGTCAATCAGAAAGGGGT
>CAYNPS010000268.1:0-4446 GCA_964399125.1 uncultured Terriglobales bacterium
TCAAAAAGAACCACGTGCTGCGCTTTCTGGAACAGGGCGACAAGGTAAAAGCCACAATCTTCTTCCGCGGCCGCGAGATGACGCATACCAATCTGGGACGCGAGGTGCTTGAACGTCTGCTGAAAGAAGTGGGCGACAGAGCCGTGGTCGAGTTCCGTCCGCGAATGGAAGGGAACACCCTACACGCGATTTTGGCCCCACCGAAGAAGGTGGAGGGTAAGAAGCAAGCACCTCCCAAGCCGCAACAGGGCAGCCCGGCAGCGCAGCAGGCGTAGGACTGGCGGTCGGCTTCCGGGTTAAAAACCAAAACACGACACGGATTCCACGGATCTTACGGATCACACGGATAATTCTTTTCGGGCACAAGCTTGTGATTGCTTTATCCCTGAAATCCGTAGCATCCGTGCGATCCGTGTCGTGTTTTTGGGCAAACCGCCTGATATACTTACGTCAGTCCCCGGCGGCTCCGACGCTGCTGGGGCTTTGAATTGTTTGCAGAGGAACGATGCCGAAATTAAAAACCCACAGTGGCGCTGCGAAACGCTTCAAGAAGACCGGCAGCGGTCGGGTGAAGCGTGGGCACGCGTTCATGCGCCATATTCTTACGTCGAAGACGAAGAAGACGAAGC
This sequence comes from uncultured Terriglobales bacterium, assembly GCA_964399125.1. GTDB lineage: Bacteria > Acidobacteriota > Terriglobia > Terriglobales > Acidobacteriaceae > Gp1-AA112. The sequence continues at coordinate 630 of CAYNPS010000268.1, forward strand.
GGCGCCTGGACCTGGACACGATGGTCGATAAGGCCGACCAGCCCAAAGTCAAGCGCATGATTCCGTACTAAGAAGCGAGAAGCGTTTCAAGTTTCTAGTTTCAAGGTTTCGGCTAAGCCAGCCCCGATCAGAATGCCTGAAGCAGGCTTTGCCGAAACTCGAAACCTGAAACTCGAAACCCATTCGGCAAGTTGCCGAATGCTCGCACAGCGCGCGAAGAGGTACCGACCCTTACCTCCAGCCGCATAACCGTAGTCAAAAAAAGGAGACTCACCCATGCCTCGCGTAAAACGCGGAACCAAGAGGCGCGCCAAGCGGAAAAAGATACTTGAGCGTGCAAGTGGATACTTTCTAACTAAATCGAAGCTTTATCGCGCAGCAAAAGAAAGCGTCGAGCGCGGACTCAAGTTCGCGTACGCCGGACGCAAGCAGAAGAAGCGCCAGTACCGCTCGATCTGGATCGTGCGCATCAACGCTGCCGCCAAGCTGAACGGCATCAGCTACAGCCAGTTCATCAATGGACTGAAGAAGGCTGGCGTGGAGCTCGATCGCAAGGTGCTTGCGGAGCTGGCGGCGAACGATGCTGCTGCTTTTGCGACGCTGGCCGCGCAGGCGAAGTCGGCGTTGGCCAAGACCGCTTAGCTTCTCCTGCATTGTCATTCCGAAGCGGCCGGAGTTTGGCCGCGAGGAATCCCTACCATCTCCCATGGTGTTTCGGTTCAGTAGGGATTCCTCTCTCCGCGCTTCGCGCTCCGCTCGGAATGACAAGAAAATCGAGCCATGTACATCGTTCCCAAGCTCGACGATTTCTCGCCCGCAGCGCTCGAGAGCGCAGGGCGCGAGCTGGCGTCTGCTTTGGGCAGCGAGACAGCGAGCGTCTCTTCGGAAAGTGAATGGAAAGCTCTGCGCGATCGCTGGATGGCGCGGAAGAACGGCATCCTCACACAGCTCAACGAGCAGTGGCTCAAAGCCGCGCCCGGACCGGCGAAGCGCGATGTGGGTCAGCGGGTAAATGAACTCAAGAAGCTCGTCGAAGAAAAAATCGACGCAGCTCTTGCGCGAATCTCATCTGCTTCCGCGGCCTCGCGGATTGAGCAAGAGCGAATTGATGTCACTCTGCCCGGCAATCGGCGCAAGCTCGGCGTCGAGCATCCGCTGATTCGCACGAAGAACGAGATCGTCGGCGTCTTCAAAGCTATGGGCTACTCCGTTGCCGAGGGACCCGAAGTCGAGACCGACTACTACAACTTCGAGTCGCTTAACTTCCCACCCAATCATCCGGCGCGCGATACGCAGGACACGTTGATCGTCGCCGGACAGCAGAACAAACCGCTGCGTGAGCGTCTGCTGCTGCGCACCCATACTTCGCCCGTCCAGATTCGCGTGATGGAGAAACAGCCGCCGCCGGTGCGCGTGATTGTCCCCGGAAAAGTTCATCGGGCGGATACCGCCGATGCGACGCACTCGCCGATCTTCCATCAGGTGGAGGGCCTCGCCGTCGATACGAACATTACCTTCTGCGATTTGAAAGGCACACTCGACCGCTGGGCTAAGGAGATGTTCGGTTCGAGCGTGCGCACGCGCTTTTATCCATCATTTTTCCCATTTACGGAACCGAGCGCCGACATGCAGATCTCGTGCTTCAAATGCGGAGGCAGCGGCAAGCTCGATGGCGGGCGTTGCGCCATGTGCAAAGCCAGCGGATGGATCGAGATTCTCGGCTCGGGCATGGTCGATCCCAACGTGTACGGATTCGTTGGTTCCGATCCGAAAAAGTACAGCGGCTTCGCCTTTGGCATGGGCGTGGAAAGAATCGCGATTCTGAAGTATGGAGTCGAAGACATCCAGCTCTTCTATCAGGGCGATGTCAGGTTTTTGGAGCAGTTTGCGTGAAAAAGAAGCTGCTAGCTACTAGCTGCTAGCCGCTAGCTTGGCGTGGAGTGATTGCGGGCCTCCTCCCGGCAAGCATTAGTAGAGCCTGTGACATTTGTGTGACAGGCTGCAGGTCTGGTTCTAAATGAGTTGGCTAGCGGCTAGTAGCTAGCAGCTAGTAGCTATGCGCATTTCTCCCAATTGGCTTCGCGAGTTTGTTCCGCTGCGGGTGGATTATCACCGGCTTGCCGAGGACCTGACTCACGCGGGTATCGCTGTTGAGGGCGTCACTGGCGAGGGGGCAGCGATGATCTTCGAGATGGAGATCACGACCAATCGCGTCGATGCGATGAACCACTACGGCGTCGCGCGCGAGTGCTCGGCGATCTACGACCTCGACCTGAAGCCAATCACGCCGCATCTTCCCAGTACGGGACATCTTGATTCGTTCCCGATCGAGATCGTTGAACCCGAACTGTGCGCACGATACACGGCTCGTGTGATCCGCGATGTACACATCGATAAATCTCCCGAGCACATTCTCGAGCGGCTGCTGATCGAAGATCATCACGGGATTAACAACATTGCCGACGCGACCAACTACACGTTGATGGAGATGGGGCATCCGACGCACGCGTTCGATTTTGATCTGCTCGAAGGCGGCAAGATCGTTGTGCGTCTCGCGCGCAAGGGAGAAAAGCTGAAGACGCTGGATGGAGTCGAGCGTGAGTTGCATCCTGAAGATCTGGTCATCGCCGATGCCGTGAAGCCGGTTGCTCTCGCCGGCGTGATGGGCGGATGGGACACGATGATCACGAATAAGACGCGCAACGTGCTCATCGAGTCGGCATGGTTCGATCCGGCGACTGTGCGCCGCACCGCGCGTCGTCATGGCATGCATACGGACGCCTCGCATCGCTTCGAGCGCGGCGCAGATTGGGGCGCGACTCCTCTCGCCTGCGATCGTGTTGCCGAGCTGATTCTCGAAAGCTCGGGCGGCAAGCTCGGCGGCTACAACGATGCCATCGCGCGTGATCTCACCCGTACCGCAATCGAATTACATCGTGGCGAGATTCGCCGTATCCTCGGTCAGGAGATTCCCGAAATGGATACGAATCGCATTCTGCGACGGCTCGGCTTCATTAGAACCGCCAAGCGCGCAAGCTCTTCAGGCTCGTCCTCGAGTGCGGCGGTCGCGGAACAGGCGGACTCGTATCCTGTCACGATTCCGACCTGGCGCATGGATATAGAGCGTGAGATTGATCTCATCGAGGAAATAGCGCGCGTTTACGGCTTCAACAACTTCGTCAACACGCTGCCTGTTTTTTCCGGAGCGGTAGTCGAGCAGCCCTACGCGGAACCGGAGGCAAAAACTCGCGGCCGTCTCCTTGCCTTGGGTTACGACGAAGCCATCTCGCCGACGTTCATCTCGAAAGCCGATGCCGAGCAATTCGCCGGCACGCGCGCTGTTGCGCTGGAAAATCCGCTGAGTGAAGAAGCTCCGTTGCTGCGCAACAGTCTCCTTCCGGGCATGCTCGATATGATCGCCTGGAACCTTAATCGCGGAGCCACTGACGTTCGTCTCTTCGAAATGGGAAACGTCTTCTCGGCAGAAGGGGACCGGGTTAATCAGAGCTATTACGCTTGCTTCGCAGGCACAGGTCTAGTCCCCGAGACCACACTGGAACAGACTCCGCGGTCGCTAAACTTCTTCGACCTCAAAGGCGACGTCGAGAATGTCCTCGATCTATTCACGATGGAGTCGCTTCGCTTCGAGGCTCCGGGTTCAAAGTACCTGCATCCCGGGCGCTCAGCAAAAATTGTTTTGAGTGGAAAATCAGTCGGCGAGCTCGGCCAGTTGCATCCGGACTCAGCGATCGAGCGCAAACTGAAGCAACCTGTCTGGATCGCTCAACTCAACCTCGATGCGTTGTTCTCCATTCCG
>CAYNPS010000269.1:0-4410 GCA_964399125.1 uncultured Terriglobales bacterium
CCGAAATACTGCGAAATCACTCCTTGAGTTCGCTGCCACGGCGATGATTTGCCTGTGCCTGAGCGGCTGCTTGGCGCTAAGCGGATCGAAGAACCCGAGTGGCTCTTCGCCAACTAGCGGCGGAGGAGCTAACAACGGCGGTACAGCTACTGGCGGCACTACCGCATTTCCGCCTGTGCCTCCGACACCCGGGCCGAACAATGGTCCAACTGGCGACCTGAGTCCGATCAATCACATCATCTTCATGTCGCAAGAGAACCGTTCGTTCGACACCTATTTCGGACACATGAACGACTATCGCGCATCCCAAGGCTTACCAACCGACGTGGATGGCATGCCGCCCGATGCCAAGAATCCCGCATTCGATGGAACCATCATCCCAGCGTTTCACCTGCAGACAATGTGCGTGGAGAACACGAGCGCCGATTGGGCCACGAGCCACATCAACTTCAATCGCTTTAACGAGACCTCGGATACTCCCACGATGGATGGCTTCGTAGTCCAGGCAGGCGCGGCAGCGATGGGGCAGGGAAGTCAGGACACGGTCGGCAAGCGCGCGATGGGCTACTACACCGCTGACGATCTTCCTTACTACTACTTCATGGCGAGTCAATTCGCCACGTCAGACCGCTGGTTTGCTCCAGCGCCAACTGAAACAGAAGCAAATCGGCTGTATCTGGTCGCCGCGACTTCAGTTGGACATGTGCATCGTCCAACTCAGCAGGTGAGCGCGAAGACGATCTTCGATCTGCTCGATACGAAGAACATTTCGTACAAGATCTATTACATGGATCCGCACCTCGATACCGAGCTTGACGATTTTGCCGGATTCATGGCCACGCACGCGAACAAGTTCTTCCCGCTCACGCAGTACTTCACCGATCTGCAGAACGGTACGCTGCCACAAGTGTCCTACATTGAGCCTGGATTTACGGATGGCAACGACGAGCATCCCGGGTTGGGAAACGACATTCAGGACGGCGCGGCGGAAACGGCCAAGATCATCAATGCCTTCATGGCGAGCAGTTCATGGAAAGATTCGGCCTTCATCCTGGTCTATGACGAAGGTGGAGGATTCTACGACCACGTGCCTCCCCCAACCACCGTGCCCTCACCGGATGGCATTCCGCCGCAGGATCTGATCACGACGAATCCACCCGATCCGAAGGGCGACTTTACGCGGTACGGATTTCGCGTGCCGATGATGGTGGTTTCGCCGTTCACGAAGAAGCACTATGTGTCACATACTGTGACCGACAGCACGGCGGTGCTGAAGATGATCGAAGCCCGTTTCGGTCTTCCCAATTTGAATCACCGCGATGCCGCAGGCATGGACATGAGTGAGTTCTTCGATTTCGTGAACAAACCCTGGGCAACCCCGCCTACGCCTCCGCCGCAGCCCACCAATGGCCCATGCCGGGACGGCTTGCCTTAACTCAGCGAACTTTCGAGTCGGTTGAGTTTGCGTTCACGCTGGCCGTCGCGGCTCCGCGGATCACGGGCAAACTCACGCTCTGTACGGCCGCTGGATCATCGCGGAGCTTGAGATACAGCGATGGCGTCGACTGTGCGCTATTTGGTCGTGGTACTTCGAGCGTCGTGCCGGTGAAGCCGTCGGGTACGTGAGCGTCATCGTTGAAATCGGGACTGGTCGAAACTGCCGAAAGCAGGAAGAGGTCTGAACCCGCCAGCACGCAGTTCTTCGCCGTTGCCATCGGACAGCGAATCTCTTTTAGCGCAGGCAATCGAACCAGAGTGCCGAGATTCTGCCACTCTCCTGCGGTCCCATTTGCATCGATCGCGCGGAACCGAAGCGGACCAAAAGCGGAAGCGCCAAACGTCTTCGCGGGATCGAGCACGCCCAAAGCGGTTTGCGCGTCCTGCAGAACGAGCGTGCCATCGGTCAGACTGAGCATTGTTTTGAAGGACTCATCGGCGGCAGCTACTTCGATCTTCTGAGTGCGCGGAAACGTTTCGGGTGAGAGAGCTTTCACGAAGAACACAATACGTCCGGTCGTGGGCAGATCGTCAGGATTGCCGAGGTGAATTGCCTGCGGCGATGCCTCGTCCTCTTGCACGCCTTTGCTGATCAGCAGAACGCGAGGACGAGCAGGCAGCACCGTGGCCAAGGTCGAGAAGCTGCGGCCATCCTTCAGTGTGATGTTCGCCGTGAACTGCTGGGGCTTAACGCTTGCAGTATTCGAATCCGTTGTCAGCGTCAGTTCATCGTGTCCGTTCTCGCGATGAAAGGCGCCGGGCCGAAACTTCATTCCATAGAGTTCGAGCGCGGCAACCTGGTCGAGACGCTTGCCTTCGAGTTGCCCTGCATTGTCGCCCGCATTCAGCGTGAAGCGATCGAACTGCGCCGCCTCGGAGTAAGTCCGGACTGTGATCTCGTCCGCTTTCTTGAGGCCGTGCTGCGTGATTTCAACTGTGATCCGTCCCGGTTTGGAATCGGCAAGAGGAACGTCAAGTTCCATCTCTTCGGGTTTGCTGGCTTTCCACGTGAGCTTCGTAGTCTTCCCGGATTCATCGCGCGCGGTTACGCCGCTCACGCAAGTCAGATCCTGACCATCGATATGGAGCTTATCGTCGCGTCCGACTACGAGGGAGAGGGCATCATTCGGCTGCACGCGCCATGGCTGCGAGCGCGAACTTCTCAACTGAAATTGCGGACCACGGTAGTGATCGAACCCCCACATTCCCACCACAGTGCCGGTCGTCTCCGGATTCAGTGCGGAAGCCTCAACTTTGGTGGTGTCCACGATGAATCCACCTTTTGCAGGATCGGCCTGAAGCGGCAAATGCAAAGTCTTGCCGTGCTTGTCCTGTACCTGCAGGGTCAGATCGTGGGCCAGATTGCTGGCGAAAACGAGAGGCGCTCCTTGAGTGGGAAGCAACACCGAAGGTGCCTCTGCGCAGTATTGTTGCTTCGTGTCGATCGGCTGCAATGGGGGAAACTGTGCCTTCTGAACCGGCGGCAGCGCTACTACGAGGACCGACTGCGGCTTGCGGAACGACGGCGGATTGTTCAGCTTAAGATCGAGCGTATCCTTTTCGGGAATTGCCAAAGCGGGAATATAGACGTACTGCGCAGTGTGGATTGAGCTCATGATCCGCGCGAGATCGACTACGGCGCCGACGTATGCGCTGTAGGCTCCGCCTCCGCCGAGCCGAGAATAGCTGAGCTGATTCATCAGGTCGGCCGTGGCCCCGTTCGCAAGTTGCGCGACCATCGATTGGCTGTGGGCGTCGTCGAGCACAAGATCGTCTTTGTGCTGCGTAAGGCATGCGGCCTGCTGCTCAGCCGGTTTGTCAAAGCACTGCTGATCTACTTTGATCTTGAGGCTCCGCGCCAGTAATGCCGATTCGGGCTGCAAGGCCGATGGATTCGATTCAGAAATTGACTTGATCTCGTCCAGGTATCGATCCAGCCGCATGCGATCAAGGCCAGCCTGCTGAAGATCCTGAGCCGCGCGAACAAAAGCACCCGGACGTCCTCGTACTGCGGACCGCAGCGTGCTGAAATCGCCTCCCGTTTCGGGAGCGAAGAACACCAACGCCTGCTCGGCTTCTTTGGGCACGATTACGAATGCGCCCTCCTGGCGGACGGCACGGTCCCAGCTCTCGATTTTGGTGAACCACTCATCGGGCGGAGGATTCGTGGCGCCGCGAAGGAATGCGACGATCAGCAGATAGTGAGTCGACTGGCTCTCGGGAAAATCTGGATGCAGCCACAGGCGATCGCCAGCTTCCAGGTTCGGCACCTCGGAAATCGGCAGAGTTTTGCCTGCGCGTTCAACATGAACGTCGAGCTTGGGACCATCGAGGTCAAACCCGGGAGCATCGGCGTGCGCCACTACCGATGCGATGCAGAGCAAGGGAACCAGAATGAATCGACCAAATTGCATTCGTTTCTATTCTATTGGACTCTGGGTTCGGCATTCGCGGGTTAAGACTTAAACCAACATGCCTTGAGAGTTTCCTCTTAACCCCCCGGAGTTTGTCGTCCAACCCTGAATTTCGTCAGGGTTACCCTAAGATTTCCGCAGCGTTACGCAGAAATTTCCTGAGCGTAATCCTGAGAAATCCACAGCGTTACCCATTGCTGTATGGGTTTAAGCGAGTACTGTGGTGGGTGAGGAATGAGTATGATCTTCCCGAAAAGATACGTTGCGCTCAGTGCCGACTGCATGGCCAGTACCGTCCCCGTTCTGCCGCGCCTGGGCGTGGTTGATTCGTGTCCATCTTAGGTGGAAATTTCTCGGCATATTATCGACATCAAACGGGTAACTTCACGACAACTCTACCCGCAAAAATCAACTTATCTATACCAATTTGAGTTAGTTCCACAATCTTTACGACCCAAATACTGCTCGGCGTTAACGCGTACTTTTCCACGGCGTTAAC
>CAYNPS010000270.1:0-4357 GCA_964399125.1 uncultured Terriglobales bacterium
CGTATGCAATGGAGGTACAGCTAACAGTCAGCAGCTCGCAGAGGAGGCTGCGATCGACGGGGCTACTCTTGTGGCTGGGTCGCAGGCATTGATAAACACAGGGGCAGTGAACACTACCTCAAACGTGACTGTCAGCTTTACGTTTAATGCTCCCGCTACCGATGCAGTAAAGCCTTACCAAGTCACAGGAGAGTTGATCCAATAGCACTAAGAATTGCAAGGATTAGGCTGACTGAGAACGAGAAGTGTAGTGTGGCACTGGAGGAGCATAGATACCTCTTGATTTGATTTGTCCAATAGCAATTCCAGCACATATACAAAGCAACGGCATGAATGGATGCCGAAATCGTGCTACAGCAACCGCCCCTCCGGATATTGCAGTGAAGTACACTATCGTGCATATAAACAGGCCTTTGATCTTCAAATCGGTGCGACTGATAGAAACTGCTGCGAGAATGTAATAAGAAACGAGCTGGATTCCCAATAATATGAGGATCACAATGGCGATCGGATACGTATGGACGAACCATAGTATAGAACGAAATACCCCTTGATCGAAGATGCGCCCAAGCAGACCGCCATTCTCCGGATAAAGTCTGACAAGCCTTAATAGTTCAGTTGCATCTGGATCAAGCAGAACGATGGCCATTCCCTTGATGTGAAGAGGAAGATACGTTGCCCAATTATCCTCGAGAATATGTCTTGCTTCGATGTTTTCAAATTTGAGCACTTTACCGGCGGGCCAATTTCTCTGCTCAGGATGTAACCGAAAATATTGCTCCTTGTCGTTATACCCTAAATCGCGCTGCATCCTTAAAAAAGCCTCATGATGCAGGTTGGCCTCCACCGCTGCCGCCGAATAGAAATATAGGTTGTAATCGGAAGCACTGGAAAAACCGGGATAGCCGGCGGCATGTTCATTTCGGATCATCCAGGGAGCTATGCCCAGCAAGAATATGGAGCAAAATGTGGCTGCAACCGTAATCCTCCATTTTGCTGAAATGCCCTTCGGAAATAAAAGCATCACTGGCAGCAGAAATAAAGGGAAAAACAGGGAAGCTGGCCGCGTATAGGTAGCAGCAACTAGTGTAGCTGCGGCGAGCATGACTCTTTTGAATTTGAGCGATTCGAGATCGCACACGAAAAACCATAAAAACAAAACGAAGAGCGCGCAGAACAGAGTTTCCGAGAGCAGCTTCATTGCATAGATTGCGGATAGAGGCTCGAAGGCGTAGAGCACTGTTGCCCAGAGCGGAGCCGAGGAATTGGGGAACAGTTGCTCGGTTATTTTCCATATTAGAATCGCGGTAAGTGCGGACAAAAGGCAGTTGGCCAGGATGCCGAAGACCACAACATGCCCCAGGGCGACGCCCGCCGCTAAAAGCAGGGGGTAGCCGGGGGTTCTGAATATCTCCGGTACCCCAAAGGTAGAAAACGAACCGTGCAGCAAAGATTGCGCAGGAGCAATATATGTGGCTGTATCAGGACTAAAGAAGCCCGATATGCCCCCCACCTTCCAAACCACCAGGGCAAATAACAGACGCGAGAGGAATATGAGCGAAGACAGCAACAGAACCGGTTTGTATTTTGTCATCATCGCAGGAACCTCATTGCTATCAAACCGATTAATAATGCGATAATCGCAGGCACAATCCACTCATGCTTACGAAGCAGGCGTGTAATCCGTCCATATAGGTTGTGCACAGGAGAGCATTTTAGCCCGGGCGAGAGATGAAAGAAAGGCGACTGCGTATTCAGGTGATTTCAATTCGAGTGAGCTGGCCATTACGTCATGAAGAGATTGAAAATACAAACTCGTTGCATCCCAGTTTTTTCCCAACCAGCTTGCTGGTGGAAAGCGCCAGCCCCGCATTTTGGTAGAAGGTCACGATGTCGCGTGGCTTAGCGACTTCAAAAGGATAGCCCCCCGCCCAATCAATGACATCGTGCCACGGAGACATGCCGCGATTGGCTGCATACTGCCGCCATTCCCTAATGGCCCGAGGTCCTCTGAGAACAAATTTTGGCCCCCAGGTTAATGCGAGGGTGAGCAATGCGAGGGGCGTTCGCAGCGGAGCGACCGACACATAGCTCTTTTTAATTGCTCTCCACATCTGGCTCTGTAGTCCCTGATCGTTATAAATCGCGACCATAAGTTTTCCGCCCGGCGCGACAGGAGTGCGGGCCAAATCCAACGCCTTCCACATATCCCCGGTGTGGTGGAGGACGCCCCACGAATAAACGATGTCGAATTTGCCGAGCGAGAGCAGGTATTCCTTGTCCAGCGCAGAGCCTTGCTCGATGAGCCAATCGGCGTTTGGGGCGTAACGCGTCTTTACTTGCTGCGCGCAGGCGACGCTCTCCGCGTCATAGTCGAATGAATGAACCCGGGCCGCTCCCAGCCGGACAGCGGCAAGGCTGTGGATGCCGCTGCCGCAGCCGATATCCAGGAAGGACTTGCCCCGCAGATCTCCCAGCTTGCCGGAGAGCTCTTGGGCGGCGACGGCGATCCGCTCTTCGTTGAGGACGGAGAGAAACTCAGACCAGTTTTTTCCAAAGCTGAAGCGCTGCATTTCTAATCCTTAAGGGCTGAATTTTACTATATAAAGAGGCTTGGGTACTGAATTTGGCCAAATCACGCAGCGTTGCCAAGAGTGGAGGCTAACTTATATATAAACTTCTCTAGGAACAAAGATACTTTCCTGTGGTACTATACCCGTGCTAATTAGACCTACTATGGGCGTTTACTCTGACTATTTGAATCGCGGGATGAGCGGTGATCAGCTGATGGCCGAACGGAAGCTTATGCTACAAGGCATCGCATCGGTTCGCCGCCGCGACTTGCTCGTATATGCGGCCGATGTCATGAAAGCACAACAAGCGCCGGTGGCTCTCGGGCCCGACGATCTCTTGCCAATCACTGATCAATTAGAAAATCTTAGCGGCACCAGCATCGACGTGATCTTGGAAACGGGTGGTGGATCGGGAGAGGTGGCTGAAGACATTGTACGAATACTGCGAAGCAAGTATGAGTCAGTCGCCTTCATTATCCCTGGCATGGCGAAAAGTGCAGGGGCAATAATGGTAATGTCCGGCGACGAAATTTTGATGGATTCGCACTCGGCGCTTGGGCCAATTGACGCACAGATTCAATTTGAGGGAAGGCAGTTTTCAGCCGAAGCCTTGATCAAAGGTTTCGAGAAGATTAAAACGGAAAGCGCATCTACTAACAGCCTGAACCGTGCATATATTCCGCTACTCCAGCGAATTTCCCCGGGAGATCTTCAGCATGCTCAAAATGCATTAGATTTTGCGAGAATTCTGGTGGGCGAATGGCTTGCGAAATACAAATTTAAGAATTGGAGCGTTCATTCAACCCATAATCCCGGTTCTCCGGTAACAGATGAACAAAAGAAACAAAGGTCTGACGAGATCGCGAGCGCATTATGCGACCATAGCCGATGGTTGACACACGGAAGGTCAATCCGGATGGAGGACCTCCGTAACTTGGGTTTGCAAATTACCGATTTTCACACCCAACCGGCTTTGTCAGACTTCATACGCAAGTATCACGTTCTTTTGCAAATGACGTTCAGTGCTACTACTCTCTATAAGGTTATTGAAACCCCGCACACGCAGATTGTTCGGTTTGTGCAGCCAGCGGCTCAGGCCATTCCTGGCACTCCTGGAGGTGGCATACCTCTTCCGCAACTCCTTCCGGGACAACAAATTGAAGGGGTAATGGCTGAGGTGCAATGCAATAGGTGTCAGAAGAAGTTTCAGTTGCAAATGGACTTTGATACACTTAAGCCATTACAATCTGGTGCCTACAGATACCCCCCGAACGATTTGCTGAAATGTGATCAATGCGGGAACCAAATGAATCTGGCAGGAATGAGACAGCAAGTTGAAATGCAGGCCAGGAAGCCTATCGCGAGGTGACCATTATGAATGAGACCATTACCCGCTTTTACGCAATTTACAGGCTGAACGAGGATCAGATCAGCGAGATTTCCGGTATTTCCAATCAAGAGCTGGATGAAATCCAACAGATCCAGCAAGCCATCAATGATGTTGTCGTTGAACCACCTAAGTTCATTACGACGACATAGGTAACTTCGTGCGAGCTGAGTTCTTGATTTTCTAAAATACCTAACCATATTCCTGCTTGATCACGACGCGCCGCCTTCGGGGCGGCTTTTTTATTGGAACGCAGCCGATGGGCTGGACGGGACCTGAATGGAATCGCCGATGGAGCAGCAGGCAAAAATCTCAGAAGAGAAGGGGTTGCCCGTCACTCTTTCGCGGTTGATGACGGACCACATCACGCTCATCGTTACCCGCGAGTTGAGCGGCA
>CAYNPS010000271.1:0-4319 GCA_964399125.1 uncultured Terriglobales bacterium
AGAGGAAGAGGGCGGTTAGCCTAAGCCACTCATTCCGTTGGTGCGTAGTATCCAGTCTTTGCATGTACAGTGAGCGGAGGTAAGCCCTTAGGTGGCACCAGCTTGACCTTGATCTTCCGCCATTTGCCATCCCGAGCTGCATTGGTTGGACGGTATCCGAGTACATATTGGTTGCGCAGCTCTACTCCAATCTTTGTAGCCACATCCGCCAGCTCATTCGGGTCATCTACGCGGAACATACGTCCGCCGGTAACGTCCGAAATTTCGTTCAGCAGATACGGCCCATAGCGTTCTTCGGAAGTGGCAGGACTATTATCGAACAATCCGATGGAATAAATCTCGACATCCGCCTCTTTTACGAGCGATTTGATCTCGGAATCCGTATACCGGCTGCGATTATCCCCACCATCGGAGATGATCAGCAGCGCCTTCTTCTCATGGTGCGCCTGCTTCATCTTCTTTATGCCCATGTAGATGGCGTCGAGCAAAGCGGTGCGTCCCTTAGCATTTGCAAACACCAAACGGCTCTGAATGTCTTCAATGGAGTTGGTGAAATCGCAAATTAACTCCGGCTTATCGCTAAAGCCGATCAGGAAGAACTCGTCGTCGGGATTAGCGGTCTTGAAGAACTCGATTACTGCCTGTTTGCTCTTATCGATTTTGTTCCCCATGCTGCCGCTGAGGTCGAAAATCACGCCAAGCGAAAGAGGCGCGTCTTCGCTCGAGAATGTGCGGATTTGCTGGTTCTGACTGCCCTCGGCAACAGTGAAATTCTCGCGCTCAAGGCCAGTGACCAGACGATTCATCGGATCGGTTACCGTGACCGGCACCAGTACCAGCGTCGTACCGGTTCTGTAGCTGCGCTCGGTGCTCTTGAGCCCAACGGAGGGGTTGGGGACATCCGGCGAAGCAACGGCAGAAGCCGGCGTCGCTGTGGCAGCAGCGGGAGCTGCCGCAGCAGCACTCCTCGGCGTGATATGAACGTCAGTGATGTCGCCTGTTTGTGCCGATATCGAGCAGTTCCAAATCAGGAATAGCAGGGCAATTCCTAATACTTGAGCGAGCTGTTTAGAGGCTGATCCTGCGGAGACAAAACTTGGCCGATGCGCTGCAAAACCAAGGCCGTCAAGAGAAGCAGAAACGAAGGGCCCGCTTATCCCGGGCATATGTAAACCCCTATTGTTGTGCCGATACTACCATAGGCTTCAAACCTAATTTGTCTGCGGTTTGTAAGCTGCTGCACATATTCAGATGTCGGCCCTCACAGTGTTGGTTATCCGGCACGCGTACGCCGATGCAAGCCAGTCTGCGGCCAATTCCACGCCCGCACAGCTGTTAAAATTCACCATTCATTAAGACGGGCTTTACCTTTCGAGGTTATCTACTCCTTTCATGGCTGAAATATTTCCTTTTCCTGCTCTCCGCTACAACCCAGAGAAGGTGAATTTGGCGGAGGTCGTCACCCAGCCGTACGACAAAATCTCGGCGGAAATGCAGGATCGCTACTACCGCGCCAGCCCATATAACCTGGTGCGAATCATCCTCGGACGTCCTGAAGGCGAGGAGACCGCAGGCAATAATCGGTATACAAAAGCGGCAGAATTCCTCAAAAAATGGAAAGAAACAGGCATTTTCCGGCAGGATCCGCCGTCGATTTACGCCTATTCCCAGCGCTTTACCGTCCCTGGAACCTCTCAGAATATTGAGCGCAAGGGCTTCATCGCGGCAGGGCGTTTGAATGAGTACGCCGAAAAAGTGGTTTACCGTCACGAGCAAACGCTGGCGAAGCCAAAGAGCGACCGCTTGAACCTGCTACGGGCTACACACGCTCACTTCGGCCAGATATTCATGCTGTACAGCGATCCGGCGCAGACCATCGATTCGCTTCTCTTCGACGAGCAGCATGAATGGGATGAGGTGGTCGATGAGTACGGCGTGCTGCATCGGCTACGTAGAGTGGATGATGCAGCCACTCTGAACATCGTCACGACCGAGATGGCCGACCGCAAATTGATTATTGCCGACGGCCACCATCGCTACGAGACTGCGCTGAATTTCCGCAAAGAGGTCGCCGAAAGTGGCTGCGAATGCCTGAAGAAAAACGCGCAGCGGGTGATGATGACCTTCGTCAACATGGATTCTCCCGGACTGGTGATCCTTCCTACCCACCGGGTCGTCTTCGGATTGAGCAAGTTTGATGTGAAATCGTTTATCGACTCGGCACGAGTTTTGTACAACGTGAGCGAAGTGGCGTTTGTGAGTGCGGCAGAACTTGTGAAAAATCTGGAGGAAGCGGGGAAGAACGGCGTTTCTTTTGTCGCCGTCACGAAGACCGGGTGCTTTCTTCTGAGTGCGAAACAGAAAAGCTTCGAGCAAATTCCAACAGCGTTTTCAGCCCGTCAACGCAAGTTGGACGTTGTACATCTGCATTCATTGCTTCTGGAAAAGACTCTGGGAATCACGCGGCAGCAAATTACGGACCAGCAGCACGTGCGCTATCTGCGCAGCGCTGATGAAGCGGTGCAGGCCGTGATGAACGATTCTGCCGTTAATATCGCTTTTCTGATGAATCCGGTGTCGATTGAACAGGTACGTGAAATTGCGTTTGCAGGCGAGGTTCTCCCGCAGAAATCGACGGACTTTTATCCGAAACTGTTAAGTGGATTGACGATCTTTTCGCTGCAAGAAGGCAATAAGTAGTAAGCGATCAATAGCCTTTAAAACGGGCTTTCATGCAGCGAAGCGCACAGGAGCGTCGTCGGCTTTTGTGAGCGAGAGCTTCACTGGACCGGAGAACTCATTCTGCAGGGCGCATAGTTGGTTCTATTTTGGTACGATTTCGATCACTCCTAATTCTGTTCTTAGCGTTCTTGCTGCAGCTTTCCTCGACCGCGAGCGGCGGCCGAACAGCCCCTCCATTTCAGATCGAGCTACATCCCGCGAACCAGGCCCCGAATGCAACCAGTCCGGCGTCTCCTGACTCTTCCGGTGGCGTTCCAAAACCTTCCACGCATGCGCCGGAGCAAACTCCGCGTCGTCCTTCCTCGCCGACATTTTCCGTCGTAATCGATCCCGCGCATGGAGGAAGCGATTCAGGAGCGCGCATCGCGCCTCACGTGCTGGAGAAAGACTTAACGCTTCTCCTCGCAAGGAAGCTACGCCAGGAGTTGCAGGCCAGACATATCGCTGCGAGTCTGTTGCGCGACAACGATTCCAACCTCACGTTCGATCAGCGCGCAGTAGCAGTGAACCTTGCTCGGCCGGCGATCTTTGTCACCTTGCATGCCGAGCCCGGCTCCGTGATCCGCATTTACACTGCGGCTTCGAACCTGATTCGTCCGCCCGAGCGCGACCGCACTGGTTTTTTGCCCTTTGAGAACGCTCAAGGAGCGTTCCAAAATGAGAGCGGGGTTCTGGCCTCAACTGCCGCCGCCGCAGTCGAAAAGCGTGAGCTGACAGCCTTGATACTGCCCTCGTTCGTCGAGCCACTGCACTCGATTGCAGCGCCTGCCATTGCCGTCGAGGCGCCGGCAAGCAAAAAAGGATTCAAGATCTCAGCCGATCTTCTGGCTGGCGCACTAGCGGACGCGATTGCGATTCGCAAAATGAGTAGTGGAGCTGCGCAGTGATTCCCCGCAACGTACAGATCACTCTGATACTGCTGTTTCTCCTCGTTCTGGTCAGTGGTGTTTACATCGTGCAACTGCGCCGAGGCACGCAGGAGAATCTTCGCGCTGCAGCAGAGGACCGAGCCGTAGCGCCTCCTGAAACAGGTAAGCGAGAATCGGTAAAGCTCACCATTGCCTATGATGATGACGGTGTCTTTCGCTCGCGCGAGGTAAGCGGAGTTCTTCCCGAGGAGCCGGAGGCGCGTGCAAAGGCGGTACTACAGTTGCTCATTGGTCAATACGTGAGCCAACCGTCTCCGCATCCTCTGGCTGCCGGTTCGGCAGTTAAGACCGTGTTCCTCGTGAACGACAAGCTCGCGGTGCTGGATCTCAACGAGGAATTTGCCGATGCGCATCGTTCGGGCATCATGGTTGAGGACTTTACAGTGCTTTCGCTGATCGACACTCTAGCATCGAATTTTCCCCATCTGGAACAAGTGAAATTCCTCGTAGATGGCAAAGAGCGAGAAACCCTGGCAGGTCATGTCGATCTGAAAACGATCTACAACACCGCCGCCGTGCACAAGCTGGTCGAGCGACTGCAATGAAGATCGGAGTATTTGATTCGGGATTCGGCGGCTTGACAGTGTTGCGCGAACTGCTGACGGCCATTCCTCAGGCCGATTACCTCTATCTGGGCGATACTGCGCG
>CAYNPS010000272.1:0-2853 GCA_964399125.1 uncultured Terriglobales bacterium
GTAAATGCATCGCGACTCTCGGCCCACCGCATCCATTGGTGCAGCTCCGGCCACGTTTCCATCACCGCAGCGGACACGATTGCACCGTCCCCAATCTGTTTCGGCCGGATCGTCAAGCGCGGTGTGCGGATAGGCATTGGCACATCGATCAGAGCTGGGTCGTTGGTTGCCATGCCCCATCGTACCGATGGCCGAAATCTAAGAGAAGCCCAAATTGGGAACCTCGCCTCTTCGCGAACACTTTGACAACAGCAGGATAAAGAGCGATGTCCGCCGGTCTAGCCTGATTTTGGGAGAACATTCAGGAGCACTGCATAGCCACAATCTCGCATCCAAATTCTTAAAAGCGAATCACTGTAAAACGAATCACTTGTGCCATGCTGCTCCACTCCATCAACTGGAGAAGACCAATAGTATTCGCGGCGCTCGCATGCGTCGGCATCGGCGCCACTCTGGCGGACATCGACGAGCACAACGCCAAGAGCGCCGGTACCGAAGAGCGGCGTCTCATCATTCATTCCGGAACACTGTTCACCAAGGACGGAGTGCCGATCAATCTCTCCGGTTTCGACTCAGAGATCGAATCAGCCAAGCCCGCTCAGGGCGGCGCCAATGGTGCGCCCAGGCAGATCGAAGACGTGATTGTGCGCTCCGGCAGTGCTTTCATTCGTGCGCAAGACTTGAGCAAGCTGCTGAAGAGTCACATAAAGAATGACAAGCTCAAGGATCTCGCGCTGGAAACTGAGGGGAACGAGATCATAATTTCCGGCCATCTCAAGAAGGCGATCCCCGTCCACTTCGAGATCAAGGGGCCGGTCAGTCTCACGCAGGAGGGCTTCATCGATCTACACGAGTCGTCGATGAAAATCGACAAACTCCCTATGAAGGGCCTCGCCGACATGCTTGGCATGAATCCCGGAAACGTTGTGGGCAAGCAGCCAGGCAAAGGCCTGCAAGCTACCAAAACCGACGTCCTCATGGATCCGGCAGAGCTGTGGGGAATGTCCGTCCACGGCAAGCTCGCGAGCGTCAAAGTCGTTAACAACGGCTTGATGCTTGTGTATGGCAGCGCGCCGACTCATGAAAAGAAGACGGCCCGCCTGAGCCGAGGCAACTAGCTTAAACGGCGTGGCAGAAGTTTAGTACCGTTCGTTTGCGACTGCTGGCACGTGGAGCACCTAGTCACAATATGTGACAATAATTCCCTGAGCGTTCCTGATACCGTCAGAGGTTTCCCCGTGAATGATCGGCAAGTCCGCTCATTTCAAGAGCTTGGCGCGGAATTCCCTGGGGTCGCTGTTCAGTTCCCTGGAAAATTCGCAGATTTTCGGGCAGAATTCGAGGATTTTTCGTTTCAATCTTGAAATTCGCTTCTTTATTCCCTGATCTCAGATACGCGTCGTGGATTGCGAATCGCCTGTGTTCGTTCTAGCGGATTTCTTCCTACTTGGCTTTCGCCTTTAGTCGAACCTTGCCGTCTTCGACCTCCACCGCGAACTCGACGGCCTTCGAGCCGTACTCCTGGCGGAGCTGCTCGGTTTTCTTTTTGACGAATTGCTGGAAGGATTCGAAGCTGCCTGGAGCTTTGGCTTTAGACGCTTTGCTCGCACCAACCATCGCCTCATAAAGCGCTTTGATCGTCGATTTCTCCGCGTCGGCATCGGCTATGCGGAAGGCTGATGCATCAGCATCAATGACCTCGTGGTGCTCACCCTCGAAGTCGCGAACCCCTTGGATCGCCAGGAGCGCATCCTGCGGACGCCGGTACCCTTCTTCTTTGATCCTAAGTTTCTGCTGCCAAAGGCTGTTATAGATCGCGAATTTCTGCTGGATACTGCTGAATTTAAAGCGCTGGCCATAACTCATGCGACGACCATCGCTGAACTTCTTCAGGGTGGACTGCACCCGCCATTCCAGCTCTGTGGGAGGCTTTTTGGCGCCTCCGCCGAAGAAGACGTCGTATTCGATCTTCAGGCGGCGGACGTTGTCATCGAGTTGGGAGAGTTCTTCGTCGACCGTCACAACGGCACCCGGAGAAGCCCCGGAACGCAGCTTCGACCCGGACTATAGCATAGGAAAACCGGTCCCAAGCAGGGTGAGCTGCACCTTCGTAACAGCCTGTTGGACAGCTCAGGACGAACTGATTCTGTGTTCCCACCTACCTTAATCCCCCTGCATCTAAGGGATAGCTATGGCGGACTTTGACGTGCAAAAGATCAGGATCGTAATCGCGGATGACCATGCCATTCTGCGCGAGTCGCTCTCACTCCTTCTCGCTACGCAAAGGGACTTTGAGATTGAGGGCTCAGCCAGCAATGGCCAGGAAGCACTACAGATGGTGCAACAGCACCATCCGGATGTACTCGTTCTGGACCTGTTTATGCCAGATTTCGACGGTTTCGAGGTCTTGAGAACTCTGGATCGGAACGGGACGCGCGTGGCTACCGTCGTCCTCACAGCGTCTGAGTCTGAGACAGACTACGCCCAAGTTGTTCGCTTGGGTGCCCGTGGACTCGTCATGAAAGGCGATGGTCCTCAGAGTCTGTTCGAAGCCATTCGAGTGGTCGCTGGCGGCGAGCTGGCTTTCTCCGACGAACTCGCTCGGCAAGTTGTAAGTAGCCTGGCGAACGATACTCGCGCCCCACACGGGACGCCGCAAGCCTCGCTTCATCGACTCTCGGAGCGCGAGCGACAGATCGCCTACTCCGTTGCTCGTGGCATGAAGAACCGCGACATTGCTGCCCAGCTGAGCATCAGCGAGAACACTGTGAAGCGCCACCTGCAAAGTATTTTCGGCAAGACCGGCGCACGCGATCGCTTGGAGTTAGCTGTGCTCGCTCTCAACGAAGCCGG
>CAYNPS010000272.1:2953-4317 GCA_964399125.1 uncultured Terriglobales bacterium
ACTCCCGCGGGAAGCTGATCGAGCTTTTTGGCATTTCCGCCGCCAAGCACAACATCATCGGCCTGCACTGCTTGCCGTAATTGCGCGACCACATAGAAGACATTCTTCTGCCATTTCTTCTTTCCCATTCGCTCGAGACCGCGCTTGCCGAGATAATCCTCGTACGTGCGCCCCTTTTTATACGGGAGATGGGCGAGTTCCATCGGCTGCAACACGCCATCGACGATCATGGCCGAACCGAGCCCCGTGCCAAGACCGAGGAAGAGCATGCGTCCTTTTTTGTAGCTGCCGAGAGCCTGCATGGCTGCGTCGTTGATAATCTTTACTGGTTTGCCGAACGCTTTGCGGTAATCGAACTTCACCCATCCCGGCGCGAGGTTGAACGGCTCGTTGATCGGGCGGCCCTGCACTACAGGGCCGGGATATCCGATCGACACTGCATCGTAGTCCCAATCTTTCACCGTCGTTTTTACTTGGTTGACCATCTCCTGCGCCGTGAGTTTGGGCCCAGACGGAATCTTTCTGACTTCTTTTTGCCCCGTCGCGAGCAGCTTCACGTTGGTGCCGCCAACGTCGATGGCGAGTACGTGCTGCTTCGGTGCTGGTGTCGTTTTGGAATGAGAACTGTTTTGCTTGGTTGTCGCCATGAATCGCTTGTTCAGCAGAGACTATCGTAAGCGGCAGGGTTTGGGAACATGCAAGCATTTCACTTGCTGATCGAGAGCACAGGCATTTCATAGGAACAGATTTGATAATTGTTACTCAGTTCCATTTCGGCGCCTGCCATTCGGTAACTCGAATCCATACCGCCGCCTGCTGACTGAACTATGGGGCCGAAAATCAGCGGGCGAGTAAAATCTCATCGTCTCTGGCCAGCATTGTCGCATTTTGGCGGCATCTAAGGACGGAGGCAGTCTCACCGCCCGCCGGCCGCTTCGTATGGAACGCTACATCTGCATCCACGCCCATTTCTATCAGCCGCCTCGTGAGAATCCCTGGTTGGAAACGGTAGAAGTTCAAGATTCAGCTTATCCTTTCCACGATTGGAATCAGCGCATAACCAGCGAGTGCTACGCGCCGAATGCTGCGTCGCGCATTCTCGATCATGAAGGCTGCATCGCTGCGATCACGAACAATTACGCCAAGATCAGCTTCAACTTCGGTCCAACTTTGCTGTCGTGGATGGAGTCGCAGGATCCGGAAGTCTATGCAGCGATCCTCGAGGCTGACAGGTTGAGCCAGGAGCGATTTTCGGGCCATGGCTCAGCCATTGCGCAGGGCTACAACCACATGATCCTGCCGCTAGCGAACAATCATGACCGGCACACGCAGATCTACTGGGGCATTCGCGATTTCGAGTCGCG
>CAYNPS010000273.1:0-4308 GCA_964399125.1 uncultured Terriglobales bacterium
AGCTCTCCTGCAAAGGCTGGCAGCAGGAAGCAGCTCTGCGCATGCTCATGAACAACCTCGATGACGAGGTTGCCGAGCGTCCTGAGGATCTGGTCGTTTATGGCGGCACGGGGCGTGCGGCGCGCAACTGGGAATGCTATGACGCGATCGTGCGCTCCCTGCGCAGCCTCGAATCGGACGAGACACTGCTGGTGCAATCCGGTAAGCCAGTGGGCGTCTTCAAGACTCACGACTATGCTCCGCGCGTGCTAATCGCCAATGCCAACCTCGTAGGAAATTGGTCGAATTGGGAAAAGTTCAACGAACTCGAACGAGCTGGCCTAACGATGTACGGCCAGATGACCGCAGGATCGTGGATTTACATCGGCTCACAGGGAATTATTCAAGGAACATTTGAAACTTTTGCGGCTGCCGCTGAGAAACACTTCGGCGGCGATCTCTCTGGGAAACTAATCGTCAGTGGCGGCATGGGTGGTATGGGTGGGGCACAGCCGTTGGCTGCGACCATGGCTGGTGCGTGCTTCCTCGGCATCGATGTAAATCCTGAGCGAATTAAGAAGCGCCTCAAGACGGGCTACTGCGACTTCATGGTTAATAGTCTCGATGAGGCGCTGCGGATCCTGAAGAATTCGATCCGCAAGAAAGAAGCGATCTCTGTCGGCCTGATTGGGAATTGCGCTGATCTGATTCCCGAATTGGCAGCACGCGGGGTGAAACCTGACCTGCTCACCGATCAGACTTCAGCTCACGATCCACTCAACGGATATATTCCCGTGGGCCTGAGCGTCGTGCAAGCTGACGAACTCCGGCGGCTCGATCCGAAAGCGTATCTGGAACGTTCTCTGGATTCGATCGCCCGCCACGTCGAAGGAATGCTCGCGCTCCAAAAAGGCGGTTCGGTCACATTCGACTACGGCAACAACATTCGCACGTTTGCCTTCGAGCGCGGCGTCAAGAACGCCTACGATTTTCCCGGCTTTGTGCCTGCCTACATCCGCCCGCTCTTCTGCGAAGGGCGCGGGCCATTCCGGTGGGTGGCGCTTTCAGGCGAACCGTCAGATATTGCCGTAACCGACGATCTGATTCTCGAGATGTTCCCCGACAACCGCATCCTGAGCCGATGGATCAACCTGGCGCGCAAGCGGATTCGCTTCCAGGGCCTGCCTGCGCGTATTTGCTGGCTTGGTTACGGCGAACGTGCCCAATTTGGCCTCGCGATGAACGACCTCGTCAAGCGCGGAAGAATCAAAGCTCCCATTGTCATCGGACGCGATCATCTCGATTGTGGTTCAGTCGCATCCCCTTTCCGCGAAACCGAAGCCATGAAAGACGGCAGCGATGCTATCGCCGACTGGGCCTTGCTAAACGCGCTGCTGAACACTGCGAGCGGCGCAAGCTGGGTTTCGATTCACAACGGCGGCGGCGTTGGCATCGGCTACTCGCAGCACGCCGGTCAGGTCACGGTCGCAGATGGAACAGATCTAATGGCTAAGCGCATCGAGCGCGTGCTCACCAATGATCCCGGAATCGGAATAGCTCGCCATGCGGATGCGGGCTACGAAGAAGCCCAGCAGTTCGCAGAAGACAAAGGCGTGCGCCTCCCAATGCAATCAACTAGAGCCCGCTCAGGACCAGCGTCGTTACCGTCCGCGGTAGCGGATGACTCTGCGAGCCGTAGGTCAAGACGATCGGGCGGGCGCGAGTGATCGCTCCGGAGCAGAACGACAAAATTCGACCATTGCTGCTGACCAACATTGGCCAGTTGATCACGCTGATGCCCGGCTCGGGCAAGGAGCATCCGAGGCGAAAAGCTGATTTATCGAATTTAAACATTCTGAATGACGCCGCAGTTCTGATTCGGGAAAGAAAGATCGCAACAGTTGGCCGGGAGAACGAAGTAACCGACAACTTATCCAGCAATGATCGTTCTGACCTCGAGAGCTTCGACTGCGAAGGCGGTGTCGTTCTTCCCGGATTTGTGGATTCACATACCCATCCCATCTTTACTTCAGCCAGGCTGATCGACTTCGAGAAACGCATCCACGGCAGCACGTACGAAGAAATTGCCAAAGCGGGAGGCGGCATTCGCTCCAGCCTGGAGGGCGTGAGGAACGCAAGCCCACAAGAACTGTGTTGCAAGGTTATGCATGCTTGCGAGCGCATGCAGAGTTCGGGAACTACGACAGTCGAAGCGAAGTCCGGCTATGGGTTGAGTGCCGATTCGGAACTAAAATCGCTGCGCGCGATTCGTTGTGCGGCAACTCAGTGGCCTGGGACCATCGTCCCCACCCTTCTCGCTGCTCACGTGGTTCCACCGGAGTTTCAGGGTAAGGCAGATGAATACGTTGACATGATCTGTAAGCAGATCATTCCAAAAGCGGCAGAAGAGCATCTCGCTGAGTTCGTCGATGTGTTCTGTGAGCGTGGAGCATTCTCCATGCAACAAACCGAGCGCGTGTTCTCCGCGGCAAAGCGGTCTGGGTTGAGTGTGCGCGCGCATGTTTGCCAATTCACTCCGCATGATCTGTCGAGTCTCTCGCAGTTTGAGCCTGCTTCTTTCGATCACCTCGATTGTCTGCGCGATAAAGATCTTGACGCGCTTGCGCGCCAGAACACCATTGCTACTCTGCTGCCGGGAGCTTCGTACTTTCTCGCGCATTCGTATCCAATGGCTCGTCGCTTGATCGATGCCGGAGCGGCTGTCGCTCTGGCTACCGATTTCAATCCGGGAACCTCGCCGACCACCAGCATGA
The DNA here is from genome assembly GCA_964399125.1 of uncultured Terriglobales bacterium. Taxonomy (GTDB): domain Bacteria; phylum Acidobacteriota; class Terriglobia; order Terriglobales; family Acidobacteriaceae; genus Gp1-AA112. The sequence continues at coordinate 2,754 of CAYNPS010000273.1, forward strand.
CGCTGATGCTGTCGATGGCCTGCACACAAATGCGGATGACTCCCGCCGAGGCGATCTCGGCAGCAACGATTAATGGAGCGCATGCGCTGCGCCTCGCCAGCCGAAAGGGAACTATTGAGCCAGGAAAAGATGCCGACCTGGCGATTTTTGATGTGAAAGATTATCGCGAGATTTGCTACTGGTTCGGCACCGAGCACTGCCGCGCCACAGTTCTCAACGGCAAACTCGCAGTTCATTGAGGAGTCAGGAATGAAGAATGTAATTCTTGCGTGTGTCATATTGCTTTGTTGTGTGGCAGCGAAGGCGCAGCGCCTTCCGCAAACTGTTATCCCCGAGCACTATCAGCTCAATTTCACTCCCGATTTGAAAAACGCGACTTTCGCTGGCGATGAGATTATCGATGCCCACATTTTGAAGCCGACTAAGCTCGTTACGCTCAACGCTGCCGAGATCAAGTTTTCTTCTGCGACCGTCGAGGTCCGGGGTGCCACCGAAACGGCGAAAGTCACAGTTGATCCAGATCGGGAACAGGCGACGATCATCGCTCCCCGCATGCTGGCTGCGGGTCCAGCGCGTCTGCACATCGTCTTCACCGGCATACTCAACGACAAGCTGCGCGGCTTCTATCTCAGTCAGACAGCGAAGCGTCGATACGCTGTTACGCAGTTCGAACCCACGGACGCTCGTCGCGCGTTCCCGTGCTTCGACGAGCCGGACAAGAAAGCAACCTTCGATATCACGTTGGTGGTCGATAAAGGCGATACCGCAATCTCGAATGAGAAGCTGGTTTCCGACACACCGGGTCCGCAGCCGGACAAACACACGCTGCAGTTCGCCACCACGAAGAAGCTCTCCACCTATCTGGTTGCAATGCTGGTTGGAGACTTTGAATGCGTCGATGGCTCTGCCGACGGCATTCCCATTCGCGCGTGTGCCACGCCCGACAAAAAAGACCAGGGCAAGTTTGCGCTCGAAGCCGCCGAATACATCATGCATTTCTACAACGACTACTTCGGCATTAAGTACCCATTTGGGAAACTCGATCTGATCGCGATTCCCGACTTTGAAGCTGGTGCGATGGAGAATGCTGGGGCCATCACCTATCGCGAAAGCGAGATGCTGCTCGATCCTAAGATTGCTACTGTGGATAACTACGAACTGGTGGCATCGGTGGTTGCTCACGAAATGGCGCATCAGTGGTTCGGCGATCTGGTCACGATGAAGTGGTGGGACAACCTCTGGCTGAACGAAGGCTTTGCTACGTGGATGGAGAGGAAGCCCGTAGCGAAATGGAAGCCGGAATGGCATGAAGATCTCGCCGAGGTTGCCGACACGAATCGCACGCTCGCGCTTGATGCATTGAAGAACACGCGCCCCATCCGCCAGAAAGCGGAGACGCCCGACGAAATCAACGAGCTGTTCGACGGCATCGCCTATGGGAAAGCTGCGGCTGTACTGCGCATGGTCGAGCACTACGTTGATCCTGAGCTGTTCCGCAAAGGAGTACAGAATTATCTGCGCGCACATTCCTACGGCAATGCCACGGCAGAAGACT
>CAYNPS010000274.1:0-2604 GCA_964399125.1 uncultured Terriglobales bacterium
AACTGAAAATCCATCGTACTTACGTGCTTCTTAAAATGACTTCAGGGACAAAACAGGTGAGGATATCACGCTGGCATCGAGCGTTTTCGCAGTGGTCCCAGGAAGTAACCTGCCCCTGTGCTCGGTTTCGCCTACAATGTTAGTAACCAAGTAATTAACGTGAAAACCAGCGTTTTTGAGATTTTTAAGATCGGGATTGGGCCTTCGAGCTCGCACACCGTCGGCCCAATGCGTGCGGCCAGAGACTTTGTTTCGCGCATCTTCTCCACCGGTCGCCTGCCTGACGTGACTCGCCTCACCACTGAACTCTTCGGCTCGCTGGCTTTGACAGGGCATGGCCACGCAACCGATCGCGCCGTGATCCTGGGGTTGTTGGGTGAAGCGCCGGATCAGGTTGATCCTGGAAAAATTGAATCGCTGGTAGCTGAAGTTCGAGCGACACGGAAGCTGCGCCTACTGCACCGGCAGGTGATCGATTTCGATGAGCCGAGCGATCTAGTCTTCCGAAAGACGGAAACCCTTCCCGGACATTCCAACGGAATGCGATTCACTGCCTTCGCTAATGATGGCAGTGTCGTCGATACGCAAATCTACTACTCGGTCGGCGGCGGTTTTATCAGCAAAGAAGGCGAAGAAGAGAGCTTGTCCTCTGCATCTGCAAAGAAGGAGGTCCCATTCCCGTTTTCCAGTGCCGCCGACCTTCTGCGCATCGGCGATGAAACCGAGTTGTCAATTTGGGAAATCGCGCTGGAGAACGAAAAGGCTTGGCGACCGGAGTCGGAGATTCGCGAGCGGCTGAACCAGATTCACATCACGATGGAAGCTTGCATCGATCGTGGATTGCGCACAGAAGGAATTCTTCCTGGTGGTCTGAAGGTCCGTCGTCGCGCTCCACGTTTGTTTCAGAAACTCAGCGGCCGCCCTAGCGCTGATCCTCTCGCTCCTATGGACTGGGTGAATGCCTTTGCCATGGCGGTGAACGAAGAGAATGCCGCCGGAGGCCGCGTAGTCACCGCGCCCACGAACGGTGCCGCCGGAATCATTCCTGCGGTTGCTCGATATCATTTGCTTTTTACTCCCGGCGCTCAGTCTGAAGACATCTTTCGATATCTGCTCACGGCAGGGGCAATCGGAATTCTGTACAAGGAGAATGCTTCGATTTCCGGAGCAGAAGTGGGCTGTCAGGGTGAGGTCGGTGTCGCGTGCTCTATGGCCGCTGGAGGTCTAGTGGCGGCGCTGGGCGGCACAAATCGTCAAGTCGAATATGCCGCCGAGATCGGCATGGAACACAACTTGGGGATGACTTGCGACCCAATCGGTGGACTGGTTCAGATTCCCTGCATCGAGCGCAATGCGATGGGATCCGTGAAAGCCATCAACGCGGCCCGCATGTCGATGAGCGAGACAGGTGAGCACAAGGTTTCGCTGGATCAAGTGATTGAAACCATGTACCGCACGGGGCAGGATATGCAATCGCGCTACAAAGAAACATCGCTTGGAGGTCTCGCGCTCAACATCATAGAGTGCTGAAAAAGTGGTGTCGTGGAGCCGGCCGCCCTCGGCCGGGTGTTTCGTTTCCCCAAGCTACTCCGACGCGCGAACAACTTCAAAACACCCAGGCGAGGGCGCCCGGCTCCACGTTGGACTTCAAAACAACTTTGCCTCTCCGTATATCAGCTTTCCCTCGACCAATCGCGCTTCTGGTGTCAGCTTATGGGGGCGCGCCAGCTTCTCATTGTCGATGTGCAGAACCTCGTGGCCATGGGCTTTCAAGTAATCGGATACGAGCATGCGGTGACAACGAAAGTACACGCGCTCGGCGCACATGATGGCTGGCGGCCCGTTCTCTGAGAGGCGCAGCAACTCGTCAATCCCGTTGTGAAATTCAGAGGTGAGCATGTAGTCGGCATAATTGCGAAAGGAATCGTTGCGCAGTCCGGTGTTAGGGGAGTCTTTGATCTGCCGCTTGCGCCTGCCACCCAGTGCAGGCATCCAGACATAAGCAATTCCTGAATCGGGAAGAGCTTTCTCCAGTGATTCGCGATTGAAATGAGGCAGACGGCGGGACATGGGAAAGGCTCGAATATCAACGAGAGTTTTGATTCCGTGCGCTTGCAGCGCAGAAATCAATTCCGGCAACTCCCGAGTCGAGTGCCCGATGGTGTAGATGGTGGCCACCGCAGCTATTGTGCAATGCTGTCGTTCAAACCAGCGTCTGCCGAGCGGAGATTTCGAATTAGCCCAGGGACGCTCGCAGACAGTTAGCGGCTATCTGCTCATCAGCAACTGCCACAGTTCTCAAATCCAGCACCAATCGATCGCCTTCAATGCGCGCAATCACTGGCGGAGATTGCCTGCGCAGTCGAGTCATCAGTTCCTCAGAGCTGCGCTGATCACAGGTGATAGCGATAACGAAAGTAGGCAGGGTGGTTGTCGGAGCCGTGCCGCCGCCGATGATCGAATTGCCGGCGATAACGTTAATCTTGCAGCCCACGATTGGACCCAAGTCCTGCACGAAACTCTCTGCCCGGCTGCGAATTTCTTCGGCGGGAGCGTAGATCATCTGCAAAGTTGGAATCGCAGCATAGTCCTGGCGAACGTAGG
>CAYNPS010000274.1:2704-4307 GCA_964399125.1 uncultured Terriglobales bacterium
GGAGCGTAGATCATCTGCAAAGTTGGAATCGCAGCATAGTCCTGGCGAACGTAGGCGAGGAGCGTCGCTTCTAGCGCGGCGTACGTGAGCTTATCGACGCGCAGTGCGCGGAACAGAGGGTTTGATCGCATGCGCTTCACCAGTTCCGCTCGTCCGGCAATCACCCCGGCCTGTGGACCGCCGAGAAGCTTGTCGCCGCTTACGCACACGACGTCAATTCCGGCGGCAAGCGCCTCATGTAAACCATATTCGCCATGAACGCCAGCAGACGCTAAGTTCACCAGCAAACCATTCCCCAGGTCTTCCATTACGGGAATGCGATGCTTGCGGCCCAACTGCGCCAACTCTGCCGAGGAAGGCTGCTCGGTGAAGCCGATCATCGCGAAGTTTGAACGATGCACACGCAGCAGGAGGCGCGTGTTCGGGGTGATTGCCTTCTCGTAGTCTGAAAGCCGCGTGCGGTTCGTGGTACCAACTTCGCGAAGTTGCGCTCCGGATTTAGACATGATCTCGGGAACCCGGAACGAGCCGCCGATTTCCACCAATTCGCCGCGCGACACAATCACCTCGCCACCTTCGGCGAGTGTGTTTAGAGCGAGCAGAACGGCAGCGGCGCAGTTGTTGACAACGATGGCTTCGAGCTTGGATTCGCTGGGCTTTCTTTCCGCGACGACAGAGAGCAGACGATCAAACAGCCGCTGCACGTGGACATCGCGCTTGCCTCGTTCTCCCGAAGCAAGATCAAATTCCAAATTGGAATAACCGGACGCGACGTTGACGAGATGCTCGAGCGCTTCGCGAGAGAGTGGCGCGCGTCCCAGATTGGTATGAAGAATTACGCCGGTTGCATTAATAACTTTCCCGAGCGAATAGCCAAGCGAGCGTCTCAGCTCGCGCTCGACCGCTTCGGGAATGCCATCTATGGCAAGTTGGGTTCGATTTTCGTCGAGGCTGCCTTCGCTGATTTCCCTTCGAAGGCGATCGAGAACGGTGCGGACCGCGTCAGCAGTAGCGGCGCGGCCCTCGCGTTCGAGTGACTCGCTAATTGCGGAGGAACGAAGAACTTCGTCCACCGACGGAAGCTGCCGCAGCCAATCCGTTTTCTTTACTGTCACTCCCGTATTTCACCAGATGCTTTCCTTCCCAGGCAACGGGAAGCATCTTCTGCAGCTTGTCACGATTGCGGCGGCTCATCTTGAGCTGTGAGCCATCCTGCAGTATCAGGAGGTAGTCGCCGCGCTGGAGGGGCTGCGATTCCTTCACTCGATCGAAGTTCACGATGGTGCAGCGATGCACGCGTCCGAACTTCTGTGGATCGAGCCGTTGCTCAATCGCGTTGATGGTGGAACGAATGCGGAATACCTGTCCGGCCGAATGAATGTGAACATAATTGGCTGCGGCGGAAAGATAGTCGATATCCGCGACAGTCTGGAGGAAGATTCGGCTCTGCGACCGAATCACGATTTTTTTGGGGTACTCGCGCGGCGTCTCCGCTGACTGCATTCCGGGAGCCTGCACACAGGACGACACAGTAGCCATACACTCCTCAATGCGGTTGGAATTTCGACAACAAACTCCTCGGCCGCGCGATGCGCGAGCCCTG
>CAYNPS010000275.1:0-4290 GCA_964399125.1 uncultured Terriglobales bacterium
GTTAAGTTTCACATCAGCTCTATTTTGGGAAAGCTCGGCGCCGGCTCTCGTACCGAAGCCGTCAGCATTGGGATGCGTACCGGCAGAGTACTGATCTAGTCTCCGGCTGCGGGCTGCACTGGACGAGGGCGCATCGCGGGTTTGCGCGAGAAGCGCAAGCGGAACCGATCGAGATAGAGATAAACCACAGGCGTAGTGAATAGCGTCAGCATCTGGCTGACCAGCAGTCCACCCACGATCGCGATACCAAGCGGCCGGCGCAGCTCGCTTCCCGTTCCGTTACCAAGCGCAAGCGGCAGCGCTCCAAACATCGCCGCCATCGTGGTCATCATGATCGGACGGAAGCGCAGCAAACACGCTTCCCTGATTGCGGCTTCGGGCGATTTCCCCCCTTCTCGCTCCGTCTGCAGGGCGAAGTCAATCATCATGATGGCATTCTTCTTGACGATGCCGATGAGCAGAATAATACCGATCATGGCTATGACAGTGAATTCAGTGTTCGTGAGCAGGAGGAAGATGAGAGCGCCGACACCGGCAGAAGGCAGCGTTGAAAGAATCGTCAGCGGGTGGACGACGCTCTCGTACAGCATTCCCAAAACGATATAGACGGCAGCCAGCGCGGTGAGAATCAGAATGGGCTCGCTCGAGAGAGAATCCTGAAAAGCCTGCGCCGTGCCTTGAAATCCGCCATGCACGGTAGGCGGCATGCCCATAGTGCGCTCGACGTTCTGCAGCGCATCAACAGCCTGTCCAAGAGAGACATTGGGAGCAAGATTGAAGGAGATGGTGATCGCGGGAAATTGCCCTTGATGCGGCACTGAAATTGCGGTTTCCGACATCTCAAAGTGCGCAAACGTACTGAGCGGGACTTCCATTCCTCTTGAAGAGTGAACGTAGATATTGCGCAGCGCATCCGGACTCTGGCTGAAGCGCGGATCGACCTCCATTACCACGTGATACTGGTTCTGGTCCTTGTACATGACCGAGACTTGACGTTGACCGAAAGCTGAATACAGGGTGCTATCGATGGCAGTCAGGGAAACTCCCAATCGAGAGGCGGTGTCACGATCGATGACTACCGTTGCTTCGAGACCGTGGTTCTGCTGATCGCTGGATACGTCGCGCAGCTCGGGCATGGTTCGCATCTTGTCGTAAAGACGTGGAGCCCACTGCAACAAGTCCTGCAGATTGTCGCCCTGTAGCGTGTACTGGAATTGGGAATTGCTCCCCCTGCCGCCGACGTTGACGTCCTGCACAGGAACCATGAAAAGCTGCGCACCGGGAATGTGCGAGAGCTTGGGACGAAGCCGGTTGACTATATCGAAGGCGGATTCCTTTCTTCCCTGGCCGAGCGGCTTTAGCTGGATGAACATGTTGGCGGAGTTCGTTCCGCCTCGCCCACCACCACCTCCTGTGAAACTTATCGCCGTATCGATGGCCGGATCCTTAAGCACAATATCGTTCAGCATCTGCAGCTTTACTTTCATCGCCTCGAATGAGACATCCTGCTGCGCAGTGATTCCGCCCGAAATGCGGCCCGTGTCTTGTTGTGGGAAAAAACCCTTAGGAATAATCCAATAGAGGTACACGCTAAGGCCGACGGTCATCACGGTAATGAGAAGCACCAGCGGCTGATGTTCGAGCACCCACTCGAGGGAGTGGCGGTAGCCGGTTAGCAGCCAATTGAACGCGCGCTCGCCCGCGTTGTAGAAACGCCCATGTTTTTGTCCGTGCTCCGACCGCAGAAACTTGGCGCACATCATCGGCGTGGTCGTAAGCGATATGACTAGTGAGAGCGCGACGGCGGTACTGAGTGTCACCGCGAACTCACGAAAGAGCCGGCCTACGATTCCTCCCATCGCCAAAATGGGAATGAACACGGCGACGAGAGAGGTGCTCATTGAGAGCACAGTAAAGCCAATTTCACGCGCTCCGAGCAAAGCCGCGGCCATAGGCTGCATTCCCGCTTCTAGATGGCGCGTGATGTTCTCGATCACGACGATTGCATCATCGACCACGAATCCCGTGGAGATGGTCAGCGCCATGAGCGAGAGGTTATCCAGCGTGTAGCCCGCCATGTACATCACGCCGAAGGTCCCAATCAGGGAGAGCGGGACAGCCACACTGGGAATGATCGTTGCCCACCCGCTGCGCAGGAAGACAAACACAACCAGAATCACGAGCACAACCGAGATGCCAAGCGTCCATTGGACATCGCTCACGGAGGCCCGAATGGTGGTCGTGCGGTCCATTACAACCTGGAGCTTCACAGTAGGGGGAATGGACGCCTGCAACTGAGGAAGCATCGTGCGCACGCGGTCCACGGCGCCGATAATGTTTGCTCCCGGTTGGCGGAAGATCACCAGCAGCACCGCTGGTTTGCCGTTCGCCAGACCTGCATTCTGAGTGTTCTCGACTGAATCCTCCACGTCGGCAACTTCATGAAGGAAGACAGGAGTGCCATTTCGGGAGGTGACGATCAGATTCTGATACTGATCGGCTTTAAATAGCTGATCATTGGTACCGATCAGATACGCATCTCGCCCACCTGAAATCTCGCCTTTCGCAGAATGAGCATTCGCGGAGCCGATCGCTGTTCGAACCGCGTCGATGCCCACGTCCAGCTTGCTGAGCAGCAGCGGGTTGACTTCGACGCGAACCGCCGGCCGCGAACTCCCGCCGACAAAAACATTACCGATTCCCTCGATTTGCGAGAGCTTCTGCGCCAGGACGGTATCGCCAATGTCATACATCTGCTGCTGCGTCATCACGGTGGAGGTGAGCGCAACGATCATGATGGGAGCGTCGGCAGGGTTTACCTTGCGCCAGCCTGGATTGCTGGGTAGATTTGCCGGCAACTGGCCGCGAGCGGCATTGATTGCCGCCTGCACATCACGTCCGGCGGCATCGATGTTGCGGTTCAGATCGAACTGAAGGGTGATATTTGTTGAACCCAGGCCGCTGGACGAGGTCATTTGCGTGACACCGGCGATGCGTCCGAACTGACGCTCCAGCGGTGTGGCTACCGCAGAGGCCATGGTCTCCGGACTCGCTCCCGGCAGTCCGGCATTCACAGAAATTGTTGGAAACTCGACTTCCGGAAGAGGCGCCACCGGCAGCTTGCTATACGCCAAAGCTCCAGCAAGCAACAGCGCGATGCTCAGCAACGATGTGCCGACCGGCCGCTTGATAAATGGAGTCGAGATACTCATGTTGAACTGCGGCAATAGGCAGTAAGCAATAGGCAATAGGCTGAACCTTGGTGAGGAGAGGTATCTATTCTGATTGCGACATCGCCTATTGCCTATCGCTTATTGCCTATCGCCTATTTTTATTGCCTCCGAATCAATCCGCTCCTGCCGGTACCTCCACTGGATTCCCTACTCGGAAACGGCTGAACTTGTGCGCCAATCGATCGAAGTACAAATACACAACCGGAGTCGTGTAGAGCGTAAGAACCTGGCTTACCAGCAAGCCGCCAACGATCGTGACTCCGAGTGGATGGCGCAGTTCTGAACCGGTACCCGTTCCTAGCGCGAGCGGCAATCCTCCGAAGAGCGCCGCGAAGGTCGTCATCAGAATTGGTCTGAAGCGCAGCAGACAGGCTTGGTAAATCGCCTCTTCCGGTGCCTTTCCGCCTTCTCTTTGGGCTTCGAGCGCGAAGTCGATCATCATGATGGCGTTCTTTTGCACAATGCCGATCAGCAGAATGATTCCGATCAGCGCCACGACACCAAACTCCATATGGAAGAGCAGCAGCGCCAGAATTGCGCCCACACCCGCCGAAGGCAACGTAGAAAGAATCGTTACCGGATGGATGTAGCTCTCGTAGAGGACACCCAATACGATGTAGACCGTAATCAGCGCGGCAAGTACCAGGTAAGGCTCATTGGCAAGAGAACTGCGAAAGACTGCGGCGGTTCCTTGAAAACTCGGATGTACGCTGGCAGGCATTCCAATTTGGGACTCGGCGGCATCGATGGCCTTGGTTGCCGCTCCCAGAGACGCGCCCGCAGCAAGATTGAATGAAATGGTCGCCACCGGAAACTGCCCTTGGTGATAGATCGCTACAGGAGTCGTGGTTGTTTCAATCCGGGCAAAGGCGCTGAGCGGAACGATCTGTGATCGTCCCGAAGCGACACTCGGTACCGCCGAGATGCCAGTGCCCGTGGTGCCCTGTACGGAACCGGCCGAACTCGTGCCTGCTGAAGTCGAACTCCCCGCAGCAGCGCCGACCGAAGGAAGACCCGTTCCCCCTCCGCTAGCTGCCGGCGGGGCTCCTCCGGGCGA
>CAYNPS010000276.1:0-4287 GCA_964399125.1 uncultured Terriglobales bacterium
CCACGAGCGGCTCAGCCGGAGGCGTAGGCAGCAGCGACAACTGCTGCTCGAGCCGCTGTTTGTGATCGTCATAGGCACGGATGATCCGTTGCACGAGCACGTGGCGCACCACGTCCCCCTCATCGAAGTAGTTGAACGAGATGCCGTTCACGCCTTTAAGCACATCGATAGCTTCGATTAGCCCACTACGGCGGGCGTTCGGCAAGTCGATTTGCGTGATGTCACCGGTGATCACAGCCTTTGCGTTGAAGCCCAGACGCGTCACGAACATCTTCATCTGCTCGGAGGTAGTGTTCTGCGCCTCGTCCAGGATAATGAAGCTATCGTTCAATGTGCGTCCGCGCATGAAAGCTATCGGAGCGATTTCGATTATGTTGCGCTCGAGATAACGATCCACCTTCTCCTGATCGAGCAGGTCGTAAAGAGCGTCATACAACGGACGCAGATATGGATCAACCTTCTCCTGCAGCGTGCCGGGCAGGAATCCCAAACGCTCGCCCGCTTCTACCGCCGGACGCGCCAGGATGATGCGATTCACCTGCTTGTTTACCAAAGCAGAAACAGCCATCGCGACCGCGAGATACGTTTTACCCGTTCCGGCCGGCCCGATTCCGAAGACCATATCGTTCTTCTCAATGGCTTCAAGGTAACGGCGCTGATTCAAGCTCTTGGGCTGAACGACGCGCTTGCCGAATGAACGCTGCCGTCCAGCTTCGGCGAGGCTGCGCAACGTCGCCGACGGATCGGAAATCACGATCCTGAGCATCGAGCCGAGGTCGCCGTTGTAAAACGTGTAGCCCGATTTGCGCAGGTGCTCGTAGTCGGCGAACACTTGCTCGGCGCGTCCTACATCGCGGGCGGCGCCTTCAATATTTACGTGGTCGGAGCGAAGGTCGATCGAGACATTCAATCCACCTTCCAGCAGGTGAAGGTTTTCATCCCTGGTACCGAACAGGGCCTCCAGACTTGGAGTGATCTCAAGCTGCTTATTCATTGATGATCGGGGTATATCCTCCGGGGTAAATGCGAGCAGATGGACAACGCCACGCGTTCTCCAGTATCGCGATCATAGTTGTGGGCTGATGAGTCGGGTGGAATAGCTTCGGAATGTCGTCCACGAGCGTGGAGCACATCCATCGCGCGTAGAGTAACCGCGGTTTGCTGCGAAGTCAATAAATAGAATGTCAATTCCAGCTAAGACTCTCCGAAGCCAAGTTTTGCTGCCATTCTGCTACATCTTTAGATGCTCAGAAGTGCCGAAAGGGCACGGCCAGTCGTGTGTGAGAGACTTGGGACCGGCTCTGGAGAGACGCCAGAATAACGCAGAGAACGAGCCTTTCCGCTGGCCTTCGCGTTCTCTGGATAGGTCTAACCGCGCACGTTTACTGTCGAAAACGCCAGAACCACATGGCCGCTCGCGGGCGCTCCGAATGCGCGGGCTGGTTCAAAGGTGGTGAAGATCAGGGCGTTATCGATCTTCACGCGCAGCGTGTCTGAGTCATGTCCAGAGAGAATGCGGTAATCCTGAACGCGTCCCATCGAATCCACGCTGGCTTCGATCAGCACCGGGCCATCGATGCCTTGGATCTCGTACGGGCCGGCCGACAGCCTAGGCGGCGTGTACAGTGACGTGGGGACGTCGTTGGCCACTTCGGGAAGAGCGAAGCACCCGATGAGCACACCGAACATGATGACCGCTGTTACCAGTCCGGCAGTTGCAGGCAGCATGAAGCTGTTGAGCGCGTGCTCGATACGTAGACCGATGTTCTGCCAAGTACGCGCTACGCTACGCGAGCGCTCCTGCTGAATGGCGACCTTCAGGCGCAGAGGCAGATCGCTAGGCGCCTTGCGAGTTCCGAGTGAGGAAAGCAGCGCCTGCGTGCGCTGAAGAGAGATATAGCTCGCATGACAATCTCCGCACTTGTACATGTGCTGCGAGATAGCACGCATATCATGACCGCTCACGGCCCCGTCAAGATATGTTGAAAACATCGACTTGGCTTGTTTGCAGTCCATCACTTGTTCACCACCTCCAACGACGCCAAATCCGGCGAAACTTTCAACCCAATGTCACGACCGATTTGTCGAGCGTAGGCTTCAAGACGCTTCTTCAGGGCGAAGCGTCCGCGCATGAGCCGCGATTTCACAGTCCCGAGTGAGACTTGCAGAATTTCAGCGATTTCTTCGTACGAAAGTCCCTCGATATCGCGCAGAACTAAAGTCGTGCGGAACGGCTCGGGAACCTGCGCCAGTTCTTCTTCGACTTTGCTGCGAATCTCTTCGTGTGCAGCGCACTCAAACGGTGATTCGTGCTCGTCAACGAGAGTCTCTTTCAATCCAAAACTCTGGCCTTCGTCTTCGCCCGGTGTGCCTTCCATTGAGGTCTCGCGGCGCTTGTGACGGAACCACCACCTGCGCTGGTTCGAGGCCTCGTGCAGCGCAATCCGATAGATCCAGGTCTTCAGGCTGGCTTGGCCGTTGAACCGCTTGATGCCGCGGAAGACCTTGAGGAAGACCTCCTGAGTGGTGTCGGCAGCGTCGGCAGAATCGTTCAGGATGCGATACACCAGCCCATAAACGGGCTGATGATAGTGCGCGATCAGCCATTCATAAGCATTCTCCGAGCCGGCCTTCAGTTCCGCCACGATGGAAGCTTCTTCGGCTCGGGCTGATATCGCGCTTGCCAGGTTTGCCAACGTAGTAACTCCCGCCATTCGCACGGCGTTAGGCATAAGTTAGCAGGTCTCCTCGTAAATGGCGATGCAACAGCCTTACGAGATAGACTCCGACGTACTCTGGAAGGTTCCCGCCTGCCAGGTTGCAGGTAACCGATGAACCCCCAGAAGCGCTAACTTCGCGAACTCTGTTCTTAAGAGAACAAGATTAGAACGGCGGTTGCAAGCTTACTTTCGTTTTATTTTCGTACTCATTTAGGCGGCGCCGCAGGGCTTGAGGATCCGGAGGTCGAGGAGGAAGATGCTGGTTTGGCGCTGGAACCCGCAGATTTCCTGTTGGAAGAGGTGGGTGTCGACTTCTTCCGGCTTTTCTTCTTCGTCGGAGGCGCAGGCTCGGTGTCGTCCACAATAATCTTCTTTGGAGGCTGCGCGGCGGCAGCAGCTTGGGCTGCGGCTTGCTGGTAAGCAGCGATGCGGGAATCGGCCGAAGCAGTCATCTGCGCCAGGAGATCGCCGTAAGCACGGCGGTCATCGTCGATCGCTGCAACGTGTGGCGCAACCAACTCGTATTCTTCCCGTTTGCCAAATGCTCCGGCGGACTCGGCCAAGTTGGCTAGCACGTCGTAAAGAGCACTAATGTTCCGGTAGAGCTTGAAGTTCGCGGCCAGGCTTTGCGGAGCAGAGCGCACCCCAGAGATCAGGCCCGGGAGCGCGTTCGTGATATTCCGCTGAATCGACTCCACGTTGTCTGTCGCCTGTGATTTGGTGGAAGAGTCCGCTTTCCATCTATCTATACGCAACTTGCCTAGATCGGCGTTCAAGCCAAGCGTCTCTTGCTGAATTCGGCTCAGCAAAGTTCCCGGATCGGGAAGAGCCTGCGCAGCCGGAACGTTGTTTGCCGGAGGTGGAGACAGCGGAGTTTGAGCCTGGGATAACGGAGCGATGACTGCGATCAACAGCAAGCTGACGAGAAGCTTCATTCAGCTTTTAGCATACTCCGGAGCCAGTTTCACTCACCACAGGCAGCTCCCCGAAGTCGTGCCAACCGCAGCTGAGTTACATACCACTGCGGAACTGAATAATTCGGCGTCGGTCACGTTTGGACGGCCTTCCGACTGGAGCAGGAGTAAAGGTTTTCAGCAGTCGACGTTCTTCTGCAGCCTTTAAGCGGGCATCACGACTCGCGTCGGTTTCCGCATAGAGTGTGTGTGCAACAGAAGCTGGACCGCGGATATCACTCAACGCGAGCACTTTAATCTCAAACTCTCCGCCTTCAGTTTTGACCACAAAAAGGTCGCCGACGTGCACTTCACGAGCGGGTTTCACCGGTTGCCGATGTGATTCCACTCGTCCCAGCTCGCACGCCTTCGCAGCTAAAGCGCGGCTTTTGAAAAAACGCGCCGCCCAGAGCCATTTGTCAATGCGTACGCCACTCATGAGGAAGGAGTCACTAATGAGATTTTGGTGGACCTGATCGGGATCGAACCGACGACCTTCCCGGTGCGCCGGGACGCGCACTTGCCATGATCGAAACTTGAGTTAATGGTGGACCTGGTCGGGATCGAACCGACGACCTTCCCGGCGTGCCGGGACGCGCACTTGCCATGATCGA
>CAYNPS010000277.1:0-4256 GCA_964399125.1 uncultured Terriglobales bacterium
GCGCATTCCAGACTCACCGCCGTGCCAGTGGCATCGTCGTTTGCCCCCGGCGCAGGATCTTTAGTGTTGAGCGTGTCGGAGTTGCGCGAATCGTAGTGTCCGGTGACAAGGTAAATGCGCTTGGCGTTCTCGGCATCGGTGCCGCGCAGAATCGCGTAAACGTTTGTGAGCGGAGTCGGCGTGGGCACGCGCGGAGCAACCGGATCGGTGAAGGAATCGGTCTTCACTTCCAGACATCCGCCACAGTCTCTCGAATACCTCTCGAATTCTTCCTGAATCCACTTGGCGGCTGCCGTCACGCCGAGACCTTGCGAGATCATCTCCTGATCGTTCGACGAGAGCGTGCTGCGGTTCTTGAACGAGACCAGCTTTTCGTCGATAGCCCGAATATTCTGCTGAGAAATCTGCTTGAGCGCAGCGACGATCTGCTCATCAAGTTTCGTAGGCTGTGGGCTTACTTCAACGACTGCCACCGGCTTCGGCGCTGGCGTGCGCTGTGGATTTTCCTGAGCAACGCCGGTGATCGAGCAAAACATCAGAGAGGTGGCGAGCGCGACAGAACGGGATGTTATAAGCACTTTGAGTGCAGGCTCCTTGCGACAGATGCGTTGACTTGACTGCGAAAACCCATAGATTCTAAAACTACGACAGCGACAATCACCACCCGGCCCTCAGCAAGGCGGGATAATTTGGGAGTGATTCCCGGAGGCAAATAGAAAATGGTTCTCTGTCCTGAATGCGATACCGACCTGGACATCGAAGAAGATGACGTCGAAGAAGGCGACGTAGTCTCGTGTTCGGAGTGTGGCAGCGATTTTGAAGTCATCACCACCAACCCGCTCGAACTGAACAAGGTCGAAGACGAAGAAGAAGACGACGAAGACGCCGACGAAGAAGAGGAAGACGAAGACGGTGATTACTGATCGCCGCCCCATAATCCGTTCCCTGGCATTCTTTCTCGCAATCGCGAACGTAGCCGTGTGCGCGCGTGCCGACTCCAAGCAGCACGCCCGCGATCCCTACGCGCTGCTCTTCGGCACCGTCTATGGTCCCGACCAGCGCCCCGAGTACGGCGTCCACATCAAAATCCGCCGCGCCGATCAGAAAAGACCAAAATGGGAATTAATGTCCGATCACCAGGGCGAGTTCGCGCAGCGCGTACCAGCTGGTAAGGCCGATTACATAATCACTGCCGACGTAAAAACTCTCAAAGGCCAACCCAAACCCGAACTCACCATCCACGTCGATAACGACGAGCGCAAGGATTTCGTGCTGCATTTGAAGTGAGTGGCCCTCTTTCCCAAGCAAACCACGTGGACAGAATGGACACCTGGATACCAGTGGACACGGTGGACCGACGCGCGCCCTCGCGCGGGTTTTCGCTTGCTCATGAATAGCACATCAATGTGACCCCGGCCTCCTTGCCTCATTCATAGCGAAGAATCTCAACTGGATTCACACAGACAGCACGGTGCATTGGCACGCATGCGGCCAATACTGCTGCGACAAGAACTACAGAAATCGCCAATAAAAGCGCTGGACCGTCGAAACCCTTGATCGGGTGAATCTTCATTTGGGATGCAAGAAAACGAGAGAACAGGATTGCGATTGCGGTTCCGGTGCCGGTACCGAAAACGGCCAACTTAGCGCTCTGCTTCAGTACCAGCGATGCAACCGAAGCCGTGCTGG
This sequence comes from uncultured Terriglobales bacterium, assembly GCA_964399125.1. GTDB lineage: Bacteria > Acidobacteriota > Terriglobia > Terriglobales > Acidobacteriaceae > Gp1-AA112. The sequence continues at coordinate 1,690 of CAYNPS010000277.1, forward strand.
CGCCGAGCGCGAGGCGGATACCAATTTCCTTGCTGCGCTGCGCGACCAGATAAGAAAGCACTCCGTAAACTCCCGAAATAGAGAGCCACAGCGCTAATCCCGCGAGCAGTCCAGCAACCCAGCCTGCGGCGCGAAATGGATACACCGGGCCTGCCCACATGTCCTGGAGCCTGTGCATCTGGATCACAGCTCCCGGAATAGTTCTGGCAAGGTCGGAATCGAGCATTTCCAGAGCCCGCTGATCGTCTCCGCGAACCCTCGCCAGGATGTACTTATTCGATCCGGCGGCAGTCTCCAGGCCAGGAAGAACGGAAGCGTCCGAAACCGGGAAGTAGAACAGTGTCATTTGTTTTCCGTCTTCGATTGGCCCAACCATGACGTCACCCGCCACGCCGATGACCCGTGCTTTGTCGTAGCGGCGCATAGTGTCGTCGCCCGGCTGTAGGACGATGTGGATGCTCTGGCCGATTGGGTCTTCATTCGGCCAAAGCCTTTTCGCGCTGGCGTTGCTCACGACAACGACCGGCAAGCGGCCATTTGCCTCCTCGAGGGTGAATGTCCTTCCTTCCAAAATGGGAATGTCAAGAACGGAAAAGAAGTTAGGAGAGATCAGATTGCAGCGGGCAGCTTGTGACTTGCCATCGGATAATAAAGCAGTGATCACGTTATGAGGAGCACCATTGAGAGGAGCCGATTGTGCAGCGGCAGTCGACTCAACCAGCGCACTTGTCCGCAAATACGGCAGCAATTCTGAAATGTGTTTGTCCGAGAAGAGAATCGACAATACTCCGTGGGGATTCAGCCCGGGCTCCACCTGCGACATCTCACGGCTGGAGCGCAGCAGCATCATCGAGCAACTTAGCAGCACGACGCATGCCGTAACCTGAACTACGACCAGAATATTGCGTAGCCTGGCCGGACGATGATCGGTAGTGAACTCACCTTTGCATGCCTGCAGAACATTGGTCCGCGTGACCTGAACTGCCGGCGCAAGCCCAAACAAGACGGCTGCAGCGAACCCGGCAGAGACCATGAAGGCGAACACACGGACATCAGCATGGAGTGGCAAGAGCCGCACGTATTGCGCGAAGTCCGGCGGAAGTGTGGCAAAGAGCAGCCGCTGCCCGTATTCGATCGCGAACTGCGCGATAAAGAATCCCACAATGGAAGCGGGGACCGCCAGCACAATACTCTCAGTGAGGAGCTGACGAATCAGCCGCGAGCGGCTCGCTCCCAGCGAGAGCCGCGTGCCGATCTCTCGCTGGCGCGCCATGGCGCGAGCCAGCATCAGATTTGCTACGTTGGCGCAAGCAATGAATAGAACCAGGGCAAATGCAATCAGAACGGGAGAAAATATCGCAATCACCTCTGGCGAGAGCGTCGTGGTGGTTCCCGCCTGCTCAAGCGCTGCAGACGCCGCGCGATCTTTGTCTGGCAGATCGGCAGTCATTCTCTGAAGTGCCGGTGTCAGGCTTGCCTCTGCCGTAGCCTCATCGGCCCCCGGATCGATCCTGCCGACGATCGAGATGGTCTGAGTCCGATCCGCGGTCATATTCGGGCCGTCCTGCAATTGATTCGTCATCGTGATCGGAGTCCAGAAGTCGAATGGAAGCTTTTCGACTCCGGTGAAGCCAGCTGCCGTGACTCCGACAACCTCCATCGGATAACCCCGCAAAGAAATCTTCCTGCCCACGATGTCGGGATCTCCGCCGAATTGATGCTGCCAGGCCTGATAACTGAGGACAAGAACAGGAGAACTGCCCGGAGCCGCGCAGTCCGCCGGACCTAGAGTCCGGCCACGAGCGACGCCGACACCGAGAACGTCGAAGAAGTTGCAACTGACAAAGCCGCCCAGCATCGGGCGGGCCAGCAGCAGGCGCATCGCTGCCAAGTCGTTGAACGAGCGTTTGCTGGTGTCGTCGCGTAGTTCTGCAAATTGATTCCAGGTGAAAAGATGCTCAGAACCTCTGCGATCGGTCCAGTGCAGGCGATAAAGGCTATTCGGGTCCCGAATTGGGAGAGGACGCAGCACGTAGGCGTCAAAGATCGTGAAGATGGCGGTGTTCAGGCCGAGTCCGACAGCAATGATCGCGATGACACTCGCAGCAAACATTGGGCTGCGCCGCATTCCGCGAAATCCATAACGAATGTCGGCCCAGAGCGTCTCAATGAAATTTATTCCACGCGCCTCGCGACACTCTTCTGCAGCACGCTCACGGCTGCCGAAGTTTAATATCGCCTGACGCCTTGCCTCCTCCGGATCGAGATGTCGCGCTTCGTTCTTGCGTGCCTGCATCTCGAGATGGAATTGCAGTTCTTCGCTGAGTTCCTCATCCATCTGACGACGAAAGAGCAGAGCGCGTAGACGAAGGAGAGCATCGGACCATTGCATAGCAACCTCTATTCGTGTCGCAGCGCTATCATCGGTTCCACACACGTGGCGCGTCGTGCGGGCAGATAGCACGCGAGCAGGGCGATCATGGTAAGCAGGCTGGCAAGACCGATAAACGAGATCGGATCGAACCATTTTGCGCCGTACAGAACATCGACGCTGCCGGGAAAGATCA
>CAYNPS010000278.1:0-4251 GCA_964399125.1 uncultured Terriglobales bacterium
ACGCGAACGGCTGGCCCTATGTGATCCCGCTGACCTATATCTATCTTGGCGACGAGAATTTTTGGGTTCACACCGGCGCGCATCAGGGGCACTTCCTGACCAACCTCGAGCACAACCCGCGCGTGTGCATCACCGTGGGTGAGATCGGCGGTATGGAGACAGCCGGCGAGTATCTCTGTGACGGATCGCAGCTCTACAGCAGCGTTGTCCTGTTCGGCGAAATCACGATCATTCGCAATGATGATGCCGTCAAGAACTGGTTCTTCGATCGACTTCGCGAAAAGTATGTGCCGCAGCAGGTTTCTGCAGAGCTCAGCCCCGAATACCCTGATATCGGCAAGATCATCGTGTATCGGGTCGCGATTGAAAAGGTGACCGGTAAGCGCAGTAGTGGGATTGGGCACTAGAGTGCGCATCCGACAATGTGGTCGAATTCCACCACGAACCTTCACCTGTCATCCCGAGCGAAGCGAGGGAACCCTATTGTTTCCACAAAGTGTGCTGAGGAACCGACCAGAAATTCTGTGGTCCGAGTAGGGATACCTCACTTCGTTCGGTATGACAGATCCTTCGCTTCGCTCAGGAGTCGAGGGCCTATGGTCTCGTTTAGATATTCGGCGTGGAATCTAGCACAGACATGCAGTGACGCCCGGGTTAGCCCAAAAGAAGGTTGAAGGAGGTGCACCATGTCCAAAGTAAGATGAGACGGTTGAAGGTCGAAAGGCGAGCTAAGCCCATGTGCTCTAACCGCCACCAACCGGGAGGACGTGTGCTCAATGGTAAGTGCCTATATCGATGAAAGCGGTATTCACGAAAATGCCAAAATCTGCGTGGTTGCGGGCTACTACGGTTTTGAAGATGCGTGGAACGCATTCGATTACGTATGGAATAAGGTCTTAGTCGATTTTGGAGTTCCGCACTTCCACTCGGTGCAGTTCTGGGCGAAAGATAAGGCGCATAACAGAGTCGGTCCGTATGCGAATTGGAAAGACGAGAGAGCCGATGTCTTTTTGGAACGTCTATTGCTATCGATTGAGGGCGCGCAGATTCACCCTGTCGGGAGTGGGATTGTGGTGAACGAATGGAAGAGGTTTCCGATAGAACCACGGAGGTGGCTAACTGGGGCAGTTTGGAATGGCCGCAAGTTTAAGACGAATGGGTCTCCCAGTAAACCATACTACGTTCCATTCCAAATCTGCATTCTTGAACCCGCGAAGTTTATGGAGCCGAACACTATCCAATACTTCTTTGGCCTAGACAAGAATTTCGCTGGACACGCTCAGCAGATGTACAACGAGATGAAAGAACTGAAAGAACTGCCCGAGAGGGATCAACTCGGAAACATTGCCTTCCCACTTAGCAAAGACGTCCCCGGGTTACAGGCAGCTGACCTCCTAACATACTGCTTTTATAAGCACTGCAATGTCAGATTAGGGAGGGAGTCAGAGATGCCAGACATTCTGAAGAGGTTAACTTCACGGGAAAGACCCCAGCAAAAATACGGACTTCTCAGGACGGCGGATCTCGAGAGGATGGTTCAGATATCCCAAAAAAAGTATCATGAAAAGATGCGCCGCATTCACGAATCATCTACGTGCGAGGCTTGTGGAATTGTCCAAAGCCAGCGTCATCCTCAACGCAATTCAGAAGATTTCGAAGGTACATTGCATCGAGCAGAGGGCACCAAAGCTCATACATTGTTCCGTTATGGTCGGTATATTGAATCTGAATCCCAGAAGAATACTCGGTTGTATCTCGATGGAAAGCGACGCCCTGTATTCGACCCACGGAAGGAAGAGAGTTAATGCCGCTCATATGTGCTCCTAAACCGAAGAGGTCACCACCATCCTCGTTGTTCACTCCGCATGGTTATGTCCGGCGCAAATGCTCATGCTATCCGAACGCGTGTCGTAGAAGGCGCAGTAATTGAGTTTGTGTATCTGATGGAAAACGTCGACATATTGGCTCTCATTGAATACAAAGAGTTGTAGTTTTCCAGCCTTGAGCTGCTCAACTTCTGCTTGCTGAAGCGAGTTGGCCGTCCTCAGTGTTTGCTGTACTGTCGCTCCTGAAGACAGGTACGCGTGGCTGGCTGCAGTAGACAGCTGTGACTTCTGCGCCACATCGTATGCCCGACTCTCATCTAAGTCTCCAGCGACCAGTCGACTCACTCCGACCATGTCAAACGCTGTCGTCTTACCGGCATTCCTAATTGTTATCGTCACCGCAATTGGTTCGTTGGCGCCAAAGGGTTTTGCCAGTGCGGCGGTTGCGTCAAGGACTGCGGCTTCAGTGATGTGGAGTGCTTCGCGTGCTAGACGATTACTCTGTTCGGCAGCATTTGCGCTGCGTTCTGCTTGCCGTGCCGAGTTTCTGCTTTGTTCCAACTGGATTGCCGATTGTTTGTCGAAGTTCTCTCGAGCCTGACTGGCGGCAGTTACACTATCTTCTCTAGCAATTGCAGCAGCATCTTTAGCGTCCCGCCTTGCAAGGTGAGCTTCCCATCCCTGCCATCCGGTAAAAAACGCAGCCACGACGGCGATGATTAGAGCGACAGAATCCCTTAACTGCCTCTTAGCGTCTTTTCGCTCCTCGCGTGCTTGTCGTTCGGCCTCTTTTCTTTCCTCTTGAGCCCTCCTCTGTTCTTCCTGGAAGGCTGCAATCATGTTTTCAATCTTGTTGGCGAAAGGATTCTTGTCGTCCATGAAGAGACCAGCGGCTTCTCAGTCACGTGCTTTGATCTAAGATTGCGGAGTAAGGAAGCGATTGTAATCCAGAACGACGGGCCTGCACGGCCAAAAATGTCAACTGCGGACGAACTTGGTCCGAGCCGGTTCTCCCGGGTTTTGGCTCAGCGGCTAGCAAGTCGTCACATCCCTCTGTTCGCAATGTCACACGTCGTTGTCGCTCACGAATCTTGTCAAGCCCCATTGTCACGCAAGTGACTCGCAGCACGAGACTTCGGCGTGGTAGGTTTCCTGTCTAAAGCTGCTATGCTGGATGTGGAGAAGTTTTGCAGTCTTTCAGTTCGTCAGTCATTCAGTAACAGCGAACATCAGGAGCCGGCGCCCACGCGTCGGCTTCTGTTTTTGTGACGACTGATAACTGACAACTGTCGGCCTTCGGACGACCTAAGTCCTTTGTTTTGCCGGAGAAGAGGCTTAACTCCTTTGTTATGCCGGATGTACAGACGCACTACCTCGTAAGTACCTGCATTTGCAACAAGCGAGGGAGGGGTGGGAGTGATCAATCGGTAAATAGCGGGCGGGAGCGGCGCTCTAACAGACGAAATACATAGATGGATTCGCTACGCTCACAATGACTTTAGGCGACCATGACTTTGGGCGGGGGACGCATTTGGCGAGTTCCAGTGTCAGTTTCGCTGCGCCCACACGCACCCCGAAATGCATCGATGGATTCGCTGCGCTCACCATGACTTCGAGGTGAGGACGTTTCGTGGCGGAGTACAGGAATGACCACAACAGGAATGACCAAGGTGTCGGCGCGGCGTCCAAGTAGATTATGAAAACAATCGCAATGTTGTTTTTGTTGTCGATGGCAGTCAGTACGTATGCGCAGGAATCGCAATCGCATCCGACGGACTTACGGTCGGTTTTGCTGGAACAACTGCAGACCACGCACAACAAAAAAGACTGGTATGTGCCCGTGAATGTCGCTGTCGAAGGAGTGACGGCAGAGCAAGCCAAGTGGGCGGACGCGAAGGGCAACCATTCGATCGGACAACTGACGTATCACCTGCTGTACTGGGATCGAAGGGCGTTGGCGGAATTCAAGGGAGAGAATCCCGGAAAATTCGACGGCAACAACGACGCGACCTTCACTGATTTCGATCCGAAGCAGTGGGCGGCAACGGTGAAAGAATTGGACGACGTGCTCACGGAATGGGAGAAGGCGGTGCAATCAGCGGACGAGGAGAAGCTGAAGAAAAATGCGTCGACGATTGCGCACATCGGGGCACACAATGCGTACCACGTCGGCGAGATCGTTTATGTCCGCAAGGAACAAGGCTCGTGGGATGCGAGTAAAGGCGTGAAGTAAGGCGTGGCGGACAGGCTAGATCGCCTGTCCCACACAAGCAAATGCAGATCCCTCGCTGCGCTCGTGATGACAACCGAAAACATCCACCCAAGCCGAAAAAAGGCTTGGATCGAGCACCCACAGGTCCCTCGCAACCTGGGTGCGCGTGATGACAGTTCAAGAACGCGGGCGAGGGCGCACGCGCCACGTCAA
>CAYNPS010000279.1:0-2718 GCA_964399125.1 uncultured Terriglobales bacterium
GCGCTGGACCATTTGCGGCGCTATCCGGAAGCAACGCAGAATTACAGGCAATTTCTGGCGGCGGCAAACGGCAAATATCCTGATGAGGAATGGAAGGCCCGGCATCGCCTGATCGCCATCGAAAAGTTAAAATGAAATCTCTTTTGCTAATTGCCGCAGTATGTCTCTCTTTTGCTGCATTTGCGGCGGATAAACCGAACGCAAATCCCGAGCAGCAAGAAGCCACTCGCATCGAGCAACTCAAGCACAAGATCGACCACGATTCAGAGCGTGATATTTGCATCGATTCGGCGGACCTGGTGCGCGACCTCGTTGAGCAATTCAATTATCGGATCAATGCCGGAGAGCTTCAGCCTGCGCAGCAAACGTTGAATGACATTGGTACATATGCCGATAAAGCTCTCGATGCCGCGAAAAAGAGTCATCACAAACTGAAACAGGCGGAGCTGACTTTGCACAAATCCGCGCGCCGGCTTGCCGATATCGGACAAGCGCTTACTGTCGAGAACCGGCAAGCGATAAACGATGTTGTAAAAAGGATTGACGCCGCCGACGACGAAATTCTCAATCAGGTCTTCAGGAACTGAGGTCCAGCGATGAGCATTCGATCCATTGCTTATGTCGTGATCACACTAGTGCTATGCCCGCCCATGTTTCCACAGGTTCATGATCGCGATCCTCTCACTGAGAAAGAGGTTGATCAACTGCGCGAAACAGCGATCGAGCCCGAGAAGCGGCTCAAGCTGATGGTGGAGTTCACGAAAGCTCGCATGCTGGCTATCGATCAGCTTCGCTCCGACCCAAAGATGGCGAAAGATCGCGGGAAGCGCATCCATGATCTGCTTGAGGACATTACGACCTTGGTGGATGAGATCGACAACAACGTCGACGACTATAACCAGCGCAGCGCTGATCTTCGCAAGCCGCTCAAAGAAGTTGTGCAAATGGACAGCGAGTTTCAGGCGAAGCTGCGCGCAATGAAAACGGCAGAGGAAGATCCTAAGAACGCCGACGAGGCTTCCGACTACAAATTCGCGCTCGACGACGCCGTCGAATCTGTGGACCAGAGCGCCACCACGACGCGCAAGCTCCTCGAAGAGCAGAATGTGAAATTTTCTAAGAAGAAGAAATGAATCGGCGGCCTTATCTCCGTTATTGCTCTTGCCGCATCATGCTAAATTCGAGATAGGTGATCCCGAAGCTTAAGGAAATTTTCTCTCAGGCTTACCGCGAATTGCGACCGCGAGCGCCGTTTCCTGAATTCTACGTAGAATTTTTCCCTTTTTCGAACATCAACAACACGATTCGCCTTCGTCAGGGCAAAGTTCTGGTGCGCATCTCCGATTTATTGTCGGGTGCTCCGGCAGATGTACTACACGCCATTGCCCATATCTTGCTGGCGAAGCTCTATCGGAAAGAAATTGAGGTACGCCACGCGACTCGATATCGCCGTTACCTCGGCCGCAGGGACGTTTCGCGCAAGGCCCATCTCCTCCGCCAGGAGCGCGGGCGAAAACTGCTGCTGACGTCTCAAGGCCGCTACTACAATCTGGAAACAATCTTTGAAGATCTCAATCAGCGTTTTTTTCACGGCCTGCTGGCACGTCCATTGATGACATGGAGTCGCTATTCGTCGCGCCAGAGTCTCGGACATTACGATCCGGCGCACAACACCATCGTCATCAGCCGGGTTTTCGACCGTCCAGACATGCCGCGCTACGCCGTTGAATATCTCGTCTATCACGAGATGCTCCACCTGAAACATCCGGTGAAATTGAATGGGAGCCGTCGCTGTATTCATCCCAGAGCATTCCAGGAAGAGGAGAAGCTCTTTCCTGAACTGGAACGAGCGAAGGCTCTATTAAAACGTTTATAACGATCTCGATAATGCGCCCGCGCGGATTTGGAATCTGCGGTCTTCGCATCTCGTGATGCGATCCCACCGGTTCTTTTTCCGATGCTGTTATACTTAATCGTTTCACCTCCGCATTATTCTGAGGTTTTTTGAGAGAGGCTAGACCTGATGTCCTCGCCAGCGTTGGATTACGCTCGTCAGAACCAGCCGCGGTTCCTCGCCGAACTCAAAGACTTGCTACGTATTCCAAGCGTCAGCACTCTACCTCAGCACAAGACTGATATTGAGCGCGCCGCGGAATTTCTCGCAGCACAAATGCGCTCTATCGGACTGGAGAACGTTGAGGTCATCAGGACCGCAGGGCATCCTTTGGTCTATGCGGATTGGCTGCACGCTTCCGCCAAGCCAACTGCTCTTTGCTACGGCCACTACGATGTCCAACCTCCCGATCCACTGAACGAGTGGACTACTCCGCCGTTTGAGCCCACGGAGCGCAATCAGAACCTCTATGCGCGGGGCGCTGTGGACGACAAGGGACAGATGTTCATGCATCTGAAGGCTCTTGAGTCCCTTATGAAGAGTGGTGGCGGCCGACTGCCGGTCAATGTAAAGCTCCTGCTCGAAGGCGAGGAAGAGGTTGGAGGCGAGTCGATCGCCAAATTCGTGGCCGAGAATCCGCAAAAACTCAAAAGTGACTTTGCGCTGGTCTCCGACACGGAAATGTATGCGCCGGACCTTCCTACGCTCTGCGTCGGTTTGCGTGGATTGGTGTATACCGAGGTCGAGGCGCGTGGCGCTAAAGTCGATCTGCATTCGGGCATGTATGGAGGAGCGGCTCCCAATCCATTCGTCGCTCTTGCGCA
>CAYNPS010000279.1:2818-4240 GCA_964399125.1 uncultured Terriglobales bacterium
TTCGTGGGCGCGGGTGCAAAGACGGTGATTCCTGCGCGAGCCTCCGCAAAAATCTCCATGCGGCTGGTACCGAATCAGCGACCGGACGAAATCTTTAAGCTTTATTCAGATTACGTGAAGTCCATCACTCCTCGCGGGATTCAGATCAGCATTCGTCAGCTCAGTGGGGCTGATCCAATGCTGATTCGCACCGATAATAGTTTCGTTCAAGCGTCAAAGCAGGCGATGAAAGAGGTTTTCGGAAAGGATACAGTGTTTATCCGCAGCGGCGGTTCGATCCCGGTAGTAGCCGACTTCGAGAAGCATCTTGGGATTCCGAGCGTGATGATGGGGTTCGGTCTGCCGGATGATAACCTGCATGCGCCCAACGAAAAGTTCCATATTCCGAACTTCTACCGTGGAATTGAATCCATCATCAGGTTCTTTCAGCTTCTAAGCTCCTGAGCTGCTGCGCTTCTAACCTGTTCAGCTCTTGCAGTCTTTTCTTTTACAATCATGACCAAAGGTCGAAAGCCAAAGTACGGCTTAGGAGCTCAGCAGCTCAGGAGCTTAGAAGCTTCTTTGTGCTAACATCGCTTTCGCTTCGCAATTCGCAGGGAGGCAGTCATGGCAGATAACGACAGCAGCAGCATTGGATGGTTTCTTGCAGGACTCGGTCTGGGCGCTTTGGTAGGGGTGCTGTATGCCCCGAAGTCGGGGAAAGAAACCCGCGACACCATCTTGCAAAGCGCTAATGAAGGGCGCGATTACATTGCCAACCGCAGCCAGGAGTTCAAAGGACAAGTTGATCAGTGGGTAAAAAAGGGCAAGGACACGGTCAGCCGCTCCCGCGACCAGATCAGCTCTGCGGTGGAAGCAGGCCGTCAAGCCTATCGCGACGCAGTCGAGCCCAAGAGTTAACGAACGCTACTCGGTCCACTGCTCCCGTGATCGGTGGACCGAGAGCCTACCCATGAACCCCAATCTCTTAACCCTCTTCATTGCAATCACATCGGTGGCTGTCGTGCTGCAGATGCTGATCCTGCTTGGACTTTACCTGACCGTCAGGCGCACCACCTCACAGGTAGAGGGTATTGCCCTCGATTTTCAGCGGCGCTCAATCCCCATCATGGAGAACGCGCGCGATGTCCTCGCGGATGCCACTCCGAAAGTGAAGGAAATCACCGCCAACCTCACCGAGACCTCTGCTGCTCTGAAAAAGCACGCGGGAACGCTGGGAGATACGGCGGTCGAGCTGGCTCTCCGCGCTAAGAATAAGGTTGTTCATGCAGATGACGTATTGACGCGCACACTGGAACGCGTAGAGAAAACTACCGGCGCCGTGCAGAATTCTGTGCTGTCGCCGGTCCGGCAAGTGAATGGCCTTCTGCACGGTATCAGTGTCGGGATCGGCGCTTTCTTGAATCAAAAGCGGGAAATCAA
>CAYNPS010000280.1:0-4237 GCA_964399125.1 uncultured Terriglobales bacterium
GAGACCTGGGCTGGTTGTCCCGAGCCTCCCATGCACAAGTTTTAGATGCGGTTACATCATCAGTGCAAAGTGTCCAAGTTCCTTCCGTAAAGAGGGCCAATCTCAGACTCCATCGTCTGAGAATGCATCACTCTCCACCGGCAAGTGGATGCTGACACACGTACCACTGCGCGCCCTCTGCTGGGAACAGCGCAACCGGATTGCTCCGCCGTGCTTCTCGACAATCTGTTTGCTAATCCAGAGGCCGATTCCCGATCCTGAGTCTCCTTTGGTCGTAAAGAAGGGGTTAAATACTCGCGCTCTCATTTCCGGGTCGATTCCAGGGCCAGAGTCGCACACCAGTAATCGGATGGAATGACCGTTGTTCATTTTCGATCGCGCGATAGAGATTGCAAGCACGCCTCCATCCGGCATCGCGTCCAGGGCGTTCCCGATCACATTCACCAATACCTGCCGGATCTGACCTGGCATCACGATTAAGTCCGGTACTTCCCGGTAGTGCTTTGTCACGCGGATCATCTGTCGGCGCACCCGCTCTCCAAACAATGTGAGCACCTCGTCACCAACCAATCGCAGGTCGACTGCGATTGGGGCGGGCGTTTCGCGCTGAGTGCCGAGTGTGCTGCGGATGACCTCAACCGATCTCCGCATTTCATTTTCTGCGATCTCAAGGATTTGTACCTGACGCTCGGACAGTCCGCCCAATTCTCCGAGCAGGTGGATTGCATTCCGCACTGCGGTGAGCGGATTGTTAAGCTCGTGTGCGAGTGTCGCACACAAGCGTCCAAGCGCCATCAATCTGTCGCTGTCAACAACTAACTGCTGGAGCGACTTGCGCTCGGTGACGTCCATGTCCACACCGATCACCTTGCGCGGGTTCCCATTTACATCAAGCAGCGTGCGGCCACGTCCAGCAAACCAGCGAACACTGCCATCCGGCCACAGTACGCGGAATTCAAGATCATACCCAGTGTAATTCGTGATTGCGTCGCGGAACGCTGCGTTCACTTTCTCGCGATCGTCTAGATGGATGTGATCGAGATAAGCGTCGAGAGTCGGTGAGAGTGAACCTACAGGCCTACCTAGGAGCTTAGAAATATCATGCGATCGATATAGCTTCTGTGTCGCCACGTCGTACTCCCACGCCCAGCCTCCGGTAAGCTCGAGCGCAAGTTCCGCGCGCGAACGCTCCTCAAAGGCATCTACATGCTCGCCAATATATTGTTGTCGGACCTTAACTGAATTAGACATTATTTGATAACCACTTCCTAAGCACACTATGCGGACGCCCTTAGACTTCCGCCTCACAACAATCGCGCCTCACTGCCGTATCGATTTGCAGGTTAGTGACCGAACTCGTGAGCGTCTCGAACGTTTGGAGTTTCGCGGGTGTAGGTCACTCGAAGGCCCTCACAGAACGTGGGTTATCGGCTGCGTTGAGCCTTCCTTCTAGCGGCAACTTTGTTGCTTGACCCTCTCTGTCCCGAGGTACAGAATGCGCCAACCTGCTAACGACTGCTTGCAGGTTGGCATCAATAGCTAGGTTTTCAGTTGAATCGAACGCATCATTCATGACGAGACGCTGAGCACTGCCATACGTTCGTCGACTTTCCGAAGTAAACACCGGGTCAAACTCTGCTAGCGTTCGTAAGGCCGTCAGTCGGGCATTGACTACGGCTCGGACCGTGCAGTTCAGCAGGACGGAACATTCACGGTCGGAATAGCGCTCGAGCACTGACATCACGAACACAAATCTCTGCAACGGTGCCAATCGCGTTACGACATCGATCACAGAACTGAGTGGTGATTCGCCCCAAGGATCTCGAACTTCGTTTTGCAGGCATTCAGAGAAGACGAGTCGAATGGCGCTTTGGATCACGCGGCGCTTACTCCAGGAGCGAGCCCACGCCTTAAACACTAGGTTTCCTGCGACCACGTTTTCCAGACCTTCGACATAAGATTGCTCGGCTCGTGCATGATTCGCCGTCAAAAGGAAGGAGAGCAGGTACAAAGAACTCATGTCTTCTTGAAAGATCCGGCAGTAGTCGGCCCTGGTAGCGTACTGAGAATTGAAATCTGCTCGGTCGTGTTCACATTCACTCATACTTCGCCTCAACATTGGACTACTTCCTTGTCGTTAACGCCGACTGAATAACCTGCAAGTGCCCCGCCAAACGCGAAACATGCCGCTATGCGTCGGAACCAATTGAGAGGAAAGATAGTCTGCGCAACTAGCAGCGCTCGCCAATGTCGTTGATGAGACTAGGGGTGCCAGTAGACTAGCAATAGCCAAAAGATTGGCGTCGCAGTACTCGCGTACGTGCTCAGATACTGTGTACGTTGCCCGTCGCGATACCGTATGAGCCGGCACCGTGATTGGAACGACAGCTGCTCTTATACCGGCACGAACGAAGTTGCCGTGGAGACTTGCCGGTTCCGGTGTGACTTCTCAACTCTTCCTGCGCGGGCACCGCCGTCTCCATTAGGGCTCGGCCGGAACCCTCCTCCCTCCGCATGGGTCAACAAGACGCTTCGTTCATTTCCCACGGAGGAATTCGAGGACCTAGGCGACGTCAAGAGACTTTTCCGTTGTTGTTCTTCGAACCTGGCTGTCGCGGCGGACGGTTTCCACCGACAGTCGCGCACTCCTCGTCGAATACGCCCGTCAAGAGACAATGGCACGGAAAGGCCGTTGTCTTCCATGAAGGCCGGACTACGAACTAACACTCGCCCACCCGTGGTTGCGAAGCGGCTAAGTTCAGCTAGCTTTGAAATGATGTTTGTTGATCTTGAGGGACTTGATCTTCGATTCCAGAGTGGTTGACGGAATGCCCAGCTTAGCTGCTGCTCCCGCCGAACCGGACACGCGTCCCTTGGTTTCGGCCAAAGCGGCCTCGATGATCTCTCTTTCCTGGAGTGTGGGCTTCTTCGAGAGCGTCGGGCTCTCAACCTCGGACGAACGCGAGGCCCGCGAGAGCCAACTCTCGTCGACTGAAAAGATCTCTTTTTCACAGAGAATGACTGATCGCTCAATCACGTTCTGTAACTCTCGAATGTTACCTGGCCAAGGATAGGCCTGAACCAGATCCAAGGTCTTCTTGTCGATGCTCGTTATTTTCTTTCCCGCTTGCCTCGAGTATCGGTGAATGAAGTACTCCACAAGCATCGTTATGTCATCTTTCCGTTTCCTCAGAGGAGGAACTTCGATAGGAAAGACATTCAGTCTATAGAACAGATCACTTCGAAAAACGCCCGCTGCAATCGCAGCCTGCAGGTCGCGATTGGTGGCAGAAATTACCCGAACGTCAGTTCGAATTGCTTGACTCCCGCCGACACGCTCAAATTCGTGCTCCTGCAGAACTCGCAGCAGCGCGATCTGCGTTTCTGGTGGAAGTTCGCCGACTTCATCCAGGAAGATGGTGCCGCCTTCTGCCAGTTCAAACTTGCCCAGGCGACGCTGTAGTGCTCCGGTGAATGCACCCTTTTCATGGCCGAACAATTCCGAGGCGATCAAATCGCGGGGAATGGCAGCACAATTCACACTGACAAACGGACGCGAACACCGTTTTGAGTGGCGGTGAATTGCCCGAGCAATGAGTTCCTTGCCCGTTCCGGTCTCGCCGGTGATAAGCACCGTGGAGACAGCCGGCGCGACCTTCGAAATCCGAGACAGTACCGTTTGCAAGGCCAGAGAATCGCCAACGATCTCGTCGAACATTGATGCTTTACTGACCTCTTCTCGTAGAGCGATATTCTCGTCTCGGAGTCTCTCTTCGGCCTGCTTACGCTCTTCAATATCTGTCGCGGCAACATACCAACGCGTAACCTGTCCCTGTTCGTCGCGCAGCGGGTTGTAACGAACCAAGAACCAGCGATAAGTGCCATCATGTTTGCGTCGCCGCAACTCCAACTCGAAAGCGGAGCCACCAGAGAGAACATTATCGGAATAAATGCGCGCCGCCCGTTCTCGGTCATCAGGATGATAAAAGGACGGGGACGAAAAAAACTTCCCGGGTGTTTGCCGCCACTCTTCAAGACTACGGCCGATGTAATCGAGCCAAATACGGTTGGCATAAAGACGTTCGCCACCCGGTCCGTATACAGCAACAAGTTGAGGAGCGAGGTCCAGCATCTGCCGGAGCTCCATTTCACTTCTGCGCAGTTCCTCCTCTGCTCGTTTACGCTCAGTGACGTCGATCACAGTGCCCACAAATTCAACGAGATGGCCGGACGTGCT
>CAYNPS010000281.1:0-4216 GCA_964399125.1 uncultured Terriglobales bacterium
ACAATCGGAAGATGCAGACTCAAGTTCAACGTTCAGGTGATACCTGCATGGGATCACAAGACGCCACGAATTGGACCTGTAAATGACGTTTACATTCGGAACTCCGCAAACTATACGAGGAGCCGTGTTGTAGACCACAAAACCGGCTATTGGTGGAACGGTGCGGACCCTTGGACGATTGCTCACGAAACTGGCCATTTGTTTTATCTGCCGGATCATTACGACCGGATAACCGGCATACCGAATCCAGGTTGGGAACAGGACATAATGGGTGTCGACCAGGGAGCAATTACATCCAAATCGCTACGCGAGCTCACTCACAAAGGAGGATGCGGATGCGAATGACGAGCGCCATACGGCAGGGAATGTTTGGATTGTGCGTAATTCTTTGTCTACTGACATCCACCACACTCCATTCGCAAGAAAAACCCGTACCTGCAACGGGGCAGACTGCGCTTACAGTCTGTGACGTACTAGCGCACCCGAGTAGATTCCGCGGCAAGTTGGTCAAATTGCGTGGCAAAATATCATTGAATTTTGAGAACTTCACCTTGTCCGACGTGAGCGCGTCGTGCCACGAAGGCATCTGGTTGGATTACCCAGAAGATGTCCCTGAAGTAGGCAAAGGTACTGGTAGCATTCGCCTGATTCAAAATGCTGAGTTGAAAAAGTTTAAGGAGGTAGTGAGCGCGAGGTCTCCTGATGCTCCTGGACACACATGTAACCTCGGCCCCTGCCAGCGTTACAAGGTCGTCGCTACGATCGCTGGGAGATTCGATTACAAAAACGCAAAATGCGCGACTAAGAAGAATGAAAGTCCGTTCGGTTGTGGATACGGAAATATGGGAACTTGGAATGCGCGTCTGATAATTGGATCAGTGTCAGACGTATCGGCTACTGAAGTTAAGTAGCCGCGGACACTGGCCGCTTTGTTTCGGAAGAACCCGATCCGGTTCAGTGGCGGGTGGCCCACCTCGTTTCACGCTAACGGTCTCGAGGGTACCTCATCTCCGCGCAGCGGAGGTGGGTGTTGACTGTTCCTTCAGCGTGCTAATGGAGCTCGATCGTTCCGGACGACTGGACAACCTTATACAAGCTGCGCTTTTACTTAGGGTGACCGCAATGGGCCGGGGCTGAGGTTGTTTTACCTCTTGCTGATGGTTGCTATCCATTTTCTATGCTCGCGGTATTTGTTCGGCTATTAATAAGGGAACAGCTCTGAGCGGCACGAAAGATCGTCCCCACTCCAACACCCAACTTGTCAGCAATGGCACGCCAAGAGAGTCCCTGATTGCGGAGCTGGTTTAATTTTGAGTAATCGATGGATTGCCGAGGACGTCCAAGCCGTTTGCCTTTGACTCTTGCGTTGCGCAGGCCGGCGCGCACGCGCGCCTGGATTAGCGCACGCTCAAACTCTGCCATTGCGCCGATGATCTGAAACATGAGCCGGCCCGATGGCGTGCTAAGGTCCAGGTTGTCGCGAAGGCTGATGAACGCAATTCCGTAGGCGGCTAGATCGGCAAGAGAGTTCACCAGGTGCTTAAGTGACCTGCCAAAGCGATCGATCTTCCAGACGAGCACAGCATCGAAGCGGCGCCGGTGCGCATCGGACATGAGGCGGTTCAGCTCCGGACGCGATTCTTTCGAGCCGGAAACGCCATGGTCAGAATATTCGTCGGTGATCTCCCAGCCACGGCGTGCAGCGTACTCCCGCAACTCAGAGAGCTGCATCTCGGGATCCTGGTGGCCGTTTGAGGTAGAGACGCGCGCATATAAGGCAACACGCGAAATGGATTGGGTTCCTTGCGAGAAAATAGATGGGCTGCTACGGTGTTTGGTAGCCATTACGCCTCCTTCGTAGGTGTAATCGGTTAGGCTCCGCTGAGTGCTCGTAACACTCAGCGGGGCCGCTTGTTTTAGGTCTTACCATTCTTCGCCCAGCGCACCTGAGCAGCCTTGCGTGCCTGGGCTGATCTCTGTTCCGGCGTTTGTTTGCGCCGGGCTTTCTTTCCTCCCTTGGCACCAGCCTTGCGGAAGAACTCCAGAGCTTCAGATGGGAGTCTTTGCTTCACGGCTACCCACCGTATGCTAAGAGGGTTAGCATGTCAAGGTGCAAATATCGTGTGCCGAGGTTAGGTCTGGACGCGGGCAGAGTCTCTGGCAGATAATTCCAATTCCTACTATCACTTGTGCAGGCGAAACGAAGTCGGACAATGGGGGAATTAATGTCACAAGACGGACTCAGCAAACGCGAGAAATACATGCTGGACGCTTTGGCCGCGATAGCAAAGTTTGGCAAGAATGCGGAAGTGGTCCTGCGGCCCTACATGGAGTCTCATGGGATCAACTGGAACCAGGATGAAGACGTAAAGACTTGGATGCAACGAATCGCTCAGGACGCGATCGACCACGCCACAAAGAGCTAAACCCGTTTCAATAAGGAGATAGTATCTGTTTTTCGGAGATCGACATGGTTTCAATACTCACCGTCGCAGAGAATTACTGGGGCGAGGACTTCGAGAAGGAAATTGGCTCAGCCGATCACGCGCGCATGCGCAGATTTGCCGACGAAGTAAACCGGTTCTATGACTCACGGCCATCTTTCTCCGATGGCGAAGCGGAATCCAGAATTTATCCGGGCGGCTGGTGCGCTGCCAATCCCTCTGTTGGTCAACTAAGGTTGTCCCTGTTGAATGAAGTGCTTTACGCAGACAGTGTTCTGATTCCGGACCTAACTGCCATATGGTTCTATCCTGATCCGGATCGTCTACCTGCCCTGCCAGAAACTGTGTTCCCGGATGGAACGCGGGTCAACCAATCGGAAACTGAAATGTGGAAACTGTTCGGGCTGGAAAATGTTTCAAGGAATTTCGGCGCACTTAAGGATCGCTTAAAAACGTGGCTCTTACGCCTTAGAGAGTTCGGCCCGTTAATCGATGCAGGACTGGTGATTCCAGTTTCGCAACCGCACGCCGTTGCAGCCGCCGCAGAAGACTTATCGCAGGCCACTATGGAGTGTGTTCGAGACAGTCACTTCATTGCGGCTTGCACGGTTGAGCACGATGAACCATTTCCTATTTGGGACAGCATGAGAGGCTTTCAAATGGTCCCAATTGTCGAGTTGCCGGGTGTAACCGAGGCGGCGTTGAAGGCCCGAGCCCAACATGCTGCGTATCATACGTTGAAGAACATCGTTGTAGCTCGATCCGGTGGCGCTTCATATGTTCCGTCCAACGACACAGATGCATGGTTGGTGAAGAACCTACCGGTCTTCGCAGGAGACAATGCACACACTTCTGCTCGAAGTCATCGTGTACCGGCAATCCGAAATCTGACTCCCAAGGTTCTTCTGGAGATCCGTCGATACGACGAGGATTTCGAGCAGTTCCGAATGGACCTGAGAAGGACTATCAAGGCTGCTTCGACGATTGGTATGAATGCGCAAGAAGAGGTTGATGCCTGGATGGCAGAGGAGATACGTTGCGCATCGGACCGGATTCGCGCTTCATCTGTGATCCGGAAATATGTGGAACGTGAAGGAGTATTGGGTTTGACGATGGATATTGCGGTCATCTTGGGACTGGCGTCCAGTTGGAAAACAGGAACTGCAACTGCAACTGGAAGGTTACTCGTTTCATTTCTAAAACAAATTCATGGTTCACGAGTTGGCACGAATAAAGTATTCGCTACTCTGGCAAAAATTAAACTTAGCGAACCTAGCATCGGAGCCGTGGCTTTTCCTGATTGCCCGACTGTCATCCGAGCGGGTTCTCTGAAGTTACCAAATGGTCTCACAATTCGGATCGGGAACCCGAACTTTCAAAATGACACGATCACTTGGAAGGATTCGGGTTATTGATACTGGAGGCCTTTTTCAGAGTCATTCAAAAATCGCCTGCGTCTCAAAATGATAGTGCACGGTGAAGTCGGGTGAGCTGTCGTCCGTACGTCATTCACTGCAGCATAGGCCAGGTGTCAGTGGCGACATTAACTGGCGCCGTTCAATGCCACTGTCCAGTATTGCTTCCAGACGTCTTAAGCAAGTCGGGATGTCATACTCGGGGTATAAGTGTAAATCTCTGACGCGAACCTCACGTTCATTAACGTGCAGAAATCACCGATTTCTGACGGTTTTTCGTGAGGTAGGTGCGGGTAGAGGCAATGAAATCAATGGGACTTATAGATTACCCTTTGGGCTCATAACCCAAAGGTCGCT
>CAYNPS010000282.1:0-4206 GCA_964399125.1 uncultured Terriglobales bacterium
TGGCGCCTTCGTCGAGGCGAAAGAGTCGCCCCAAGACAGGAGCAACGCCGAGTTCGGAAAAATAATTAGCCGAAATCATCTGCGCGACCGCCTGCTCCGGCGGACCCATCGTGGCCTTGCTTACGCGAGCAGCGGCAGCGTCCAGCGGCAATGACACCGCTATCTGCCGCGGATAACTGGCCTCGATCAGAGCGGAAAAGAGTCTATTGTGCTCGGAGAAGAATCGATACTCTGCGTGCGAGAACACGTACTGGATGTCGCCGCGAGCGTCGCTTGCAAACCACCGCTCCAGCCGCACAATCCGGCTAGAGTCCCGAACTGGTATAGGTTTGAGTGCGACAACATTTACGACACTGAACAGCGTGGTGTTCAGTCCAATACCAAACCCCAAGGTCAGCACCGCCACAGCCGTAAAAACCGGGCTCTTCTTCAGAATCCGGAATGCATAGCGTAGGTCTTGACAGAGATTTTCAATGAGGTTCAAGCCGCGCGCTTCGCGACATTCTTCCGAAACTCGCTCTATGCTGCCGAACTGTAGCCTAGCCTGACGCCGCGCCTTGATTGGATCAAGATTGCCAGCTTGATTTTTTGCCGCCTGCATCTCCACATGGAATTGCAGTTCCTCGCTGAGTTCTTCATCCATCTGACGGCGGAGGAACAGAGCGCGTAATCGAAGAAGAGCATCACGCCAATGCATATCAGGCCATCCTTAGCACCCTCGCGATCGCGTCGGTCAGCTTGTTCCAGTTCTCCGACTCCACTTCGAGCTGCCTGCGCCCGGTAGCAGTAAGCGAATAGAAGCGGGCGCGGCGTCCCAATTCGGAAATGCCCCACTCCGCTTTGATCCATCCGCGATGCTCAAGGCGATGCAGCGCAGGATAGAGCGAGCCTTGGTTAACTTGCAGCACATCCTGCGAGATCTGCTGAATGCGTTCGGAGATCGCCCAGCCATGCATGGCTTCGTTTCGCAGTGCGCGAAGGATCAGGAGATCAAGGGTGCCTTGCAGAAGATCGAGTCGAGATTTATCTGGAGGCATTGCTGTCGAGATCCGACAACAAGCTAACGCTTATTGTTGTCGAATGTCAACAGCAACAGATGGATATTCCGGACCGAAGGTTTTCTCTATGCAGAACCAAGGAGAGTACGAACTTATTCGTGCCCTCCTGAGCCTACTTTCGGCGAAGGATCTCTGGCGATGCTTCCGTTTTAAGTGCGGTGTTTTAGCTTTTCGACCAGGAGCCCCGGTCTCATCAGTCAAAGAGGCTGGCAAGTGCATTTTCAGGTGTTTTGACGTTCCGGGGGATCTTCGCGCAATGGAGGCGCTCAGGACGGCAGGCCTTAAGATGATCTCTGATGACTTTCCACGTGAAATTTCTGGTGGTTCTGTCCTTTCTCAGCGTCCAATGTGTCGCTCAGAAGGTGGCAATTACATTCGACGACCTGCCGCTGAATGGCGATCTGCCTCCGGGAGTCACGCGTATGCAAATTGCGCGCGACACAATTGCAGTTCTGAAGGCGCGGCACCTTCCTCCGGCATATGGGTTCGTAAATGGGAAAAAATTGGAGGGCAATGCGGATGCTGCAGACGCTTTGAAATTGTGGGCGGCATCGGAACCATTTGGAAATCACACGTATGCGCACCTGGATTTGAGTGCCAATCCCATCGAGAGCTTCGAACAACAAATTTCAGAGAACGAGCCGGTTTTGGAATTGCTTGCCAGACCCGGCACAAATTGGCACTGGCTTCGCTATCCGTTCCTGCGCGAAGGAGACACTGTCGAGAAGCGGCGCGCCGTACGCGCTTATCTAAAGGCACATGGATACCGAGTGGCGCAGGTGACGCTCGATTGGGAAGACTATCTGTGGAATAGCGGTTACGCGCACTGTGTCGCCAAGAACGACGCGCAGTCGATTGCGTGGTTGCGTTCAAGCTACTTGCAAATCGAGTCTTCATACCTCGATCTCGACCGTCAACTGGCGCAATTGGTTTTTGGCCGCGATATCAACCATGTTCTGCTACTGCACCTCGGCGCCTTTAGCAGCAAGATATTGCCGGATGCACTCAATATGCTGGAGAAGAAGGGATTCAAGCCGGTGACGTTAGAAGAAGCAGAGAGCGATCCAGCGTACGAGAGTGATCCAGACGTGGGCTCAAAATACGGTGGAACACTGCTGGAGCTGTGGATGCAGGCCAAGCAGATCAAATTTCCTCCGGCAATGGAAAAGCCGTACAAGCAACTGCAAGAGATCTGCAAATAGGCTTTTGGAAGCTGCAGTCGCAAGTAACCTTTCGCCAAGATAGCCTGATTGCCGGATTCATCAAATATGACTATAATGACCATTATGACTATCTAGTTTGCGAGGCGTCTATGACAACCCAGAATTGGACTGTGGCGGCGGCGAAGGCAAAGCTCAGTGAGGTTATCGAACTCGCCCAGGTCGATGGACCACAGACCATCACCCGGAACGGCAAAAAGGCAGCAGTAATCGTTGCCGCGGACGAGTGGGAGCGCAAGACAAAGCGGCGGGGTAATCTTGCGGAATTCTTTGCCTCTTCGCCGTTGCGTGGCGCGGATTTGAAGATAAAGCGTGTGCGCGGCCGAGCTCGCAAAGTCGAGCTATGAGCTTTCTTCTGGACACGAATGCGGTTTCAGAATGGATGAAACCAAAGCCGAATCCTGGCCTGATCTCATGGATGGAGGCGGCTGATGAAGATCGTGTTTTCCTTAGCGTCGTCAGTCTTACAGAGCTGCGTTACGGTATCGATCGACTTCCTGCAGGGAAGAAGCTCAGACGACTGGAAGATTGGCTTGAGCATGAGCTTCGGCTGCGGTTTGAGCAAAGGGTTCTAAGCATTGACTCCGAAATTGCGCTTGCTTGCGGCAAGATCGTTGCACGCCGCGAGGCGCTGGGCCGCCCGATGGAAGCAATGGATGCCTTCCTTGCGGCTACGGCCGAGGTGCACCGACTGACATTAGTTACAAGGAACGAGTCCGATTTCGAGGGCACTACTCCGTGTTTGAATCCTTGGGCATGAAAACCGGAAAATGACAAATGCAATGCGGAATGCTACTCCGCCCGCAATGCCTCCATCGGATCGACTCGTACTGCGCGTCGCGCTGGCACGTAACTGGCGAGGAGACCGAGCGCCGCGGTGATCAATGCCACGATGCCAAGCGTAGCAGGATCGTTTGGACTTACCTGAAAGAGCAATGAATGCAGCAGCCCGGTGAGGACCGCGGCGCCCGCCGTACCAATCACAATGCCCGCAGCAGTTACTCCAAGCCCACGGCCGATTACCAGCCAAAGGATATTTCCTGTCTGCGCTCCTAGCGCGCGGCGAATCCCTAGTTCACCGGTACGTTGTAAGACCCAATACGAAATCGTGCCGTAAATTCCGATTAACGTGAGCAGTACGGCGGCGCCCGCGAATGCGCCGAGCACGAGCAGCACGAGGCGGCGTTGTCCTTCTGCTTCTTCGGCGAGTTCCCACATGGTGTGTACTGATGAGATGGGTTGCGCCGAATCGACGCTCAGCACTACGCGGCGCATTTGTTCGGCGTAGCGAAGCGGATCGCCCGTGGTTCGGACAGCGAACATCATGGTTGGCGCAACTGTCTGATAGGCCGGCCAGTACATGCTCGGCGTCGGCTCGCCGTCGAGACTTTGGCGGATGTCGGCGACGACGCCGATGATCTCGTAGTGCGGGGTGTGAGCGCCCATCAACAGACGTTGTCCCACTGGATTGAACTGCGGGTACTCCGGCCAAAGCCTACGCGCAAGAGCTTCGTTGATGATTGTCACTTCCTGTTCACCGGTCTTGTCGTGCGCATTGAACCCGCGTCCGCGGAGCAATGGAATACCCAATGTGCGGAAGTAGTCGGGCGTAATGAACTGAATCATTCCGAGTGGACGCTCGTTGAGTTTGCGTGGTGCTGCGTCGGCCGGCTGCACCGGCATCATCGGATATCCCATCATCGGCAAAGTGAGAGAGATGGTCGAACTACGCACGCCGGGAATGGAATCGATGCGGCGCAGTACCTCGTCGTAGAACGCGGTCTGCGATTCCGGCTTGCTGTAACGCGCAGGCGAGAGCGAGACGCGAAACCTCAAGAGATTGGTGAAATCAAAACCCGGATCAACATGGCTGAGTCGCACAAGGCTGCGGATCAGCAATGCCGTTCCGCTGAGCAGCACAATCGACA
>CAYNPS010000283.1:0-4201 GCA_964399125.1 uncultured Terriglobales bacterium
CGTAGCTGTGACCACTTGACCTGCTGCTGGCTCGGCACCGATCCTCCGGTCTGGGATTAGTGATTCTCGAATATAGCAAACCAGCACTGTGGAGTCAGCCGATTGGAGCGGAGTGCTGCAATGTTCCCATTGCGCTGTCTGCCCAAATTGGCTCTTAGCCTCCGCCTTTTCGCATGCTCGCCAGATCAATTCCCAATTGCTGCGCCTTCTTGTAAAGATGGCTGCGTTCTAGTCCGAGCGCTTTGGCCGTGTTGGTGATGTGGAACTGCTGGCGCTCGAGTTCGCTGAGAATGATCGAGCGCTCAACCTGATCCATGCGCTCGGCGAGCGTGCCGTGGCCGTCGGATGGGATGGCTGACGGGACTACAGGAGCTGATGGCGGCAGCGCCAGTCGCACTGTGGCTAAATCTACCTGGGTGTCGGGGGCGAGCAGCAGAAGGCGCTCGACTACGTTGCGCAGCTCGCGGACGTTTCCTGGCCATGGGTATCGCTGCAGTTCTGCAATCGCCTCGGGCGTGAACTGTGTCGGCTTCCAGTTGTTCTGGCGCGCGATCTGCTTTTGGAAATGATCGATCAGGACAGGAATGTCGTCGCGGCGCTCGCGCAATGGCGGGAGGATGAGTGGGAAAACATAAATGCGGTGAAAGAGGTCTTGGCGGAATTTGCCTTCGCGCACCTGTTCGGCGAGATCGCGGTGCGTGGCGACGATTACGCGCACATCCACTTTCACCGTTCCGCTTCCGCCAATACGTTCCACTTCACCTTCTTCGAGAACGCGCAGCAGCTTAGCTTGCATGGGGAGCGGCATGTCGCCGATCTCATCGAGAAACAGCGTGCCCGCGCTTGCCTGCTCAAACTTTCCTAGGTGCCGCGCGGCAGCGCCGGTGAATGATCCTTTTTCATGGCCGAAGAGCTCACTCTCGATCAGCTCGGCGGGCACGGCAGCGCAATTCAGCGTGACAAACGGACCTCCGCTGCGCGGGCTCTTCTGATGCAGCGTGCGCGCGACCAGTTCCTTTCCGGTTCCAGTCTCGCCGAGGATGCAGACGCGCGTCTCGCTGGCAGCGATGCGTTCGATCTGAGTCATCAAGCGCGACATCATCTCGCCGCGCCAGACCAGCTCGTGCTTGCCCAACGTGCCGCGCAGTTCGCGGTTTTCCTGCTCCAGACGCGTGAGGCGGACGGCGTTTTCGAGAGTTAGCAGGAGCTTCTCGGTCGAGATCGGCTTCTCCAAAAAGTCGATGGCTCCGAGCTTCGTGGCGCGTACGGCCATGTCGATGTGCGCTTGTCCAGACATCATTACCACTGGCGTTGCCACACCGAGTGACTTGATTTCTTCGAGCAACGCGATGCCGTCTTTGCCCGGCATGACGACATCGGAGAGAATCAGATCGAAGCTTTGGTTCTTCACCAGCTCAAGTGCGCGCGCCGGCTGATCGCAAACGGTGGCTTCGTGTCCAGCCAGGCGAAAGGCGCGAGAGAGTGAAGCCAGCGTGTTGGGCTCGTCGTCGATGATGAGCAGGTGGGCTTTTTTCATGCTTCTGTTGGACGTTCGCTGCAGGGACGGTACTGATTCAGTGCGGCTGTCATCATTGTCGCATCACAGAGCAACGTGGAGCCGGGCGCCCTCGCCCGGGTGTTTCTGGTGGCGAGCATACGAGCGGGTAGATTCACATTTTTGTACTCCGACCCAACACCCGGCCGGGGGCGGCCGGCTCCACGTTCGCACTTTGGAATTCCATGCGGAACTTCGTTCCCTTTCCGGGACTGCTCGACACTGTGATGCTTGCCCCATGATCGCTGATGACTGACTGCACGATTGCCAGGCCCAAACCAGTCCCGTGCTGTTTTGTTGTGTAGTACGGGGTGAAGAGGCGCTTAGTTTCTTCTTGCGTAAGTCCCGCGCCAGTGTCGGCGATTTCGACGGCAACAATATCGTTCTTCGCGGAAGTCTCGATGCCCAGCGTCCCTCCGCCAGGCATAGCATCTATCGCATTTAGTACGAGGTTCTCGAACGCGCGGCGAAGGAGATCCGGGTCTCCGGAAATCGTCGTATCTCCAGCCGTTAAGCTTGCCTCTAACTTGATCGGCTTGGCCGAGGACGAAAGCTGTGGGGCGAAAAGGCGGGCGATTTCTTCAAGCAATTGATTTACGCTCACCTCCTGCAGCCGTGGCGTAGGCATCTTTGAGAAATCGCTGAACCGTCCGACGATCTTCTTTAAATTGTTCAACTCGGCAAGCAGAGTAGTTGTGCTCTCGGCGAAGATCTCGCTGAATTCCGCTGAGTTCTGCTGGCGCGCTTTCATCAGGTTCTCGACAGTAATCTGCAGCGGAAAGAGCGGATTCTTCAGCTCATGCGCAAGCCTGCGCGCGAGTTCGCGCCATGCCGCTACGCGTTCTGCCTGCACGGCTCGCTCACGCTGGCGCAGTAATTCCGTGGTCATCTGGTTGAACGAGGCAATCAGGCGTGTGACCTCGTCGTTACTGGCACCCGAATCCTCCACCTTGCGTTCCCAATTTCCTGCAGCCACGTCCTCGGCTGCGGAAGTGAGAGCTTCAATTGGACGACTGATGCGGCCGGCCCACCATCCACTTGCGAGAATGCTGAGCATGACTCCCGCCAGGGCGATCAGGAACGCGGTATTCCGAATCCGGTCCTGCAAACCGCTCAACTCACTTTGATTTGTGGCGATTACAACCACCGCAACCGGTCGTGAGTCACGGCCTAATTGAGGTATGGCGCGAATGGCGTAGCCAACGCCGTCCAAGCTGATACTGCCGCGAATCTCGCTCGTTGCATGGCGAGCCCGATCCAGAAGCGATTTGAGGTCGCCGGGAATAGGAATCGCGCCGGACGCATCCTGCAGTTCCCCAGAGACGCTCCCTTCAGGCTGCCAGAGCAGTATCTTAGTATCGCCGGGCAGAATTTCAGATAGATTGCGCAGGAACCCGGAGTCAATGCGGCGCCCAGCAAGGACATAGAAATTGCGATCTACTCCCGGAACCTCCTTCACATCAACGAGCGCCAGGTTCCTGCCCTCTGCGGTCTCCTGCTCATGAAGAAAATGATTCTGCTCGTTCCAATTCGGTACTTCAGTGATCCAGGATTCGCGCACTCCGAATCTCGCCGGCCACTCCGCCGAAGAGATGATTGCGCTGTCAGGTCCGAACAAATCGAGATAATCGAGTTGCTGCTGTGACGCAAGCGAGGATGCGAGGTTTAGATAGGGTGCCGGGTCCCCTCCTGGCGCGTTGAGGGCGAGCGCCATGTCGCGCACCTGCGGCGAGCGAGCAATTGTCAGTGCACTCGAGCTAAGGTTTTGCCCCTGAAGCGCATACTCTTTTTCAAATTGATTTTTAATCGCCTCAGTCTGCTTATCTTCAAAACTATGGAACGCCTCCCGCGCGCCGACTGAAACGACATAGGAGATGACCACAACTGTGCCGACGACGATGCTGCCGAAGATCAGGAGCAGGCGCCAGCGCAGGCTCACCGCGGCGGCTCCATCCAAAGATTTCCGAGATCAACGCTGCCTGAAATCCCCATCATCCAGTCATGCACAACGGGAGCCACGCTGAACGACTCAGGCACATGGGCGATAGGAATGATCGAGTAGTCTTTCAGCGCATCATTTTCGATGGCAAAGAGTTGGTCCGCATTTCCCGCAGATGGCGCTCGTTCGAGCGTGGAGTTATCGAGAGCATCTCCAATGGATCCCAGTGCCGAGCTCGCGTCGGGCGATTCGATGCGCAGGCGGACCAATCGCACATCGGCATCAAAGCTGCGGAACAGCGGCGACTCGGGACGCGCCTGCAGCGTGATGCCCGCATCACGAGCATTGAGCGACACGCGCTCTGCAATCAATCGAGCCAGATCATCCGTTCCGTCATATGCCAACGACAAGGATGAGAGCGCAGCCGCCTGGTTGCGCAGTCGCATCGCCGTCCCGAGATCCTGCATAGAATTGAAGAGGTGTGCGTAACCCGAGATCCACTCCGGCAGCAGCGCAGCGGTTGGTTCGCCCTGCCTCCGCAGAAGCACAGTGAATATGGAATTGCGATCGATGGAGCGGGCCAGAGCCTCACGGATTCTCTCGTCCGATGCAGCCGGATGATTCGGCGTAAACGTCAGCGCAAGGATCTCGACCGGTCGGGAGAACATTCCGGTGGAGCTATTCGTGGGCCGAGGTTGTGTGGGATC
>CAYNPS010000284.1:0-4195 GCA_964399125.1 uncultured Terriglobales bacterium
AGTCGCAGGCAACGCTGCCGACAGAATCATTAAGGAATCGAAGTAAGTGCTAGAATACTTGATAACGCGACCGCCCGGTTTCCCGATCTGGCATTCGCGCCTACTGCTTCTTTCCGCGCCACCTCAGTTCGGTTCGCTTTTTTTAGCTTTCTCGTGGCGAGGTTTGCAAATACAATTCCTCCCTCGCCTAAACATCGAAAATGGCTGATACCAACAAGCTCAAGACGATTATCGAACCATATGTTCGCGAGTGGCTTCAAGCGCAGTTCGGCGTGCCGTTCACGAAGGAGTTTCTGTCGCTCGCTGGATGCACCGGGGAGCACGAATTCGATGCTGTATCAACCGACCGGAGGATTGTCGCGGGCATAAAGTCGTCGTCGGGCAAGACGTCCGGCAAGAGGAACCCTTCAGGCAAGCGCGAATCCGCGTTCGCCGAGTTAAGTGGCTTGATGAACCCCTGGTGAGGGTTTGCCAAAAGGGTTTACAAAAGTCCCAAACTGGGATCATTCAGCAGGAATCAGACAGTTGAAGAACCACTATAAGAGATTGAAAACATTCAGCACGACAACCTGATCCCTTTTTCGGGACCGGAGGGTCGGAGTTCAAATTGAGGCGTATTGGCGCGATGAAGTTTTTACTTAGTCCTTAATATATCCTTTAGGCTCTTCTTCAACCACTGAAAAGGGTCTTGTCTGCTATTGCGGTGCTTTAGACAAACTTGGTTCAACAGAGAAGACATTGCATAGAAAACGGTAAAACTCGTTTTGCAACACCGATCTCAAACTCCTGCCTAGTTCTATAACCGAAAAGCCAAAAATTGCATGAAAAACGCCCCAAGCCACCGCTAGCCACGCTGTCAAAGTCAGTAAAATGGATGCCCAGCGATATCCAGGGAGGAATCGCTTAACATAGCTTTCTGAGAAGAAGGATCCAGCGATCAATATCGCCGCAATACCCGCAACGAGCAAAAGAGCTAGCACCCCGCTAGCTTGATCGGAGATCCAATAGAGACGCTTGCTGATCCTGGCGTTCCTGGCAACTTCTTTTTCGAGTTCTGCCTTCGTGGTCAGAAATCGCGTCCTTTCCTCCTCAACACGCGCCTCAGCTTCTCGTGTGATTCGGGAAGTCTCGGCTTCGTGTTCTGTTCGTTGTCGATGCAAAAGCTCATCTTTTTCAGCGGCGATCTCGGATTGCACCCGTTGCAAGATTTGACTCACAGTCTTCTCGGAGAATGCCTCTTCAGATCCGAGCGTCAGGTTCATTAGCTCGTCACGTGCACGCAATGAAAACCGGAGCAATTCATGGTCTCTTGCGCTTATATCTCCGAGTTGTTTCAGTTTTTCAATTTCAGCCAAGTATGCCGACCAAAGAGCATCCGGGGGATTCATTGCCGCATAACAGGTTGCCATGATTTCGAATCTTGGCAGATCTGGAGCGCCCAGTGGAGCCTTCAGCCAAGCCATGTTGGCGAGACTAAAACTGGTGATGACCGCAGAGACCTCTCGGATTGCCTCATTCTCCTTTCCATATTCATACGCAACTCGAGCCAGAGCCGAGTTGGATGTAACTAGTACAGCGCCTGCGTCTTCAAGACGATGCGGCTGCT
The DNA here is from genome assembly GCA_964399125.1 of uncultured Terriglobales bacterium. Classification (GTDB taxonomy): domain Bacteria; phylum Acidobacteriota; class Terriglobia; order Terriglobales; family Acidobacteriaceae; genus Gp1-AA112. The sequence goes on from CAYNPS010000284.1 coordinate 1,607, forward strand.
TTCCGCGCCGCAGACCGTATATGCTTCGGATTGAATTCACGTCGTAATCGGCCGCTCGCGGATTGGCATAAGAGATTTCATCTTCTAAAGCCTGATGAAGAATGTTCTCGTCAATCTGCAGGCTTGGAGTATAGCTCGGCGTGGTGCGTTTGCTGATATCAAACTTCCTATAGAGATCAGGTAGACGGGCTTTGGTAAGAGCAAGGTCACTCGCTGTTTTAGCCGCTCGGCGCATCTCAGTTATGATGAGGCCACCTTTCGCGTGAGGGTTGTCTAGGTGCCGCTCGCAGCCCTCGATAACACCGTGCACTTCCTCGACCGTGTGCTCGAATACTGCTATTGTGCCCTTGAGATTTCGTAGGAGTTCAAGTAATTCAGAAACTGCTGTCTCAAGATATTTTCCTTCCAAACCAAACAATTGCAGTATCAGGGGAGTATCGAGATAGAACGTAACACCATTGAACTTGCGTGGAATTGAGTCCAAGTCAGAACAAATCAAAGCATTAGCAAGTAGCTGCCCCTTAACGAGCACGATGAGGTTTTCAAAAACCGCGGGGAGTTTCTCTTTAAGATAAATTACAAATGTGTTGACGATGAAAAGGCTCTTCTGTCCAGAAGAGGATTGTATCTCCGGTAAAGCGGTCTTCTGTGCATACGACTTCAAACAGTCGACCGAAAAATGGGCTAAATAGGTTGCTATCGCAGCGCTCGCTTCTTCTTCTGACCAGATAACGGAATGCACTGATATAGCGAACTCTTGAAGAGCAGTGAGCACCGATTGCGTGCGTGTTTGTGCATCTGTTCGTAGGGTATCGACACTACCTGCAGGAATCGATTTGACTATCTTGTAAATAGAATGTTCTTTGGCGAGATATTTGCGTTTAGCGAGGCGTTGAAGGACCAATTCCGTAGGATAGACAGGAATTCTGAGTTTGAATTCATCTTTGAGGAGCGTCCGTATCCCGTTGCTCGTTACTGGTTCAGGTCTATATTTCTCAAGCACATAGAAAATAAATGGAATAAGATAGTCGAGATAGTCTCGCCCATGCACGTCTGAATCGACCTTAAGCATGGCGAGGCTGACCAGCGCTGAGTTCTCATTCATGGTGTTCTCGCGAAATTGTACTTCAAAACTGCAAATCATATCTTGGAATTTTGTTAAATTCATCATTCCACCTTCACCTTGTCCCTTTTTAGATTATTCTTCTTGAGCAATCCCGCAGAGCAAGCGAGTCGAAAGACCCCACGAATATATGCGCGTTTCATGCAGCCTCACGGAGTTTACAAACGAGAATGCCGCGGATCGTGTCACCCCTGCGGGGTTCACATTTCACAACCCAAGCTTTCCCAGCGATTAAATCGCTTAGGCTACTCTCGGTCGCGCCTCTGGCGGTCCTGCGCGGACGGCGGGCGGTTCCGATTCAATGTGGATGGCGGAGTAGTCAAGCGCCGCAGGCACGGCAGAAGTTAGCCCAGCCCGCCAGGGCTGGGGCAACCAGTAGGAAATATTAAAGCGCCGTAGGCGCGACACCTGACCTGAACACAATCCGAATTGCGCTTTGAAAATGGGGCGGAGATCGTGTCACCCCTCCGGGGTTCACATTTCATAACCCAAGCTTTCCCAGCAATAAATTTCTTGGCTACTCTCGGTCGCGCTTCTGGCGGTCCTGCGCGGACGGTGGACGGTTCGATCATTGTGGGGCATAGATCCCCTCGGGCTGCCGCCCGAGAGCTGCCATCTGCCGCTAGACTCTTTTTTCCCTTGCAATGTCTGCCTTTTTCGGTTTACATATGCGCGCCCCGGGAGAAGGGCTGCCATCTGAGAGCCTTCCTCCCTGAGGGCGGTCAGCTTCTCTTGCACCATGAGTTGTGCAAAAAGGTGAACGTGGTGAACATTGGTGAACATTGTGATTTGCAATGTTCACCGCCGCAAGCTGATGAAAGCACATGGCTTACATGCAAAAGGTGAACGTGGTGAACATTGTGGCGGGAAAATGGGATTTTTGCAGCAAGCTGTCAGGCGTCAGCTCCCAGATGGCAGGGTTCAGTGCCAATTTGCGTCCTGGTCCCGTGACGGAAGCCATCACGACCGGAAGCGTAGACTTAGGAAAACGAGGTGGATTATGGATGCTGCAACAAACCTGCAAAATATGAAGAATCTGGACGATTCCTGGAACGGACAGGACTTGCAAACATTTCGCAAATATCACGCCAAGGACTGCATCGTGCGCTGGCCGAATCAGCCGCCCACCCACGGCGTAGACGCCCACGAACAGGAGGCGATTGCATTCTTCAAGATGTTCCCAGACCAGCATCTCGTCAACAATCCTTACAAAATTATGCTGGGCGAGGGCGAGTGGACCTGCACGGTTGCCGATTTCACCGGGACCATGAAGGGTCCGATGACGATGCCGGACGGAACGGTCATCCAGCCCACCAATAAGAGCTTCCGCATAGATTTCTGTACCGTTGCGCGATGGAACGAACAGGGCCAGATCGTGGAAGAAAATCTTTTTTACGATCTCATGGGCATGCTGAAGCAAATAGGCGCGATGCCGGGCCAGGCGCAAAAGGCGGCGTAAGGAGGGA
>CAYNPS010000285.1:0-4190 GCA_964399125.1 uncultured Terriglobales bacterium
TGGAATGAGGTCGCACCTGATCTGTTGAGCCCTCTGCTTCGCATTCCGCGACATCCGTTGCGACTGGCCGTTTTCGGCATGCGCGGACTGCCGTCAGCGAGATTCCTCGCGAACCGCTACTTTCGCAGTGAACGTACAAAGGCATTGTTCGCGGGACTGGCGGCGCATTCGTTTCTGGCGCTTGATGAGCCGATGACTGCGGCTGTTGGAATGATGTTCGGAATTACTGCTCACGCCGTTGGCTGGCCGATTCCGCGTGGTGGATCGCGGGCGATTGCGAACGCGTTAATTGCGTACCTGGAAAAATTAGGGGGTACTGTTAAGACGTCTCAACGCGTTGCCGACATAGACTCGCTCGGCGGTTTTTCCGTCGCGCTTTGCGACGTCACGCCTCGACAGCTCCTGCAAATCGCAGGACACAGGTTCACTCCCGCATATAAACGCCTGCTGCAACGGTTCCGATATGGGCCGGCAGCATTCAAAGTGGACTACGCTCTCTCTGCTCCCATCCCATGGAAAGCAAAAGAATGCGCGCGCACAATCACCGTGCACCTCGGCGGAACAATGGAGCAGGTTGCGGAATCGGAATACGAGACGCGACACGGAGGGCATGCGGAGCGTCCGTTCGTGCTGCTCGCGCAGCCGACTCTGTTTGATTCAACGCGCGCTCCCGCAGGCAAGCATATTGCCTGGGCGTATTGTCACGTGCCGAACGGCTCAACATTCGACATGCTGCCGCGGCTTGAGGCTCAGATCGAGCGCTTCGCTCCCGGCTTCCGCGATTGCGTCTTGGCGCGACGAGTATCGAAGCCATCCGACCTGGAGAGCATGAATGCAAATCTCGTAGGAGGGGATATCAACGGTGGTCTTGCCGACTGGCGGCAGCTCATCTTTCGTCCAACCTGGCGCTACTACTCGACTCCGGCGAAGGACATCTACATCTGCTCTGCTTCAACTCCTCCCATGGGCGGCGTTCATGGAATGTGCGGCTACAATGCGGCTCGCGTGGCGCTTCGCAATTTAGATCACTTCACTTCGCCGCGAGAAATCTGAGGCAGACCGGAGCTGGTACTTTCATTTCTTGTCCCGTTGCAGTGAGTCGACCAGTGCTGCGATTGATGCGAAAGGCAACGATGTTGCCCGTGTCTTGATTGGCGACGAACAGCCGGGAGCCAGTAGGATCAATCACAAAATTGCGCGGAGTTCGGCCCTTCACCGAGAAATTGTCGATGAGCCGCAACTTGCCGCTCGCCTTATCTATCGTAAAGGCTGCGATGCTGTCGTGACCGCGATTGGAAGCGAAGAGAAACCGCCCATTGGGGTGGATGGCGATTTCCGCTGCAGTGTTTTCGCCTGAGAAGTCCTTTGGCAAGGTCGAGATTGTCTGGAGTGACTGCAGAACGCCTCTGTGTGCATCGTAGGAAAAGACCGTGACGGTGGATTGCAGCTCGTTGATCGCATAAGCGAATTTTTCGCTCGGAGCAAATGCGACGTGCCGCGGTCCGGCGCCCGGCTCGGCTTTCGCAAACGGTGGATCGTTGGGAGTCAGCTTGCCACTTGAGGCATCGAAGCGATAGACGAGCAGTTCGTCCATTCCCAAATCGGCAGCGATGGCGAAGCGGTTGTCAGGAGAGGTCTCGATCCAGTGCGCATGCGCCGCTTCCTGGCGCTCCCGATTTGGTCCCGAGCCCTTGTGCTGAATGAACGCCGTCGCGTCGCCGAGACTTCCGTCTGACTGTACGGGAAAAACGGCGACGCTTCCTCCGGTGTAGTTGGCGACGAGTACATACTTGCCGGTTTTGTCGAGCGAGACGTAACACGGATCCGCGCCGCGCGAAGCGACCTCGTTCAGCAATCGCAGTCGTCCGCTGGGGTCGATGGCGAATGCGCTGACTCCTCCGCTCGATTCCGTTTGATATCTCGGCACTTCGTTAACCGCATACAGAAACCGGCTCTTATCATCGATTGTGAGAAAAGATGGATTGGCCGTTTCGGCGGCTACTTGAGAACCGCTGAGCTGTCCCGTGGCAGCGTTGTAGCGATAGACGTAAATGCCTTTCGCGCCTTTGTCGGTGTAGGTGCCGACGTAAAGAAGGTATTGGGAACTGCCAGGACCTTTGGCAAAGCCGAAGCTGCTATAGGCCAGAGTAAGGATAAACACAATAACGCGACTCGAAATCGAGTTCATTAGTGCGCAAGAGTATCGCACAGCGGCACGACTGGCTAAGATCAGAAGCTCGTCAGAAAGAAAATGCCCGGTTTTTCGCCGGGCACATTCAGTTGGCTCTTCGTGGATTACCAAACGCGGCAAGCCTTCTCGCTCACCATCTTCTGACCCGGCTTGCAACTGAAGGCTTTGGCGAAGTCGTCGCTGTTTTGTACTACGCCGATTACGCGGAAGCGTCCGGGCGAGTGCGGATTTGTTTGCACTTGCTGGCGAAGAGCGGCGTCGGTCTGGTTCTCACACCAGATCTGGCCGTAGCCGATGAACAGACGCTGCTCGGGAGTGAAGCCGTTGATCGTCTTCGTATTGATCTCCTGAGCACCTCCTTTTCCTGATTTGGACTGCTCCGCTTCCATGTTGTGCAGTACACGCATAGCCACGCGAACTCCGCCATTGTCGGCGGTGTTCTCTCCTAGCGTGAGCCTGCCGCGGATGTGCAGATCGGGCAGCGGCTCAAATGCGGAATACTCATCAGCAATGCAGGACACGCGCTCTTCAAAGGCGCGAGCATCTACTGGCGTCCACCAGTCACGCAAATTGCCTTCGCCGTCGTACTTCCGACCCTGATCATCGAAGCCGTGCGTCAACTCATGCCCAATAACCGCGCCGATGCCGCCAAGATTCACCGCCTCGTCGGCAGTCTTATCAAAGAACGGCGGCTGCAAGATCCCGGCAGGAAAATTGATGTCGTTAAACTGAGGGCTGTAATAAGCGTTGACGGTCGGGGGAGTCATGCCGAACTCGGTGCGATCGAGCGGCTTTCCGATCTTTGCAAGCTGCCGATTCACCTCAAATGTATTTGCGCGCTCGACGTTGCCAAGAAAATCTCCGCGCACGATGTTTAGCCTTGAATAATCGCGCCACTTGCTTGGATAGCCAATCTTGTTGCGAATGTCGGCCAGTTTCGCAAGGGCGGCCTTCTTGGTTTCCGGAGTCATCCAGTCGAGGCTTTCGATGTCCTGCTTCAGAGCCGTCTCGATTTCATCGACCATCTTCAACATCCGCGCTTTGTCAGCAGGCGTGAATTCCTCCTGTACGTACGGCTGTCCAAGAGCTTCGCCGAGCTGCTGATCGGTGAGACGCTCACAGCGCTTCCAGCGCGCCTCGAGCTCCCTCGCGCCACCGAGATACTTCCCATAGAAATCAAAGTTCTCCTCGACAAACGGTTCGGAGAGAACTCCAGCGAATTCGTGCAGCAGATGCCATTTAAAGTACGCCTTCCATTCCTCTAATGGAACTGTGTTAGCGAACTCATTGAGCTGCTTGAAAAAATCCGGATTGCCCACATTGAGGGAATCGAAAGATGGAGCGGTTGTGCCTTTCACAAAGCGCTCGAATTCGATGTCGGGAGCAATCGCCGCGAATTGCGCGACTGTCATCTTGTGATCGCGATTCTCCGGTTTGCGGCGCTCAATGCGGTCCATGGAAGCCTGTGCCAATTTGGTTTCGAGGTCCATCACGTCGCGCGCTTCACCTTCCGGATTGCTGTCGCCGGCCAGCTTGAACATATTGGCGACGTGCTTTTCATACCTTTCGCGTTTTTCTTTTGAGTTTGCGTCATCCTTGAGGTAGTCGTCGCGATCGGGAAGACCAATCCCGCCTTGGTCGGCATAAGCGATCACGTTGTTGGCATTGTGCATGTCGGGATTCGAGGTAAAGAAAAACACCGCATTGCGCACCCCAAGCTCATGGAGATGCGCCAGTTCATCGAGCGCACTTTCTTTGTCGCTTACTCCCTCGATGCGATCTATCTCAGACTGCAGCGGTTTGATGCCCTTGTCGTTAATTGCCTTCTCGTCCATGCACGACGCGTAATAGTCTCCGATCTTCTGGTGCACGGCATCCCGTTTTGGATCATTCGCGGATGCCCTCTCGAGAATCTGTTTGGCGATGAGACGATTGCGCTCCGCGAGTTGATTGAAGCGTCCCCAGCGACCCTGATCGGGAGGAATCGCGTTGTTCTTGA
>CAYNPS010000286.1:0-4186 GCA_964399125.1 uncultured Terriglobales bacterium
GCCCGTTATCGCCACCTATTGCGGTCCGTGCAACAATCGCGGCTTGGAGATGCGAATCTGATAAATCCGCTTCCCACTACGTCGCGTCACTCGCCTGCCTGGATTCCGATTGCGGTGCGATAGTGAATCCGCGCAGGCTCCGGGTTGCTGGACTCGCCGTTGAAGAGTTCAGCCGAAGGAAGAGGACGATGTGTAATTCGAAGCCTACACTAGTAAGCGAAATAAGGCCCCACTCCGGCCGGCGTACTTCGATTTTCGATCGCAGTGTATACGTTCCGCCCGAAAAAGAAAGGCAAGCCCCAATCGAACGTACTGGCGTTTGGTCCCCCCAAATCGTTCAAAGCCCAATTCGCGCCACCGTTCGTCGTGAAAAGATACTCAGCATTGGCGATGCCGAAACTGACTGCGCTCTGGTCGCCATGGCTGTCTAAGTTCGTTGCCGTAACATTCCTCAGATTGAGGGCCGTGGTGTTTGGCGCGCCTGGACAATAGAAAGAAGTATCGGGGCTGGCGCAGTTGGTGATGCCCAGAGTGCCCGCATCAAGGATGAACAGGCCGTTCGATCCACTATCGATAAAAGTGCCGCTGTATTGCGTTCCATTGAACACAGTGCTGATGTTTCCTTGGGCGTCCGTCGCCAGAGGAATTGCGCCTTGCAATCCATTGTTCGACTGCGTTCCGATCCCGAACACCAGGGAGCCCGAGACAGTGGGGGCACCTGAATTCGAAATGCCAGGAAGTTCAATGATGGTGCCGTTATTGTCGGTCGTGAACTTGGACACCGGATTCTGGAGCTGCTGGGCCAACGTCGCGGTGGAGGGATTGCACGGGGTTGAGGAGCAACTGTAGTACAAGGCCGTGGATGGAATACTGGTGACGCAGAAGCTACCGCAGTCCTGCAGGAATAGACCTATGCCAAGAATTCCGTTTGCCTGCAAGGTCGCGAGCGTATCTTCATTGACGCCGGTGCTGGTGCATCCGGGAGGGACTGCGAATGAAGCCTCGCCAATAACTTGGATGGGAACAGAACCAGCTGCCTCTCCCGCTATCTTAATGTCAGCGGTATGAAGGGGGCCCCATGTGAAGCCATCCAAGAACTGCCCACACTCAGCGATCGTATTTCCACTTGCGTCGGTTTCCGCCGGCAGATTGAGCGTCAACACCGAACCAAGCACGCGCAGGCCCATCGAACCAGTATCCACGAGCACGTGATCTATTGACTGGCAGGTCGTAGTGCCTTGTACACAGACTGTGACGGTTGCCCACAAGCCGTTCGTGTAACTGCCAGTCGGGCCACGATCAACAGTAATCGCAGCAACATTGTTTGCCTGGGTAGTCTGAGTCACGGTCAGAGTGGCTACAGGGCTTGTTATCCCACCAGCGTTGGCGGTGATTTGCACGGTGCCAGGTGCCACGGCAGTCGCGAGTCCGTTGTTGTCAATGCTCACTACGCCCCCAAAGCTGGTGTGCCAGGTGAACTGCGCCTGGACAGGACTGCCGCTGGCATCCATCGCGGCGGCAGTGAGTTGCTGGGTTGCTCCTACTGTGAGCGTGGCCATCATCGGTGAGATCGATACTGAGGCGATTGAGACGGGCTTGCTGGTTGACACAAACACAGTTCCGTAATTCGTGCCGGCAGAAACACCCGCCATAAGCTGCCGTGTTACACCATCCAACAGAAGATAATCGATGACAATGCCGGACTGTGTCTGGTTCGGCAGGAGGCAAGGAGTAGCGCCGTAAGTCAAAGAGATATCGAAGAAGTTTTTTCCCGAAGCATCCGGATTGATGGTTCCCGAAAACAAGCACCCGGAATCAGAGCCACTGAACGTACCATTGGGATTGATCGTAACGATGGCTGTTGACCCGTTCATGAGCATGCCCGTCCAAGCGCCAGAAGTGTCGGAAAGCGCTGCTGGTGTGTTGTAATTGAAAGACGAACTTGGAAGCGCCGTTCCATTGAAGGTGACGACAGGATTCCCGGTCTCCGTGAGGGTCCCATTGATGCTTAATCCAGCCACGTAGGACGCGGTGACTGAGCCTTTGTATGTTGTCCCAGTGTAGTAATAATCGATGACAGTAGCTGTGTAACTGCCGTTTGACGACGTACCCTGCCCGGTAATCATCCCCTCGATATAGAAAGTGTTGCCGCTATTCGTGCCATAAAGAGCATAGTACGTGTCATTCGGGAGGATGATGGTTTCGAAGTTACTCCCAGACGATGCCGTTCCGGAATACACGCCTTGTGCTTGGCCAGGAGTAGCCGAACTACCTCCAGTACTCTTACCTCCGGGCGTGCCGCTATTGCTGCTTGCGCCGCCTCCACCACAACCAGCGTTGAGCAACAAAGTGCAGAGCACAAACAGGATGAACCAATAGCCTGGAATCCCTCGCTTCATCGGATGTCCTCAGCTCTTATTTCGTGCGGCAGCAATTCAGGGATGTAAGCACGACCGGTAAAAGACCGTTGGTGCCCTCCCATTTGAACAACCAGCCCCGGACTTGAAATGTTCACCGGACCTCTTCTTCTCCGCGCTGCATTGTTAGCGGACAAAAATGTCTCGTAGTACCGACCCAATATCTGTTGCAAATCAGGGCGCCACGCTCCGTGCCAAGAAACAGCGAAAACTGATGCGGCATCTGACACGTACTCTCGCACTACTATCCCGTCGGGCTGCTCTAATTCATGGACTGAGTACGCGGATGCGCTGACAACACGCAGGCTCGCTTTCATTTGAATGCGGTCGGCCTCAACCGATGACTCCATATCGCCTAGGCGAGCGAAAAGTAAGCAGGGTGATGAGAATAAGAAAAGCAGGAAGAATATGTTCTTAAGTGAGGAACCCATCCGATTCGCTGAAAGGGGCATAGTTCTTCGTCAGTGTGAATGAGGCGAAGTCTGAAGCAGAGTTCCACATTCGTCTAGTCCCAAGATGATTACTGTGAAACTTGTTGCACAAATGGCGTCAGAAACAATGCATCGTGATCAGAGTCACATCCGGACCGTTCAGCAGGTCTACCTAGCAAATCCCAAGCCAAATCGAGGTTCAGGTGCATGTTAGAACCGGAATTAGTTCAGTTAATCAGATTCGCGGGACAGCTATTGGGGGATAGGACCACCTCTTGATGGGCGAGGCCCCAACTTGGGTGGCGGCCCTTGCGGCTGCTTGGCTCGTTTGTTGTAGTGATGGGAGATCAGTTACTGAACTGTGGTGGCACATCTGCAAGGAGATGATCCACAGGTTTCGCAGATGTTCTCCGTCTGTCCGACCACCTTTTTTTGCGGGCGTGGCCTTTTCGGCTGCTTCGATCGCTTTCAGCACATGCTCTTCGCGCATCTGCCCAGAGCGAAGCGGCAGACGCGCTAGTGAACCAGACCTGAGTTAGCGCACGTGCATGGCGATGTTGGATTCAAGCCAGAAGCACTGAACGGTAGGCGCCGTCATCTGCAGTGTCGAACTGGCGGATGCGGCGTATAACCAGCACAGAGGGCGAGGCTGAGTCCCGGATCCCCGTTGTAATGGAGTTTCTACAGTATTCACTTACCTTGTAATAGGCAATTTCATCAGACGCTGGTAGAGCGGAACCGGCCTAAGCAGCGCTCAAGGTTGTATGCTCACCGTCAAAATCGCTGTGTGCTGCACGGTTCCTGCCTGTGCTTTGACCGCGACGGAGATTACGTTGGGAGAACTCTGTCCCGAAGCAACCGGCGTGTTTCCGCCAGGACCTGGTGACATCGCCGGATTGGGCGAGGAGCCGCCACACGCAAGCATGATTGCCATCGCAAAGAGCGACAGCATGAGGTAAACACGAGTACGCGAACGTTTCTCGGAATAGTTCTCTGTAAGGAACAGAATCCCGAATAATGCGACTGCCAAAACAACTGCTAGATGCGGTTTTACCTTCTTAGCCGGATCCGAGTGAGCAGTCACGCTACGATTTGTGATCGATAGCGTCGTGGTGCCCGTGCCGGAGGCTAAAGTCACGGCAGTCGGCTGGAAGTTACAACTGACGCCAGGCGATACCCCATTGCATGACAATGTGATGGCGTCGCTGAAATTGGTCGACGAACTAAGGTTTACGGTAACAAAACCGCTGCCGCCCGGCTGCAAAGAGATTTGAGATGTTGCGAGCGTGATTGAGAAATCACTTCCCACTCCCTCGAGTGCGAGCGTCTGCTGGATCT
>CAYNPS010000287.1:0-1741 GCA_964399125.1 uncultured Terriglobales bacterium
CGACTCGAAGAGACGCTGAGCAAGTTTCGCCCATCGAGTGAAATCTCCCGCATCAACCGCCTCGCCGCGTCGCAGCCTGTCACGACTGATCCGGAGGTATTCTCGCTAATCGACCGATCGCTGCGCTATTCCGAACAAACTGCCGGCGCGTTCGATATCACGGTGGGCCCGCTGATGCGAACCTGGGGGTTCTTTCGTGCCGAAGGTCACTTTCCCCATACCGACGAACTGAACGCAGCGCGAGAACGCACTGGCTTCGAAAAGATTGTCCTCGATCCAAGTACACGCACGATTCGGTTTGCTATTCCGGGAATGGAACTCGATCTAGGCGCAATCGGGAAGGGTTATGGCGTCGATCGCGCAGTCGAAATTCTGCACGAAGCAGGCTCAAATGCCGCTTTGGTGGTTGCAGGATCCAGTACTGTCTATGCGCTTGGTGCTCCGCCGGAGGAAGACGGCTGGAAGGTCCATGTGCCCGATCCAGTCGATCGGACGCGCAAGATCTCCACAGTGAAACTGCGTGACCAAGCGATCTCCACATCAGGAAGCTACGAAAGGTTCTTCGAGCTGGACAGTCGAAGATACTGTCACGTGATGGATCCCAGAACGGGAATGCCGGTCGAAGGCGTTCTGCAGAGCACACTTATTGGAAGCGAAGGCGCGATGACGGATGCGATCTCGAACGCGTTGTTCGTTCTTGGAGTTGAGGGCAAAGCATTGCTTTCCAAATTTGAAGACTTCAGCGCCTTATCGGTGCTGACGGATGATCACGGACCGCGCATCCTGAAATGGAACTGGCCGGATGCGGCTGTCGAACCAAGTGAAATTATCAATTTCGAACCAAGTTATGGGAGGGCTCAAGCATCATGAATCGGCGCGAATTTATTGGGCGAGCGGCAGGCGCAGTAGGCGGAGCATTGCTGCTCGGAGAATCAGAACGACTGTTCGGCGCGCCCTCTGACCAGATAAATCTCGGCATCATCGGTGTCGGCAGCCGCGGACAGCAACTCATGCGAACTTTTCTGCGCGTGCCCGGTGTTCGCTTTGCTGGACTTTGCGATGTTTATGAGCCGAGGTTTGCAGCGGGCCGCAAGATCACCGGTGAGAATACGCCCATTTATTACGATCATCGCGAGCTCCTCAACGCCCACGATATCGATGCCGTCATCGTCTCGACACCGCTCTCCTTCCATGCCGATCACATCACGGCCGTGCTCGAAAGCGGACATCACGTTTATGGCGAGAAAAGCATGGCGCTCACCGTCGAAGGATGTAGTCGCATTCGCGACGCGGTGAAGCGCTCGGGTAAGCATTACCAGGTGGGACTGCAGTATCACTATGCTCCCTGGTATCGCGAAGTGTTGAACCGCATTCAAGCCGGCAAGCTGGGAAAGATCACTCAGATCTACGCGTACTGGCATCGCAACAATAGTTGGCGGCGTCCGGTGCCGGCTGGAGCCGACGAGAAGCTTGCGCGGCTGATCAATTGGCGGCTCTATAAAGAGTATTCAGGCGGACTCATCGCTGAACTCGGCTCCCACCACATCAATTTCGCCAACGAAGTTTTTGGTGGAATGCCGGAGTCGGTCATCGGCAGCGGTGGCGTCGATTTTTGGAAAGACGGTCGCGAGACAGACGACAACGTTCAGGTCACCTACCGCTATCCCAGCGGTCAAACGCTCTTTTTCAGCGCGATCACAACGAACCGACTCGATGGAGATCAGATTCGCGTTTACGGCAC
>CAYNPS010000287.1:1841-4137 GCA_964399125.1 uncultured Terriglobales bacterium
GAAGCAGACGAAGACAAAGCGTGGAACGAAGGTATCGCGGTTTGTTTGGGCAACCAGGCCATTGCGCAAGGTCAGCGATTGAAACTCGACGAGCATCTGGCCAAGGCTGCCGCAGCGTAACAGCACCGCGCGGCTGGCGGTGTGCCGCGTGGTTTGCGGCTGCACTTACGATGAACGGCGTTCCGAGGCAAACTGGCTGGTGCTCTACACGTTAGAGGCTACGCTAAGCGTTCCACGGCGCTAAAGCGCAATCATTGGGGCGTTCATTTCGATGGCGCGTCGCCACCGACTCCAGTCGGTCGCAGGCTTCCATCTTCAACTCAAATCGGACTTTTCCCTTCAATTGAGCTCGGAGGTTTCGAGTTTCAAGCCCGTACCCGACTCGATAGCTCGAACCCAAGCTTCCTTATTCTCATCCTGTTCAGAAAAAGCCTTAAACTGCTAGTTTGGATTCCGCTCCTCAACCCGAATCGCATCCACGCCGTTTGCTCCGGATCTTGCACTATGTCCGCCCCTATTCCCTCGCGGTTCTCGGCTCCGTGATTCTGCTCGCTGCTGTTGGTTTGTTTGACGCCTTCCGTGTTGTGCTCGTCAAACCGATTTTCGACGGGGTTCTGAAGCCGGAGGAGATCTCGCGCGACCTGCTGCTCTTCCGAGTTCGGGGGCACGAGATTTATCTGCACCAATTTCTGCCGAGCTATTTTCACAATGCCTGGACCATGGTCGCTGTTGCCCTCGTCGGTGCGACGGTTCTCAAAGGCATCTGCGATTATCTGGGGACCTATTTGGTGAGCTATGCCGGATTCGGCATGATCACCGACCTGCGGAACGAGCTTTTCCAGTCCATCCTGCGTCGCTCACTCGGATTCTTCCAGCGCCACTCCACCGGCACCTTGCTGTCAACCATCATCAATGATGTCGAGCGCGTGCAATACGCGATGTCGACTGTACTCGGCGAATTTCTTCAACAATTGTTTACCCTGATCTTCACGGCGGGCGTGGTCGTAGTCTTCGGCGGAAAGTTAGCCTGGGTGTTGGTGATATTCATTCCCATCGTCATTGCCTCTGTGCGGAGGATTGGTCGCAGTGTCCGCCACACCACTCGCAAAGGTCAGGATAAGCTCGCCGAGATTCAGCACCTGCTGCACGAGATCATTGCCGGCAACCGCATCGTGAAGGCCTTCAATATGGAACTATGGGAGGCGATGCGTTTCCGAGGCGCTTCACGCCGCCTCTTCCGGGCGAACTTGCGCTCAGTCAGCGCGCAGGCCGTGAGTTCGCCACTGATGGACATCATTGGAGCGCTAGCGATTGCGCTGTTGCTCTGGGTCGGACGGGAGCGAATTCGCGATGGTCTGATGAGCGAAGGCGCATTTTTTGCGTTTATCGTTGCCGTTTTTAAGCTCTACGATCCCGTACGTAAGTTTGCGCAGTTCTATAACAACTTCCAGCAGGCCCTCGGCGCATCTTCCACCATCTTCGATTTCATGGAGGTGGAAGATGATGTGAAAGACAAGCCAAGCGCGATCACGCTTCCGCCCTTTCAGGACAGCATTCGCTTTGAGAGCGTCGATTTCGGATATGACGACGAAGAAGCCGGCCGGCAGGTTCTCCGGAACATCAATCTCGAAGTAAAAGCCGGAGAGATCGTCGCGATTGTCGGGCCGAGTGGAGCAGGGAAGTCGACACTCGTTCGCTTACTGCCGCGCTTCTTCGACGTGAGTGCCGGTGCGATCCTGATCGATGGCCATGATCTGCGCGATGTGACTGTACGCTCGCTGCGCAATCAGATCGGCCTCGTCACCCAGGAGACTGTGCTGTTCAACGATACGGTGCGGAACAACATCGCTTATGGCCGTCCGAACGTTCCGATCGAGCAGGTGCAAGCAGCAGCGAAAGCTGCGCTGGCTCACGACTTCATCATGCGTCTGCCTGCCGGCTATGACACCGTGATCGGCGAACGCGGTATGAGGCTTTCTGGTGGAGAGCGCCAGCGCATCTCGATCGCCCGCGCCTTGCTGAAAGATTCGCCGATTCTCATTCTGGACGAGGCTACGTCAGCGCTCGATGCTGAGTCGGAAGTACTGGTGCAATCTGCGCTGCAGAATCTTCTTCAGAATCGCACGGCCTTCGTGATTGCTCATCGCCTTTCGACGGTGCGCAGCGCCAATCGCATCATCGTGATGGAGCACGGCACGATCTCCGACATCGGCTCGCATCATGAGCTTTTGCAGCGATACGGAACGTATCAGCGCTTGTACAATCTCCAGTTCGTTGAAATCGAAAACGTCGCCGC
>CAYNPS010000288.1:0-4127 GCA_964399125.1 uncultured Terriglobales bacterium
TTCAGGCCTTGAACCGGATTGTTTTGCTTGTCGAGGACAATCGCGTCCACCAGCACTATGCGCGTGGTGACGCGAAAACGAACTCCAGGATCGTTCGCAGATGGGGAAGGCTGTTGCGCGCCAGCAAGCGCACTGGCCAAAATCGGCAGCAGCGCAATGTGGACGAGTCGCTTCATTAGACGTAGGTCCTTAAACATTTGCAGTGACTACTGCGACGCAGAGGGCTTTGGCCGGAGTTTCTGGTACATCAGCATGGCTTGGTCCGCGTCGTTCACGCGCCCTTCGCGTCGATAGGCGACACTGAGCTGGTAGTAGGCGTAATCGGTCGGATGCAGATGGATCGAGGTTTCCAGATCCTGAATGGCATCTTTCACCTTGCCTTGTTCCATCAACGCCTTTCCCAGCTCAAAGTGTGCATCGAAATGGTCCGGCTGCCTGCTCACCACGTCTTGCAATAGCGGAATGGCCGCCTCTGCCTGATGCATCTCTAACCGCACGAATCCCAACTGATATTCCGCCGGGATGTACCCCGGGTTCACTGAAAGCTCCTGCTGAAATTGATCCGCGGACGTGTCCAGCTTCCCCTGCCTGAGTGCTACCATTCCCGAACCGTAGTGAGCCTCGGCGGTGTGCGAATCGAGTTGCAGCGCCCGCGCAAATTCTGCGAGCGCTTCGGGATAATTCTGCTCCTGAGCGTAAGCCTGTCCCAGCAAGACATGCACGGCCGCCACGTCCTGATCTTTTTCCAGCATCCGTGAAAACACGCGCTCTCCGTTCTTCGCATCACCGCTGCGCACCAGCGAAACGCCGGCCGCGTAGAGCACACCGGCGTTGTCCGATAGCTGATCGAGAGCGGGGAGGAAGGTCTTCGCTGCCTCCGCGAACTTGTCACTCATGAAGTAAGAGAGACCCAGCATCTCGCGGATCGAGAGATCAGTCGGCGTACGTTGCAGTTGCCGCTCGAGCGGCTCGACAGCTTCTGCGTATTTTTCAGCACGGAACGCGGCGACACCCCAGTTGCGATCCAAACTCTGAATCGAAGGATCCCATTTCGCTGCTTGCGAAAATTCCTCCGCTGCCTGCGAGTAATGTGAGGCGCGCGCGTCTATGACCCCAAGGTTGTGAAATGCCTGTCCGAGCAGTAGCGACACGGACCTCGTGTAGGCAGCCTCCGTTTTGGCATCCGATGGTTCGGAATCTCCGGGCCGCAGCATCATGGAGCGAAGCTCTTGCTGATGCGAGTCGCCGTTCGCTTTGCCGTTATCGCCCTCGGATGTGTTCGCGCCATCCTTCGGAAGCGAAGCGCGAATTTGTTCCGCTTTGGCCGAATCCTCGGCGGCCTCGTCGCCTCTGCCTATCTTCCGCAGCGCTTCCGCGAGAGCATCGTACGCACCCGCCATCGCGGCATTCGTCTGTGCGGCAACCGGCGTCAGCTTGATGACGGAGTGATAGGCGTCCGCAGCTTTTGCCCATTGCTGCTCGGACGCGTAGCACTGGCCGAGATAGTAAAACGCGCGCGAGTCTTCAGGATGAAGCTTGATCGATTGCTGCAGCGCGCTTTCAGCCTTGGCGAGTTGTAACTGTTTTTCGGCCAGGGCTACGTCAGGTGTCTGCGCGCTGAAAAGGAGGCTCATTCCCAGGTAGTAATGAGCGTTCGGATATTTCGGATCCAGCGCAACGCCGCGCTCCAATTCTTTTGTCGCAAGCTGCGGATAACCGGTCGCCAGAAAAGCTCGTCCGATTAACACGTGCAGCTGAGAGCTCTCGGGCAGTGAGTTCTTCATTTCGTCGAAGAGCACAATCGCCAGCGCCGTCTTCTTCAGTTCCAGATCCGCTAGTGCAAGGCTGTACGCTACGTCAAAGCCGCTGGCCAGGCTCAGCGCCGTGTGCAGTTCGTCGGCTGCGCTCTGATAGTCGCCTTGCAAGAAATCAATTTTGCCGAGGAGAACGCGGGCGCGGAAATGGTCCGGATATTTCTGCAACACCGCCTTCGTATCAGTTTCCGCTTTGGCCATGTCTCCGGAATAAAGCTCGGTGATTGCGAGGTCCAGGACGGGATCTGGATCGTCCGGGTTGGCTGCTATGGCCTGCTGCAGGAACTGCTTCGCGCCTGAGTAATCCTGCCGAGCTGCGCGGAGATTGCCGAGGTGGTCGAGTCCAATGGCAATGGCATGCCGATATTCCTTCGCGGCACTATCAAGATCTCCGGCCAGTTGATAGGTCTGTGCGGAATCGAAATGCTGTTGCGCCGCATCGGTTTTGGGCGCACCACTTTTTGAGGCCGAGCTTTGGGGTGCGGGAGCAGTGCTCTTGGCGCTTGACGTTGCTCTCTTAGCTGGCCTCTGGGAGAAGGCAGGCATTGCGATGGCCAGTGCAGCGGCGACGCATATTTGGCGATAAATACAAAGAGGCATCATTGTGGAGCAGATCTAGTATTCGCTGATTGCGGATATATCTCGCGCTTCAGTTTGTCATTCAGAGCCTGATGCAATTTCTGGTATATCTCGGTTTGCTTTTTCGCCTCTTCGGTCATTCCCAGGCGCGCATAGACCAGCCCCAATTGATAGTGCGTTTGCGGAACATCGGGCCGCAGCTTCAACGCATTTTCCAAGGCTGTTCGTGCACCAGCCGTATCTCCCTGACGCAGTCGGATCACGCCCAGCTCCTGCTGGGCTCCCGCGTGGTTTGGATCTGCCTTTATCACTTCTTCCAAACCCTTGCGGGCGTCATCGAAATTTCCTTGCCGCTCATCGAGCATCGCCAGGTAATAACGCGTGTCATTGTTTTTCGGATCGATCTGCAGGCTGCGGGTAAACTCCTGCCGCGATTCAGTTTCGTTGCCCTCGTCGTAGTCGACCATCCCCAGCAGAAAGAGCGCGTGCGGATCGTTGGGCCGTTTTGCCACCATCTTCCGTGCCAGCGGGTCCAGGATTTCCTGGAATCGCTGCGTCTCTTGCAAGATCCTGCCGTAAACGTATTGGGCGTCCGGATTGTCAGGTTCAAGATCATAGAGACGCTTGGACGCTAGTCGCGCGCGCTCGAGCTCCCCGATTTGCATATATTCGACCGCCAGCTTCAGCAACACCGCGGGGTCATCCGGCTTGACGGCGTCAGCACGCTGCAGCAGCTCTACCGAATCTTTCCAGCGGTTTTCCTCGGCCGCAAAGCGGCCGGAATCGAAGAGAATATCGAACGATTTTGGCTGCATGCGCAGCGCCTCTTCGAGCAATTGCCGCGCTTCCGGTTTGCGCCCCTCGGCTTCGCGTACCCTCGCCAGCACGTGCATGTAAGCAGCGTCGGGCTTCGCTGGGCGGATTTCTTCCATCAATTTCGAAGCGTCTCGCAGATAGCCGTTGTGCAGCAGCACGGCTACGAAATCGAGCGCTGTTCCCCGCCTTGACGGCGGCAGCCGCAATACTTGCGAGATTAGCGGTTGGACCTTGCTGGGCTGTTCGAGTTTGAAGTAAGCATCTGCTAAGAGCGGAAGAACTTCGGGTGGGCGCGCCGCCAGCGGAATACGCTCCACCGCGGCGATCGACTCTTGATAGTTGCCGGTCTGCTCGTAAAGCGTGGCCAGCGCCAGATTCGCGTCGCGATCATGAGGCGCCAAGTTTATTACCGCCTGGTAGACTGCGACCGCATCGGCGGCTTTCCCATCTGACCGGTACAGAGCTGCGAGATTGCGTTGCGCCTGCACACTGGAAGGATCAATTTCAAGTACGCGATGAAACAGTGCCTCGGCTTCTGAATTGCGTTTCTGGCGGGTACGCAGCTCACCCATGAGTTCGAGCGCCCAGACTTCATTCGGACGAGCACTCAACACATCCCAAAGCTGCTGCTCGGCGGCGGCTAAATGATCTTGGCGGATAAGCTCGGAAATGCGTGTCTTGGCTGGAATTTCAGCGATGACGATGGATGAGAGTGCGATGGCAACAACAACGAGCGCGAGCGGCCGCCAAACTTTGCCCTCACCATTTGCGGCGCGGCTGACCACAACCCAGGCCCCACTCCTTATAACTAATGAACTTGCACTGGAATTAAAAAGGTGGGTTGAACCAAAGTCAACCCACCTTTCACTTTATCGGATACGCGAGAGCCTTAGAAGACGAACTTCAAGGCGTACTGAA
>CAYNPS010000289.1:0-4099 GCA_964399125.1 uncultured Terriglobales bacterium
GGACGAAAACACCCCTATCACGCTATAGACGTTTCAATTTGGGGACAGTTACTAAAAACATCCTCAGACAAACGTAGTGCATCGCGACTTGTGGTTTATCCATTAGACATTTCCGTCACGCAGAACACTGTCATCCCTCGCTCCGCCGCCACGCATTTCTGACTCACAAAGAGTTGATGTTGCGGAGCGGGGGACCTGCTGTTCGCATAGAGAGTAAACAGCAGGTCCCCCGCGCAGCAAAAGCCAATGATCCAGGTCCTCACGAGCCTCGCGGCTGCGCGAGGGATGACAGTTCTTAGACACCGCGCTCTCACACGCCGACCACGCCCGGTGCGTTATGAGTTGTCGTCCTTCTTGGCGATCGAGTTATCCACCTTGACCTTCGCGCCAATCTTCAGCGTACGCAAGATCTTGTAGCTGCCGGTCACAATTTCCTGTCCGTCTGTGAGTCCCTTCGTCACTTCAACGTCAGTCGCGCCCTGAATTCCCGTTTCCACCGGCTTGAAATCGACTTTCTTCGTGTTCTTATCGACCACAAAGACGCCCTGGACTTCTTTCTTGCTCTTAGCGTCTTGAGCGGGTGTTTGCGCTGGTTGGGCAGAAGACTTTTTCTTATCCAGTGCCGCGCGCTGCGCGTCCAGTTCACCCTGCGTGCGGACGGTCAGTGCCTGAATCGGGATTGCCATCACGTTGCTCTTGCTTGCTGTGGTGATCTTCGCGGTTGTCGAAAAGCCCGGACGAAGGTTTGCGGGCGGACTGTCGAGTGTAACCACGACCTTGAAGTCCTTGGCTTCCTGTGTTCCTGCAGTGGTTTGCGAGGTCGCCACGCCGGAAGAGCGAACCAGCGCCTGGTCGCCGATCTCAGTCACATGGCCCTTAAATACCTGATCGGGAATGGCGTCGATGGTCACGTCAGCTGGTTGGCCTAACTTGACGTTCACGATATCGGTTTCATCTACGCGCACCTCCGCAGTCACGACCGACATGTCAGCCAGCGTCATCAGCGTGCTGCCTGGAGAATTCTGGATGCCAATCACGACCGTTTCGCCCTCGCGTACCGGAAGGTTAGTCACTATTCCATCGAACGGAGCAACATACTCGGTCTTGCCGAGAATATCTGTGAGCTTGTGCAGAGTGGCGTTCGCTTGGGTAACGCGGCCTGAACTTGACGCCTTCTGCGCCTGCATCTGCGCAAGCTTGGCTTCAGATTCCTTCAGAGTTGCTGTGGCAACGTCGTACGCCGCCTTCTTGGCGTCGAAATCAGATTTCGAAATGAGCTGGCTCTGATAGAGCTGCTTAGCGCGGTTATAGTCGAGCGTCTTCTGCTCGAGATCAGCCTTGTCGCGGGCGATGTCGGCGACGGAGGTTTCGATTGCCGCATTTGCGGCATTCAGATCCATCCGTGCGGTTTCGATGCTCGCGCGCTGCGCGTTCACGTCGGCTGCACTCTGTACGTTCTCGAGTTGCGCCAGCTTCTGGCCTTTCTTGACGGTATCGCCTTCTCTTACGTACAGCTTGGTGATTTTGCCGAATCCCTGCGCGCCGATATTGACGTACGTCTTCGCCTTGATCTCACCTGAACCAGTCACAACGCTCGAGAGGTCCTCATGCGTGACTTTGGAGGTGGTCACGCTGGCCACATTGCTTTGGCTGCTGCGGACGCTAAGTGTGACCAATCCTGCGAGAACGAGCACCGCCACAATGGCGATAACGATCTTTTTCGTGTTGCTGCGCGGCTTGCGCTCCGGAGCCGGACTGTAGGTTGACTGCACCGTGGTGCGGGTATCAGTAATGGGCAGGTCAATTGTGCGGGTTTCGGCCATGCATCCTCCAGGCTCTGGTACGCCAACTTGGGACAAAAAGTTTCTTGGGCAGTCGAGGAAGGGGTCCTTCGGCTGTAACAGGCGAGGGGAAACTCAACTTGCCGGGAAACCTCATTATAGCGTGAGTTATAGCAGAATTTCCGCGAAAACTTGCGTCCGGGACCTCTTGCATTTCGTACCAATTAACGCAAGTTTGCTTGCTCCGGCCCAGAGAAGTGCCTAAAATAATGGTGCTCATCGTGTGTTCCTCAGGAGTAGTCCGTACCATGTCTTCCTCGCTTATTCGTCGCTTCACGTCTGCTTTCCTGTTCTCGATCTTGATGGTCGTTCCGGTCCTGATGAAGGCGCAAACCTCAACCGATGTTTCTACCGACAAATCGGCAGCCACACCGAAGACTGACGCCAAAGCCGGCTCGCAGGATCCCAATTCACCGGATTTTGATAAGCGCAAACGCCAGCTCTCCGATAAAGAGAAGAGAGAGAACGAAAAGAAGTTCAATAAGGAAGTCAGTGCAGTTTATAAGAAGTGGCTGGATGAAGATGTTCGTTACATCATCACCGATGAGGAGCGAGCTGCATTCAAGCAGCTATCGAACGACGAAGAGCGCGACAACTTCATCGAGGCCTTCTGGGCGCGTCGCGACCCCACGCCTGACACGGTCGAAAACGAATTCAAAGAAGAGCACTACGCGCGCATAGCCTACGCCAACGAGCACTTCGCTGCTGGCATTCCCGGATGGAAGACCGATCGCGGCCGCATCTACATCATGTACGGTAAGCCGGACGAGATCGACTCGCATCCGAGCGGCGGCACCTATGAGCGTCCGATGGAAGAGGGCGGGGGCGAGACTTCGACCTACCCATTCGAGGATTGGCGGTATCGCTATCTCGAGGGCATCGGACAGGAAGTAATCATCGAGTTCGTCGATACGTGCATGTGCGGCGACTATCACATGACTATCGACCGCTCTGAAAAAGACGCTCTCAAGTACGTTCCCGGAGCGGGACTCACGTTGTATGAGCAGATGGGACTCGCCAACAAAGCCGATCGCTTTACTGGCGGTCTGGAGCAGCTAGGCGCCGGGCCGTTCAATCAGAATTTGCAGAGCCAGCAGTTTGATCGGCTTGAACAGTTTGCGAAGCTGAATCGCCCACCGGCGATTAAGTTCAAGGATCTGGACGAGGTTGTCACCTCGAAGATTCGCTACAACCTGCTCCCGTTCGATGTGCGCGCCGATTTTGTCCGCGTGACCAGCGACACGGTGCTGGTTCCGATTATGCTGCAGGTGAAAAAGAAGAACGTCACCTATGTGAATAAAGACGGCATCGAACGAGGCACTCTAAACATCTACGGCCGTGTCACGGGCCTCACTGGTCGCATCGCCCAGGTGTTTGAAGAAACCATTCAGGACGACCAACCGCCAGAGCTGCTGCCGAAGGTTCTTGAGAGCTCCGACGTTTACTCGAAAGCCCTTCCGTTGCGTCCGGGCCGGTATCGCTTTGACATCGTAGTAAAAGACGTGAACGGCGATCGTATGGGCACGTGGTCCCGCGGATTGATCGTTCCCGACATGAGCGACGATAAAGGGCTTACGTCCTCCACACTCATCCTTGCTGATGTGATGGAAAAGGTCCCATCGAAGCAGGTGGGCACGGGAATGTTCGTGCTGGGCTCAACAAAGGTTCGTCCACGGATGGATGGCGCGGACGGCACTCCGGCGAAGTTCAAGCGCGATCAAAAGCTCAATTTCTGGATGCAGGTATACAATCTCGGCATCAACGAGCAGAATAAGAAGTCTTCGGCGCAGTTTGAATACGACATCGTCAACACAGCGACTAAGCAGCCAGTGCTGCACGCCGTGGAAACCACCGATCAGATCGGCAATACCGGAGATCAGGTGACACTCGAGAAGAGCATGTCCCTGGCGAGTCTCGAACCGGGAACGTACGAGCTGACGGTGAAAGTGAACGACAATATCTCCAAGCAGTCGATTGCCCCCACTGCAAAGTTCCTCGTCCAGTAGGAACTCTAAGTCCGGGGCTGCCGGACGGCAATCGGCAGAGAGGTTTTCATCGCGTCCGCTTGGATCGCGATGAGAACTTCGATCAGGGGTGGAAGAATGGCAAACCGGCTTCCGTGGTTGGTTGTGCTGTTAGGCGCAGCGCTACCAGTGTGCGCTGCCAGCCCGGGCTCTATCTCCGGCACAGTGAAGAATGCCGCGGGAATTCCCCAAATGGGAGCGCTGGTTGAGATCTTCGCCGTTGGCGCGCTGCAG
>CAYNPS010000290.1:0-4068 GCA_964399125.1 uncultured Terriglobales bacterium
GATGACGGCGGGAGCGCCTTCTCCGAAGCCCGCGTGAATGTTCTACCTTCATCCAGAGAACTGATCAAAGCAATTCCAGGACCGTGATTACCGAAGACGTAAAGCCGTCCGCCGAGCCCTGTGGCGCTTCGGTCAACAGCCATTCTGGTTGCGTCAAGAAACTCAAATTCTTTCGGGATGCTCCAGGTCCTCCCATGGTCAGCAGAAGGGTACAGGTGCAGTTTTCCGCCATATACTTTCAGATGGGCATCGCTCTTTGTGGATTCGGATCGCGCCAGCTTCTGGACCAACTTGTTCACCGCGTGAGGTTGAGCGATGAAATAAGCCCTTCCGCTTTTCCCATATTGACACGTCTCTTCGCTTACCCAATCTCCCGCTTGATCCTCCAATGTCAAATGCCAATCGTGACCGCCATTCTCTGAACGGTACAAGACCCCACTAAATTTGTTTTTTTGCGGGGAGAACCTAAAGCCGCAGACAATGAGTGAAGCTGGATCTGAAGGATCGGCGGCGATCTCGGTCCAATAGTGGGCCCCCATCCCTACAGGGGTGATTTGCACTGGCTCTTCCATATGGATTATCTGGCAAGATGCTGGCATCCCACATTCGAGCAGCATGAGGTAGATCATTCCGGTCCGCGCACCTAGCCCCAAGAAGCTAAGTATGCATTTCGCTGGCGTAAGTTTCCGCAGAATTGGAAGCATTGGTGTCAGAATGGACCATCAGAAAGTCAGTCGCAACGAAAACTGGATCGAGCGAGGGCCGCCTATCTGGTAAAGTGGATTTAGCCCTCCAAGTCCACGATTTAACATTTGTGTTGCGGTTCCAAAGAGCCCTAGGCCGGCCGGAGGAACGCTTCCATTTCCTGTCCCAGGAGTGGGATTGAACAGACTGTTCGGATTTGCAAAGTTCGGGTGATTGAGCACATTAAACAAATCCGTCTTGAATAACAGAGCTGTTCTTTCAGTCACTGGGAATTTTCTTCCCATTGACAGATCGATTTGAGTAGCTCCAAACCCAGGTACAACATTTCTGCCCAATGTTCCCTGACGCTTTTGCGATTGGACGGCAAACGCCAGAGGGTTCAGTCTCTTGCCGCCTGGCGACGTAGGATCGGAAATATAAAAGGGCATCCCTGGCACTAGGTCGGGTCTCAGGGTAACCGGAATCGTCGGGGAAAGCGTGACTCTGGTTGTCTGGACATTCACTGGCATAGCAGTCCTGCTGGAGATCAGGCCATCCAATGACCATCCATTGGCTATCGCCGACAAGATCCCCTTATTCTGAAGTTTTGGAAGATTCCATGAAACTGCACTTGTGAAGTTATGGCGAACATCGAAATCAGAAGGACCGCGTTCGCTCTCGATCGACAACACCGTTTGAGGGAACCCTTGAACCTGGTCGCCGGAGACCGAATCAATGGAATGAGACCAAGTGTAGTTTGCAATGGCCTCCAGAGCGCTGGAGAGCGATCTCCGGAATTGCACTTGAAGCGCATTGTAGGAGGATTTCGCAGAATTCCTTGTGACGAAAAGACCGCTTGAGACCAGTGGACTCGGTCTGAATTGGGCGTCTGTATTCAAGAGTCTTCTGCCTGCCTGACCAACGTAAGTGAGAGAAAGAGATTGCCTTTCACCGAACGCCTGTTCGATGGCCCCGTTCCATTGCCATGACCTCGGTAACTGCAGATTTCTCGAAAATCCAAATATCGTCCCATAGGGAGGATTCGTTGTAAACGCTGGGAGAAGCGCGCCGAGGTTGTTGGTCGGAAATTTTGCGGGAAGGGCCGTCGAAACTTCAAACGGCGGATTTCTAACTGCATTGCCGGCGGTTCCGGCTCCAAGGTCGTAGAAGAGGCCTGCACCTCCTCTGACAACAACATTTCCGGTAGGGGTCAAGCGATATGCAGCGCCGAGTCGGGGAGCAAAGTCCGAGTACGTAGCTTTCCACAGGGGGGTACCTGGGGGAGCAATGGCCAGCCTCGTGGGATCATCGAGGTTGTCAAAGGTGCGGAGTATGGTGCCATCGCGTCCTGTGGGAGCAGGGTTTAGCTCCCAACGGAGTCCGTAGGTTACTGTCAGACGGTTTAGCGCAGACCAACTATCCTGTGCATATACGGAGAACGCTTTGAAGAGCGCATCGGCTCTTTGGAATCGAGCGATCGTTGCAGCCGAAAAGGAACCTGAGGAGAGGGTTTTCAGCGTCCCAAAGTTGTTGTAGTTGGGATTACCGTTGAAGCCACGCTTTAGTAAGAACATGTCGCGGTAGTCTATGCCTGCCTTTATTTGATGGGTCTTGGCCGTTGCTGTAATTGAGCCCACCAGATTAAATTGGTCCACAGTATTGCTCGCCAGTCGCCCAACGCTGATGCTGCTCGGTAAGGTGCTGCCCAGCAAAAAGAACGCAAAGCTGTCGTCCTCGGAAAGGGGGGTTGGCAATACCAGGGCGATCGGGAATGGAACTGCGCCGCCGAACGAGTCGAGACGAGCACGGGTCTCGCCCGATTGTCTTGAGTAATTAAGCCTTATTTCGGCGACCAGGTTCGGTTTGAGCTGTAGGTTCGATCCCAGAGTAGCCGTCTGGGTCGGGACCCGCGTGCGATTTATAACACTCGGATCCGCTTGACGCGCCTGCACCTGAGAAGACGAGTAGCTGTACCTTCCGAAGATGCTGACGGCACTTGTCAAAAAGTGATCCAAACGGAGGCTCATAGCATCGAGAGAATTAGCGTCGGAGTAATTCGCTGTGAATTGAGCAGTTTCGCTCGATAAGGCTGGTCCATTTGGCAGTGGATAGGCGCTAAGCAGTTCGGCAATGCCCGCCGGAGCTGAGGCGCGTATCGATAGGGACGGAACTGGATCGACCGCTGTCTGGGGAAGGTGAAACCGCAATCCTTCATAAGAGGCAAAGAAGAAAGTTTTATTTCTAACGAGCGGTCCGCCCAAAAACCCGCCAAAATCGTTTTGCCGTAACGCCGCCTTTCTTAAGCTCTGATGATTTGCGAACCAATCATTCGCATCAAACGCATCGTTCCGAACGTAATCAAACATTGCGCCGTGAAACTGGTTCGTCCCGGAGCGAGTGCTGATTACTACTTGAGCCCCCGGAGATCGGCCGTATTCAGGACTAAATGAAGAGGTTTGAATTCGGAACTCTTGCACCGCATCA
Organism: uncultured Terriglobales bacterium; assembly: GCA_964399125.1. Classification (GTDB taxonomy): domain Bacteria; phylum Acidobacteriota; class Terriglobia; order Terriglobales; family Acidobacteriaceae; genus Gp1-AA112. Next base: position 3,169 of record CAYNPS010000290.1, read on the forward strand.
ACGGAAACGAGGCTGCTCGTTCCGCCAAATGCATTGAAGGCTTGACTCGATCCAGTGCCGGTCTGTCCAATCGCACTCGTACTGTTAATTCCAAAGTTGACACTTGCACCATCTATGCTGAAATTGTTTGCGTCCGTTCTCTGCCCATTGACGCTGAATTGGCCGGGAGCCGATCCTCCGCTACCGCGTGCTATGACAACCCCGGGCGTGAGTTGCAAAAGCCCATTGAAATTGCGCCCATTCAATGGCAAGTTCTCGATGAATTGGTGACTAACCACTGTACCGACCGAGCCGGATTCCGAGTTTACTAACGGCTCACCGCCTTGTACGGTCACACTCTCTGATGCGGACCCGAGCGACATATCAAAGTTGAGCGCAATTACGTCCTGGACGTGCAGGGTTACACCGGGCTTCACGATCCTCTTGAAGTCTTGTTTCGAGACTTCAATTCGGTAATTTCCTGGGGGGAGGTTGCCGATCGTGAACAGACCCTGGTCGTTGGTTTCGGTCGTGCGGCGAACGTTTGTGTCGACGTTAACAGCCTCGACGGTAGCGCCCGGAATCACGGCTTTTGTCGGGTCTAAAATGCGACCGTTGATGGTACCGGTTGGGCTTTGGGCCCACGCAGGAATAGTCAAAACCCATAAAAGCACCAACAGTACGCGTTGTCGCATCGAGTCCCTCTGTTACAGCAGCCTTACTTTCTGTTTTGTCTACGGGAGGGAGACGGCCTTTTTTTCACTAATGGAAAAAAAACGACAATCGTTGGCGAGGATCGTAATCAGGCGAGAAGGAGTTACGGATGATTGGCAGCAGTACGCAGATAAGCATACAGTAGTTGCTTGCCGCTCGGCTTTTCGCTGCCGCCTTTTGGCTCGACGGTGACGAAAACCGCATCAA
>CAYNPS010000291.1:0-4028 GCA_964399125.1 uncultured Terriglobales bacterium
GAATGCGTCCCAAGGCTTTACCTCACTGGCTTTGGGTAAAGATAAAAACAAGAACAGCCGTGGTCACTAAGACCATGACTACACCCAGAAGGATGTTCTCGAACTCCGACTCGTCGTTCATAGCAACGGGTTTTGACCGTTGCGAAGCTTCTCGGCCGCTTCTTCCGGAGTCAACAGACGCTCAGCCGCACGGGCGATCATCTGTCTCTCGAATTGCCAGTCGCGAAGAATCTCGGCATAACCCTTCCGCGCTCGTTTCGCAAAGCGAATCTCAGCACGGCGACTCATGCAGAACTCCAGGGAAAACAAAAACCGCTCAGCTTTTATGCCTGCGGAATTATGTGGGACAAAACCACAATTAAAAAATGACGGCTCAAAAAAATGCCGCCACCTGTCAGCTGTAATTAAATCACAAGATACGACCTGATGTCAAGCGTACCCACCCGCGGGTTGTTGCCAATAACCTCGATCCATTACGCTACGTCCGATTGCGGATTCATCGACGCACGAACTTCCTCGAATGTTCTCCCTGATTTAAGGGCTTGCCCCAATATCTCCATCGCATTTCCCTCGCTTATTCCAGCCTTGGCAAACCCAGATTCTGCTGTAGGCGTAATGCGGATACTCTTCTTCCGTGACTTCGGCTCCAACCCAATAGGCTTGCGTCCACTCTTACTTGCCGTATCACGATGGTCGCAGTATTGCAGGGTGCATTCTGGAACTCTACACCGTTTTGGAAATGTTTTCTGCTGGCTACGCCGTGAGTTGCTGCTCCCGCCCCCAGTCGGCCGGCGATCGAAGCCAATCTCACTAATAGGAGCCCCGAGATATGGGTCCTTGGGTTTCTCTATAGGCTCCAACTCACCGTTGACCTGTTCCGCGTCAGCTATTCGCATGGCGTCCACGGCCGTATAACCTGCGCCAATCAGTTCCCGTGTACGTCTCTCGAAGTCCCGGTACGCCTCGCTCTGGACGTTCTCGAACCTGACATCAACCTCGTTTTTCGCCATCTCCGCAGCAAGCTTCGGGTCTACGCCCCGGCTCACGAAGTCATTGAAATAGAGTTCATAGGCCGATTGCAGTACTTCTTGCCGCTTACGCAGCTCGTTCTCGGCCTCTTGCGTCGCCTTTTCTTGATACCGGAGTTCTGCTGCATCCTTGGCGCGTGCTTCGTCCGCTGTGAGCGGTACAATGACAGGAGGGCCTGGCTGGGATGGTCGATCGGGATTCGCGCTCTTGTGCGCCGCTATTGTCTCATCAGCAGAACGCACAGAAGCTCGGTGGTTTAAGCCGAGCGCAGAGGAACTGTCGCCGTAATAGTCCTCAAAATCGCCTTGGGACATGACGAGAACCACCTTTACAAAGGGGTTGGGAATTGGGTAGGAACTTCTATGGCTACAGGCTGTTTCGCCTATATCGTATGCAGAAGTGCTTTGTAATGATTTAACCTTTTACTTGCTACTTAATTTGCAAGTCTTTCGCGTGGAACGTTTTCACGCGGCCTCCGAGACTTCGATCTCAACACGCGGCGGAGAATCTATCGCGAAAAGCTTTTCGATGTTCAGCTTCACGATACGGGCATCATCCGTGTACGCAATCTTAGAAAGAGCGTCTTCTATACTCCTGACCAACTTTGACAAATCTGGCTTCGTGGCTGGATAGATAACGCGCTTCGGTGCGCTCTTGGGTCTAGGAAGATAGAACGTAGCTGTGAGGACCACCGGGCAATCCAGGGGTGCCGGCATCCCGTTTTCCGCCAACCACAGACGTGCATGTTCACCGATAACGGAGCGCCACTCTTTGAGCTTGCGGGGCTTATCACCAAAACCCTCAGTCATAATCGCCCGCCCATTGACAACGCGCGCCGACTTAGAACCCTGTGGGACTGGAATACCAATTACCGTCAGCTTCATGACGCTAGCTCCATCTTCGCCTCTTCATAATGCGATAATCAAGCCTCTTAATTGCTGCCCGGACCCGTCCAGGCGAAGAGATCGAACACCCACAAACGCAACGCCCTTTGTGCTTGTATTCTCGGTGATGGCACAGCGGGCACCATACCGGACGTTCACACGTCATGAGGCCCTCGCTCGAGGATGACTGCTGCGAAACGTACCGCGCATATGCTCAAGGCTCACATTGGTATACACCTGAGTTGTGGCCACGCTGGCGTGCCCCATCAACTCCTTGAGCGTTACGATATCGGCCCCGTGTTCGATCATATGAGTCGCAAACGAATGGCGGAAGCTGTGAGGAGTGACGTGCTTCGTCAGAGCAACCACTTTCCGGTAATCCCGAAAGACGCACCACAGTTGTCGAACCGTCATTCGTTCACCCCGGAAGGTAGTGAACATCGGATCTGCCGGCGAAACGTCACTGCGTGCTTCCAGATAGAGCTTAATAGCATCTATCGAAGGACCACTTAGAAACACGGCCCGTTGTTTATTTCCCTTGCCGACCACTTGCATGATATCGCCATCGGGATCGAAGTCGCCCACGTTTACGCTGCATACCTCGGCTCTCCGTAGCCCCGAGCCATACATCAATTCGAGCATGGCTTTATCACGAAGCTCTAAGATGCGCTTACGCCGCTTGACCGTAGTAACGAGGAACTTGTTAACTTCCGCCTCGGAAGCACAAACGGGAAGGCGTTTCTCGCACTTGGGACGCTCGATCGCGTCCACCGGATTATCCGGCCTAACCTCTTCACGCACAAGCCACTTGAAAAAGGCATGAAGTGCGGCTATCTTTCTATGTACTGACTGCGGTTTATTTGAACCATCAGCCATCAGTCCGACAATCCACTTGCGAATAGGTCGAACATCAACGGTGTTTAAGGGTTCACCGTCAAGCCAGTTCTGAAAGCGAACGATGTCGCGGCAGTATTCTAATCCCGTCCGTGGGGACAGTCCACGCTCGACAACCATGTATGCGTGGAATTCCTTGATTTCTCCAAGTAATTCCATACGCTTATTATACAGCGAACACGCGTTCGCGTTCGTTTTCTTTACAGATTCGTTGCTTTACGCTGCCCGTTCATCCGGTGGGTATTCTTTCAAATAGTCAGCCCGTCTATTCTCGATAAATGGAACAAGCGCACGAGCCGCAAGGCAGATATCTAACGTCTGGAGTCTCGCAATCTCTGCCCTGTGGCCACGGCTTTCCATCCACTCTTCAAATGTGGGACGCCAGTCTGGGAGCTTATCCACGACGGTACTCCGGTCGGTATAGTGCAGTAATCATCTTGGGATACCAGGCCTAAGAATTATTGTGTGACATGAAACCCGCGCTCTGCTGCCGCAGCATCATCCAAATACTTCCGCAGCATCAGCGCCTTTTCCTGAATATCTTTCTCGTAATTCTCAATCGACCGAATGACGTATACGCTTACGCCCAAGTGCCGATAGTCTGACGGGTCAATAAGGCGCAGGTGAACGTACTGGGCAAGGCTTTTCCAATCATCCTCAAGGTACGTCTGCACCGCGTAAATGCTGCCCTCAATGGCCTGGCACGCTACTTCCTCGGCGCGCAGTACGGGATCATAGCTCATGACCACTCCTCACGACGAATGTCCGCTCTTTCTCGAAGTACCAGCCGTCAACCATCACGCGCTGCACGTCGTCACCGTACATGTGATACCCACGCTGTAGGCGCACGCTTCGCATCGCGTGATTAGTGACATCCACTAGCTGACGGTATATTTCATCGTTCACAGTGGCTACAAAGCCCGTGTATTGGCCTGTCTCATCAGTGGCCTCCGCTACACCATTTTTTACAAGAATATCTCTGGAGGAGCGTAGCATTTCCCATGGATCACTCATGCGTGCCTCCAGACGGCATTTTTATATCGACATCGGGGCCAACGATTAGCCTAAACCTAATCCCGGTTTCGGCTAGCCGCTTCGCCTCATATCTGAGGCAACGAAGGTATAGCACCCCGTCATCGAAGCGCGAGTCATGGTTCTCGTTGGCAATCGGTTCACGGCAAAGCGGGCAGTTCATTGCTGCTCCTCAAATGAGACTACCGT
>CAYNPS010000292.1:0-4009 GCA_964399125.1 uncultured Terriglobales bacterium
ATTTTTGTCAAGAAGATTTTAAAATTTCATGAATTTAGAAAAGTAATCTGACCAGGTTACCCTCTGTATTCAATGCACAGAATGAGTCGCTGTTGCGGGCAGTAACCAAAAGGATGGTCGCAGTTGAAGGCCGAGTACGCGAAGCAGTTCGGAGTGGATCAGTTCCCAACAAAACTGAACCGCTACCAATATCAAATGTTCATCCCAGCTAGCCCCCTCAGCCAGCTCACGAGGTATAAAATCGAGGTGCATAAAATGCGCCGACCACGCCTCGGGATGGCAATCCTTGCCAACCCGCTGATTTGATTCGATTTTTTAACTGGAATTCCACTTTAATATCAACGTTTATCAATACCATTTAATGTTAAGTGCGGATGATATATTGTTATAATAAAATTTTTTTTTATTGGCATACATTCTGATCAATGTTACAATTGCTTTCAAAAATGGACTTCGCGGGAATAAAACAGCCCATTCTCAAGGCAGTAGTAGAAATCTCCACAGGTATGGCTGTTCGCATAATCGGCCGGGAGAAAGGGTTTCAATTGCTTTTGCAGTTCAACAGCGGGGAAAAGACGCTTATAAATTCCCGCGGAGAAGTCCGCCTGTTTGCTTCTCTGGACAGTGTCGCCTCGTACCTCGCTGCGCTGGGATTACTGCAATTTGAGGTTGACATGAGCCATTACCGTCCTGGCAGATTGCGCGGTCCTCGCCCTGACCGCGCCGAGGCTTTGAAGCGAACACGAACCAAGCTGAGACAGCAATCGCTGCTCGCAAGCACGGCGGAATGAATGTTCTTTTTAATTTTGACTTAAAGATTTTAGGAAATGTTTTTCCACTTTAAAGTCGAGTTTTGCGAACAATCCACAGTTGCACAACAGTTTGAAAACAGTCTAATAGGAGTTTGCACATGGTTTCATCCCACGCAATTACAAAACCCACGGGGCGTTCGAAACCGATAAACCGGCTAAATGATTTGAGTGCAAAAGAGTGGATTCCTGAAACCGTCTCGGTATGGGTACAGCGCGGATTGGGACATGGCCATGCTCACGCTCAAATCGAAAAGCAACACCCGGCCCCTTTTTCTTTTCAGGATGTCGGGCGCTTGGTCCGCTTCTTCACAAAAACTGGTGAGCTGGTTCTCGATCCCTTTGTTGGAGTCGGATCGACACTAAAGGCAGCAGCACTGGAAAGCCGTCGCGGGATTGGTTTTGACTTGAATGAAAAATACGTGGAACTCGCCCGCAGGCGCCTTCAGGAAGAACTAGCAGAACAGTTGATCGCCTGTCATGACCAACAGGTAGTTCAGGGGGACGCTCGCGTGCTGATTCCGACGCTCGCGACAGGCTCAGTGAAGCTGGTGGTCACCAGCCCGCCATACTGGAATATCCTTCACAAGGAGGATCACAAAGCGAAGCAAGAGCGCATTTCGCAAGGCTTGGACACTCGCTACAGCCGCGATTCAGCCGACCTCGGCAATATTGAAAAATATCCTGAGTTTCTAGAAACGCTGGCAAATACGCTCGCCCTGACCCGCACATGTTTAATGGAAGGCGGACATTTGTGCATTATCGTTGGAGATTTCCGGCACAAATCCAAGTACTACATGTTCCACGCTGACATCGCTCGCGAGATGGAGAAGCGTGGCTACACGCTCAAAGGCATCAAGGTACTCTATCAGAGACACAAACGCGTATTCCCTTACGGATTTCCGTACTCCTATGTTCCAAACCTGCATCATCAGTACATTGTAATTTTGGCAAAGTGATCGCTCCAAATACCATTTTCGCAGGCGACGTACTCGACCTTTTGTCCGCGCTTCCTGATGAATGCGCAGACCTGATAATTGCCGATCCTCCATACAGCCTAGAGAAAGATAGAGAGTTCGGGAAGGGAGCATTTTTTGAATCCAGGGAGCTTTGGCTTGATTGGTGTAAGCGGTGGCTTCGTGAATCAAAGCGCGTCTTAAAGCCGAAAGGAAATCTCTTTGTTTACGCAATTCACCATAATGCCTGTTTTCTCCAATGCTTCATGTACGGATTGGGACTCGAATACCGGCGGCAGATAATCTGGAACTATGAGAACGGGTGGTCACGTTACACGAATTCACCCGCCTGCCATTATGAACCAATACTCTGGTTTGCGCGCCAGAAAGACTCTACATTTCATATGATCCGGGAGCCATATAAAAGCCAAGATCGACTCAAACACAAAATAACAAAACGGGGAAAGGTATGGACACCTAATCCCGCTGGCAGACAAGCGGGAGATGTTTGGAAGTTCCCCACGCTCGCCGGACGGCGTTTCGCGGCGGAGCGAACAGAACACCCAACTCAGAAACCTCTGGCGCTATCGTACAGGCTAGTTGAACACTTCTCAAATCCCGGTGACTTGGTCATCGTACCGTTCGTTGGTTCGGGATCAGAATGTGTCGCGGCAGTTGAAACAGGGAGAAACTTCATTGGTGCTGAAATCAACCCAGCCTATATGGCGATCGCGCAGTCTAGATTGCAAAATTTATCCGCGCAGCTCTTCAAGATATTGCCCGATCAGCCTTGCTGCTAAATTATCTCCAGCGAAGTGATTCCCTTGGCTCCAGATCACTCCAATTCCGTGTTGGTTCAGCCAGCTAATATGAGCGTCGCTGATTTGGCCTTCAAAACATGCGATCTTATGTACCGTCACATCGACAGCCTCAGGAGGCCTCACGAAAGCATCGTAGTATAACAGCTGCGCGAGCGCCTCACGGACCCGGTCCTGCTCATCTTTGTTAGTGCCGTCCAAAGTCTTGATTTCGGCCAAAATGCCAAGTTCTTGGATTATCGTTAATAGATCAAAAGGGTCCTCGAAAAGGCGACCCCCCGTTCGTCCTAAGCGAGTAGCGAGTTGCTGGACAATTCGGTTATGCCTCCGCAATCTCTCGAAACGAACTCGTACAGCCGCAGCGGCCTGAGCAGGATTAAGGTTTGGCGGGATTTGGACTTCTGGAAACTTTTCTGCCGTCCCAGCTTGGGCAATCGTTTCCGGTGTCACCGCCCTTGAAGTTCGGGGAGCTCTCGGGGCTGCTCGCCTACTAGCCAGCGTGGGTTTGGCTGCTCTGGCTTGTCCAGCATCAGCCCGTCCCGGCGCATCTGCTAGCGAATACCTGTAGTTGCCGCGTGTGCCTGAGCGGATTACGTCGCCAAGCTGTTCGGCAAATCTCGGTAAAATCTTCTTTGCATTCTCCCAATTGCTTTCCCCGACAGGGTTCCCGGTTCTACTTGCCCTCAGCTGCTGCCATAATCTGGTTTCTGGGAACTGGGAAAGCTCGACGATCCGATCTAGCTCTCCATGCGAATCATCGCGAGCTTCGAGAGCTAAAGGTGCTTTATCTTTCGGAAGGTTGGGTTTCCTTTGCACTAATCGCAGGAAAACTTGGTACGGGTGGGACTCCACCCCGTCTCCACCATCGTGAAGCATCTCATTGATCGCCCGCCGCCAGAAAGAAATTTGCTCCGGGCTAAGCGGCTGCCCAGCGTAAGCGGCTGCCTCCCTACCGAGCTCAGTCACAATAACATTGACAGCCGACACATCGATGAACTTTAAGATCTTGAATAATTCGCGTAGCCCTCGTGCAGTGGTGCGAAAACTTTGACGATCGAGAGGCTTCCGCAGTTGCTCTCGGATGTATTGCCCCACTGGCATTTTCTTGTGACCCGCACCAGCCACACCAGCCCGAACCAACTTTTTGCCCAATACACCGTCATCCCCAGCCTTATGTCCAAGCTGGACAATACACTGCATTGCAGTGGCGAGCTTGCCAAGATCTGGTACTTGATTTGGAAAACCTTTCACGCGTAAACCTTCGTCAATGCTTGCACGAAAGTATACATGGCTGGAGAAAGTATTCTAGGGGCAGGCGAGAGAATACGCTCGCGAAAGTGCGCGAAATACACTAGAACCAGTCTCATAAATACCTGAAGCGGTGATTGGTGTCATTCTGGAGTTGCTCTGTGCAACTCCGAACGCG
>CAYNPS010000293.1:0-1586 GCA_964399125.1 uncultured Terriglobales bacterium
ATTAAGAACACCTGCATTAAGAACACCTGCGCCGGTGTTCCTACGCCAGGTTGAGCGCGCGTTTGAACGAGCCGCGCTCGTTCATGATCTTTTCCTGCAGCAGCGTGATCGCGTAGATCAACTGCTCAGGGCGGGGTGGGCAGCCGGGAACGTAGATGTCCACCGGAATCACTTGATTCACGCCTTGGACCAGCGCGTAGTTGTTGAAAACGCCACCCGAGGTCGCACAGGCGCCCATGGAGATGACCCATTTCGGTTCGGGCATCTGCTCATAGAGGCGGCGGATCACGGGAGCCATCTTCTGCGAGACGCGTCCGGCGATGATCATCAGGTCAGCCTGACGGGGTGATGGGCGGAACACTTCAGCGCCGAAGCGGGCGATGTCGAATCGCGATGCGCCCATCGACATCATTTCAATAGCGCAGCAGGCGAGGCCGAAGGTCATCGGCCAGATGGAGCTCTTGCGCATCCAGTTGACAACCTTATCCAGCGACGTGAGAAGCACGCCCTCGGGCACATCCTCGCCGAAGTTGACCTCCTCCACCCGGCGGCGGTTGTTCTGCATTTTCAGAGATTCCTGGTAGCGCTCTAGTTCGCTCATATCTGCTGTTATTTTACGCTGTCCTGCGGTCGGGACGCTAAGCCCAATTTTCAGCACGGAATCAAGACAAAAGGCGATTGAACACGAAGGTCACGAAGGTCACGGAGGTTTGAATGATGTTGCATTGCGCACTCATTACTTTGCGCGCTACTGCGGAAACTCCGACCCATCCCGCACACCACTTAATTTCTTTGTGCCCTTCGTGACCTTCGTGTTCAATCTGGTTCTGGTGTTCTGTGTTCTCCGTGACTCCGTGGTTAGAAATGCAGGTCCAAATGGGCGTATCGCTGTAAAAACCAGAGAATAGGCGAAAAAACTGCTTCCGAATTTCTCCTGTTCGTCGCATAATTCCCGACACATTTCCAAAGCACGACCCTGGGTACCGGCCATGTATTTGTGTTTTCACGTTTTCTGCCGTTCGTGGTTCCGTTTCTCTTCGGCTAAATTCTTCCCGAGCCTCTTCAGTCTTGTTGCGGTGCTTGCGATGTCGGCGAGCGTGCATGGGCAGTCGATGGATGATGTCCACATCGTTCCCAAGCCGGAACCGCACAGATCCACTTTGGGCATGCCTCCAACAGAGCGACTCAAGGTTGATGTGGAAATGGTGCTTGTGCCTGTCACGGTTACTGACACGCAGAATCATCCAGTAGTCGATCTCGCGCAAAGCAATTTCAAGCTTTTTGAAGGCGACAGCGAAAAGAAAATCCAGTATTTCAGCACAGAAGACGAGCCGCTTTCGGTCGGGATTCTCGTCGATCTGAGCAGCAGCATGGCTAACAAGATCGACGCGGTGCGCGAGGCGGCAGCGGAATTCTTCAACAACGCCAACCCGCAGGATGATTACTTCGTTATTACCTTCGCTGACAAACCCAAGCTGCTCGCCGACACCACGCAGTCATTTGAAAAGATTCAAGCGTCTCTCAACGTGGCGCAGCCCAAAGGCAATACCGCTTTGGCTGACGCGATCTACATGGGAATGGCGAAG
>CAYNPS010000293.1:1686-4008 GCA_964399125.1 uncultured Terriglobales bacterium
GCGGGTAAAAGCACTCTCATTCGCAGCATTGTGGGTCGTGTGATTCCCGATTCAGGAAGTGTACTGATCTTTGGCGCTGCGGCCGATTCAATGGATGCGCGGCTGGCACTGGGCTGGGTACCGCAGGAGTTGGCACTCTATCCGAGGCTTACCTGCCGCGAAAATCTCGAGACATTTGGCCAGTATCACGGCCTGGGCCATGCCGAACTGAAACGCTCCGTGAATTCGTGCTTGCAATGGGCTGGACTGGTTGATCGCGCTGATGACATCGTCGGCAACTTTTCTGGAGGTATGAAGCGACGGCTCAATATGGCAGCCGGGTTAATACATCAGCCCAGGCTGATTCTTATGGATGAGCCCACCGTCGGAGTAGATCCTCAATCGCGGAACCGCATATTCGAAATGATCGAAAAGCTGCGCGAGCAGGGTATCTCGATGATTTACACAACGCACTATATGGAAGAGGCCGAGCGCCTGTGCGACCGTATCGCAATCATGGATCACGGAAAGGTGATCGCTACAGGTTCCAAGGAAGAACTGGTAAGCAGTGTGTTCGCTTCGCGCAGCGAGGTCATAGCCCGCTTTGGGAAATCTGACGACGGTACCGTCGCATGGGTGAAACAGCGTGGCGGAAAGTTTGAGAATGGCACGGGCCGTTTCATGATTGAACGTCCATCCGAGATCGCGGGATTGCTCGATGCTGCAGCAACCGCCGGACACGATCTCATTGACGTATCGCTGCGGAAGCCCAATTTGGAATCAGTATTCCTACACTTGACTGGAAGGGAGCTACGCGATTGATTCTTCCTATTGTGCGTGCGGGAATTACAGCACTACGCCGGGATCGCGGCGCGCTCGCCATGAGCTTCATTCTGCCCGTCGCCTTCTTTACCGTCTTCGCCGTCATCTTTGGTGGAAGGCGCGATACCACGCCACGCATTACGGTCATCGTCGTCGATGAAGATCACAGCCGAGCCTCGCAGCAACTCGTAAGAGGTCTCAAGCAGGAATCCCTGGTGGTGAAGACGCGGCCAGACGCGAAGCATGGAGTCGAGCAAGCTGAATACACCTCCACGACCGCGGAACAGGCAGTAAGACAGGGAGTCGCGCCAGTGGCCATCGTGATTCCGAAAGGCTTCGGGGAGAATCCCATCTCGTTTGGCCCAGATCAGAAGCGTTCCACACTCACGCTGCTGAAAGACAGCAGCGACATGGTTGCTCCGCAATTGATTACGGGACTTCTGGAGAAAGTCGCCATGACCTCCATGCCGGAAGTAATGGCTACGCAGGGATCGAAGTACATGGAGATCTATGCCGGCGGATTTACTCCAGAACAGAAACGGCGAATCGATTCCAACTTGCAGGCGCTCCGCAATGAACAGAACTCCGATTCGTCGGCAGATCACTCGGGCAACAATGGCGGAGCTTCGAGTGGAGATTCCAGTTCGGGAATGCCCATTGCTGTCAACACGCGCGATGTGATCGGGGAGAACAAGAACAATCCGATGATTTCCTTCTATGCTGCTGCCATCGGAGTGATGTTTCTTCTTTTTACCGCCAGCGCGGCCAGCGGCTCGTTGCTTGACGAAGCCGAGGCTGGAACGTTGGACCGCGTCCTTAGCTCGCGCGTGACCATGGGGACTCTTCTCGCTGGCAAACTCTGTTACTGCGCTCTCCTCGCCTTTGCCGAACTTGTTGTCATGTTCGTGTGGGCATGGCTGATCTTCAAGCTGGACTTCATTCCCCATCTTGCCGGCTTTGCCATTATGGGACTGTGTACGGCCTTCGCGGTTGCAGCTTTCGGGATGTTGCTGGCGAGTGTCTGCCGCACTCGGGCCCAGCTCGGCCCATTCTCGACTCTAGTGATCCTGCTGATGTCGTCGGTAGGCGGAAGTATGTTTCCGCGTTTCCTCATGCCCGAAGCTATGCAGAAGGCAGGCCTGCTGACCATCAACGCATGGGCCATCGATGGATTCACCAAGGTGTTTTGGCGCGATGAGCCGGTGACGCATCTTTGGCAGCAGGTGTTGGTCTTGCTCGTGATCGGCTGCGCGTTCTTTGCAATCGCCCGCCGCCTGGCGAGACGTTGGGAATACTCCTAGTCGTTAGCTAGAGCAGTTTTACTATGAGTGTAGTTGGTTCTGGTGGAAGCCTCCGACTTCAGTCGGAGGCGCGAGGCTTTCCAAGCCTCGCGTCAATCAAGCTCCCGCAACATCCGCGCTTTAGCGCTGGTCCACGCACGCGCGCTTCGCGCGTGCGCCGGCGCTAAAGCGCGTTTTATGCGGCGTTCATCTATACGACGCTAAAGCGTCGCCCCCGACT
>CAYNPS010000294.1:0-4000 GCA_964399125.1 uncultured Terriglobales bacterium
CTGAGGGGATCGCCAACCCCGCTGCGGACGGTCGCTCGGAACGACAGGGCTTGAAGTTTGATCGCACTATAAGCTTCTCCTTTTCACCACAACAGGACGTGCTGAAGCTGGTTCAAACCCGAAACGCAAGGTCCCTCGACTCCCGTCCGCGCGATCCCAACTAAAGGGATCGCCAACCCCGCTGCGGACGGTCGCTCGGAATGACAGGGCTTGAAATAGTGCGGTATCACTAAGCTTCACTTTCTGACCCCAGTGTCCCACACCTGTCATTTCGAGCGAGGAGCGCGATACAGACGCGCTCCGAGTCGAGAGACCTTGCGTTATTCGCCGTTGGAGAGCGGCTCCGGGATGGGCGCCTCAAAGCCCGGCGGTTCGGACGCAGGTTGGGGTTTCGAGGGGTCTTCGCGGAGCTTACTGAGGAGAAGTGCGGCGAGCGATTGTCCGGATTCTTCCTCTTCTTCCTCGGGAGGCGGAGGGGGATAGAGTTCGCGGAAGCGCGCCAGGTTGTTGGAGGCGAGTTGCAGTCCGTAGAGGATGAGCCCGGCATTGCTTTTATCGATGGGCTGGCGCATCAGTTCGCGGATGACCTGCATGATGACGACTTGCACGGAGGCGGTGTCCTCAAGGATCGGAGGACGATAGAGCGGCTTCGTGTCACTGATATAACCGAAACGATTCTGGTTCCTAGCCCACGTGTTCCAAATCCTGAACAAAAGGAAGAATTCAGAGGAACAGCTATTCAATGAGCGTAGGATTGTAAGTCCTCTTCATCTGATTGCCTTTGACGATGCACCCTGCACTCGTCAGGAGAACATAATGCCTGTCTACCACCAAATGGGTTTTCATTCCAACAACCTTGTCGATTTACCTGAGATGTCCCGTTATTCCGGAGCGATTTTCAGTCCAATAAACGCCACACACGAACTAATGGTCGACCAAATCTCGAAGGTAGCGGAGTCAAAAGGGAAGAACTTCCAAGTCATCTTCGATCCACAGCTCTACGTGCCTGCGACATTGCGCGGTGAACTTAAGAACTGGAGCTATTTTCCAAAGGACGTCGATACGGCGGACTACAGCTCGCATAGCTGGTGGTCGGCTATGAATTCGAAACTTGGCCAGGCCGCCGTATCCCTCCGTGCTCACGCAGTCTGTTCGCCGACGATCATCCCCAAGGTCTTCAACGACGCTTTCTACTCGCAGTCAGTGCAAACTGCAAAGGATCTCGCGGCGAAGTTAAAACCACACAAGATACGACCGATGCAGACAATCCTTGTTAACTCGGTTGACTTGACCACTGACGCGCGCCCGTACGAAATTGCAACTATCGTCAGCAAGACAGTGTGTGATCACGTGTATCTGGTGTTCGTTACGAGTATTGAGCCACGTCGCGAACTTCCTGCAACGGACGAACTGGTCGGTGCGATGCGTTTGATAAGTCTGCTCGAGGGAGCCAAACTTCCCGTTCTCGTTGGTTTTTGCTCTTCTGACGTACTGCTCTGGAAAGCGGCGGGCGCAACCGCTTGTGCTTCAGGAAAATTCTTCAATCTGCGACGCTTCACCCGTCAGAGATTTGAGGAGCCGAAAGCAACGGGAGGAGGGCAGTTGCCGTACTGGTTTGAAGAAGGATTGCTCGCGTTTCTACGCGAAGCGGACCTGCTGTTACTTAGAAAGCACGCCATGCTGAGTGAGACCAGTTTGAGAAACCCTTTCGGGAAAGAGATTCTGCAAAAGCTTGATCGCGCAAAAAAGAGTGGTAAGAAGGAAGCGTGGTTAGGCGAGAGTTGGCGTCATTTCCTTTACTGGTTTGCGGATGTGGAGGCCCGACTTCATGCGAAAGAAGCCACAGCAGAGGAACTACTGAAGCACGCTGACTCCAATTGGGGCAAACTTGATCAGGCTAAGCTGCTCATGACCGAGCGCCCTAATGACGGATCCTGGATAAGAGCCTGGCTTAACGTGTTGCGAGAAGCCGCCAATTGACACAGGATATTCGCCACCTTGCGACAGATCGCCCATCGATTCAATAATGCGTCCACATGCATAAATCGGAAGCCGTACTCGTAAACAATTTCGTCACCGCACTGCAAGCGCCCAACTCTCCCTGGGGACCGGTAACCATTGGCCGTGAATTCCAGTATGACGGCGGTAGGACAGATGTCGTAGCCGCGAACAACAACGGCCGATTATTTGCGTTTGAGGCCAAGCTTTTCAGATGGCGCGAAGCTTTAATGCAAGCGTACAGGGCCAGCTTTTTCGCGCACCAATCCTATGTGTTGTTACCCGAGAAAACTGCGCTAATCGCTGGCCGTTACGCAGGCGAGTTCGGACGTATGGGGATTGGACTGTGTTTCGTTCGAGGGCGAGAAATAGTGGTTGCTATCGAGGCTGAAGTTCGCCGTCCTCTGCAAACGTGGCTTCGAAATGCGGCCGTCGAAATGATCCGAGGGAACTATGACCAGCTTACTGCCGTTAGAGGACGTCGCTCGGGCATATTGCGCCAGCAATAACTTGTCTTTCTGCAAAAAGGCAGGAGAAGGTGCATTCAAGGAAACTTTTGAAGTACTTCAGCCTGACGGGCGCAAACTCGCCCTGAAGGTCTGCAAACCCGGTATGTTTTCAATGCGAAATTCCCGCGAGATACAGGCGATGATCAAATGCCATCACGCCAATATAGCTCGCCTCGTTGCAGTAGCCATGTTCCGCTTCGAAACCTGCGACTACAACATAACTCTAGAAGAATTCCTCTCTGGCGGGACATTAACCCATCGCGGTAAAGTCGATCGTACCGCTTGCCTTGAGATTGGCCGTCAGCTCATCGACGCATTAGAACACATAGCCGAGGCAGGCTTAGTGCATCGCGACCTGAAGCCGGACAACATAATGTTCCGATGCAATGGAAACAGTCCTGTCGTGGTAGATTTTGGTGTCGTCCGCAACTTAACGGATACATCACTCACTCCCTCGTGGGCACCACGCGGCCCAGGGACTCCTATTTACTCTTCTCCTGAGCAACTCAACAATGAGAAGCACCAAATAGATTGGAGGTCAGATCAGTTCTCTCTGGGAGTGTTGCTGAGCGAAGCGGTGCTAGGGGAACACCCGTATCAACTCCCAGGCATGCCTGCGTATCAAGTGGTGGAACGCGTAGCCGCCAGAGAGCCGATAAACCCATCGTTCGTCGATTTGGCTAACCGAAACGGGTTGCCTGCACTTGCCAGCATGGTGGCCGTTTGGGCCGTTCAACGTTACCGCACTCCAAGAATGCTTCAGGAAGCTTGGGTTCAGCAGATTGCAAAGGTCCTTTAGCAGTTCGCGCGAATCACATCACACCCCTCTGTTCGCGATGTCACACACCGTGCTCGCCCACCAATATTGTCAAGCCCCAAAATGACGTAACTCACTCGCAGCATGAGACTTCTGCCTGTCCGGTTTCCCCTCCAAAGCTGCTATGCTGGATGTATAGAGTTTTTTAGTCCATCAGTTCGTCAGTCATTGCAGTAAGTGCAAGCGATCAAAAGCCGACGCCAACCGCGTCGGCTTTTGCTTTTACCGTCTTATCCGAGCGCAAGCGAGGATCTGTTATGCCGAGCGGAGAGAGGTTGAGGCGTTTAGCGGGCGTCCGAGCCCGCTGCCGAAATCCTGAGCAGAGCGAAGGACCTTCAGCCATCCCTATCTCCGCCACAAAATGGCCGAACTCGTGAAAACTGAAGAACTGAAGAACTGACGTACTGAAATATTGTACCGACCGTCTGGCCGAAAGCCGAGAGTTGACAGCCGACGGCGCTAAGTCCTTTGTTATGCGGGACGCTGGGACTAAGTCCTTTGTTTGCCGGGACGGACCTCGTCCCATGCCTCTAAGTCCTTTGTTATGCGGGACAGGGGTGGGGGAGGGGGGTACCCACCCGATAGCTAATATTCCAAATCAGGAAATAACTATGAGCAAAGAATCATCGGGCGCCTTCGGCGGCCCTCTCTGTAAACACGTCAAACTCGACGGAAC
>CAYNPS010000295.1:0-3996 GCA_964399125.1 uncultured Terriglobales bacterium
TGGTAGCATCCACGGTGTCTTTCGAGAGCTTGCCCAAGCGTTCGTGAGAAGCCAATGGCAGCGAACCGTGCAGCAGATGAGAACCATTTTACGACAAGACGCGCTGTTTGCCTCATCGCTCTCTGAACGCCTCTTCCAAACTACATTCTCGTACGGATTGCCAATTTGGGAACCTTGTTTGGTGTCGTCGAAATTAGGAGTTTCTGAACGGGTTCTCAGTTATAAGACAGTTGGATTCCACGTCTCGCCCTAGGCGGGACTTCTGGGGCAGTTGCACGATCAGCTGATCAGGCCTGAATCTGTACCTGGGCGGCAATCGCATTTGCAATCGGCGTATAGATATCGATGTCCGCTTCCGTGGCACTGATTGAGACAATCAGTGCGTACCGCACTTGTTCATTCCAGCGTTCCCGATTGGTTCTTTCTCTCCACCAACCGCCGACCGGAAAAACTCCAACGGCATCTCGTTCCGCAAGCTGCACCGCTGTGCCGGACCAGAAATCCGAATGAATCGAGCCTCGATTTCTAATCGTCCCCAAAAACCAACTGTCACCTCCCGGCAGCTCGCCGATTTCCCCTCCTTCGTCTTCGGCTTCAGCCTGTCTATTGATTCGGCTTCGGAAATTGTTCAGGGTCTCTAACGAACCTTTCACTTCGAAGCGGAGCCCATGGGATGCATATCGATGTTTACGAGTCCATCCTCGCTCCCCAGGATTCGGCTGGATAAAGTATGAGAGTGTTACCCGTAATTGCACGGGACTGTCACCAAGATTCTGAAGCTGCTCAGTGGGCCAGGGGAGCTGGTGCAAATTCATGTCCCTCGTCTTGATGCGACTTCCCTCTCGTTGAAAAGGCCTGAGCCTATCTTCAATGATCAGAGTGAGATCATTTCGGGAGCTGAGAAGGCAGCGCTCTAGGTCCGGAACACCGTATCCATATCGGCGCAAAGCGGCATGCTTGTGATTGCGCGAATTGTCTTGATTCATGTACTGTCGCATCGGCTCTGTCCATACAGCAGAATGAACAAGCAGAGCACGGATCGTCTCTGGCCAGAAGTTGGGCCGATCTGCCAACACTTGAGCTGCCATTCGCGAAGCGGCGGCCGTCGCGGCACTTGTGTTTGCAATGGTATTGAACAGGCGCACGTTTGGACGATGGTCTGTGGTTAATACCTCTAGATCATCAATGGCGACTGCGCCACCTCCATTCGCAATAAGGTTGCCGCCCTCCAGAAGAATCTCTGGCTTAATTGGCCATTGACGGTCCCAAGCGACGGAGGTTCGGCTGCGAGGCAAAACATCCCCTGCAGACGCAATCGGTTCCCACTCTCGATAGTCTTGATCCTCTATCTCGGTCTTCCGGGTGTACGCGCCGACCGTCAGTGCATTCCATGACTGAGCCGGATTCTCCACCGGTCTGATGTCATTTTCGTTTGGATAATTGACAGCGAAAATTTCATTTCTAATGTTCCCAGCGGACACTAGCAATAAGCGCTGATGCTCATTTTCGCCAAACGCAAGCTGATCGATTGCTGAGGACCAGGACGACGGCCGACCACGAGTTGTTTCAATCGGGCTCGTCACCGCCATGCAAAACACGCGTTTCCGGTTCGGCGCTCGCACCTCCGGACGCGCAACGCTTTCCTGTGTGATCGCTCCGTACAGCAATGGGTCATTATCATTGGCGGCTGGCGGCAGAATCTTCACGGTTTCGAGTCGATGAGCCAGCACGATTTGTCCATTACCCAACAACACAGGCTGAAGATCGCCATATAGGGCGACTCCCGACATTCGCGTGCCGTGCCCACTCCAATGATCGCTATCTCCAGTTTCCCAGTTCGGATCATAAGAATGCTCATCTTCTGCAGACAAAGCCGGCTCGATCATTGGGTGCATGCGGGCGATCCCACTGTCCAAAATACACACTGAGATATCCTCGGGAACGGGCCTTCGTAGCCGATCTGCAGCGTCGCCCGCCCACGCAGCCTGTTCAGCTGGCCCCATTTGAAGAAAGGTCGCCGGAGTGTCTTTAGCAATGCGCAACTCAGCAATTGAATCGCTGTTAACGACAATACGCTCTAGGGTCTGGCGATTGGAATAAGCCAACAGGACTTCTCGTTCAGGAAAGGTCAACCGATACGGCTTCATCGGGAGCTCGATTTGTCTGGCTATGTGCTGAAAGGTCTCTCGTGCTCCTTCTCGAAGCCAAATCTCCCACCAAATTGCTCGATCTCCAACTGGGAACAAACCTGGCTCATCTGTATAGAGAGCCTCAACGGCTCCCAATCGCGCGGCATTGATACGGGCTACCAGGGTTTCATTCTTTGGGCGCCCTGACCGCGTCTCTTCAGTTCGGTAGCTCCGAACGCGTCGTAAGTAGAACTGGGCCGCCCGTTCCGGCACAAATACGGTCGCACTAAGCGGTTCTTCAGCCGCATGCGGTTCACGTACCGCCACCAACTCAATCTTCTGCTGGCGATTTTCAAGTTTCTCAACAGCGGTGGTGTCGTGAGGATCGAGCTCGAACTGCAAATAGAATCCCGGGGTTCCTGAAGCAATATTCAGAGCACGCTCTTCTAGCTGCCTCCTCCCGTCTTGCAGGGCTTGCGTCAAGGCTGCTTCAAGCGCTCGTGCGTGCGCCGCACGATCTCGCTCCGGTGGAGGCGGGGTTCGCCCTGATCCTTTCGAGGTATAGGGTTCGCTTCTTCCACCACCAGACAAATAGAGATGAGGGCGATCACGCGGGAGTACTGGCATAGGTGTGATGAGCGAGAAGCGATCCTAGGGCCTGGCGGGCTTGCGCTCTTCAAGCGAGGCAACAAGGCTTTCGGTGCTTATCTTTGTCGTTCCCTCCAAAATTGCATGCTTCGCCGCCTCATCGCAAGCTCGCGACAGGTCGGCCTGGCTCATATCTCCGACCAGACCTAAAACACGATCCCAGTCCACTTCGTCTGTGTCGAAACCGACGAGTCTGTTCTTCATAATTCCTTCCGCAATTGTCTTATCCGGCAACGCGTACTCGATAACATCATCGAAGCGTCGAAACAATGCAGGATCCAATAGCTCCGGATGGTTTGTTGCCGCGACGATCAGCCCTAGCGAATCGTCTTTCTCTAACAATTGCAAGAAGGAATTCAAAACCCTACGAATTTCGCCCACGTCATTCAGATAACTGCGACGTGATCCGAGAGCGTCGAATTCATCAAACAGGTACACCCCTTCAGTGCTGCTCATCGCGTCAAATACAAGTTTCAACTTTGCCGCGGTCTCTCCCATGAACTTTGTTATCAATCCTTCCAGGAGAATCGTGAATAGTGGGAGTCGTAGCTCCGTCGCCAATGCGGCGGCGGTCATCGTCTTGCCTGAGCCTGGAGGTCCCACAAAAAGCAATTTCCTTCTAGGTCTCAAGCCATGCTGCCAAATCTTCTTCTGCTGCTTGTGCTCCCTCAAAATCCGACGTAGCCGTGCATCGAGCTTCGCCAGCAGGACCATCGAGGAGAGCCGTACATCAGGATACCGAACGGAAAGGAGGTTCGCCAGCTCCCCCTTGGGCTGAGTGATGAGTACAGGACCCGTTCGGTGTTGTTCGATCGAGCTGCGGCTCTTGGCCTGATCGATCAGCTCCCGCATTTCCTCGGCTATCTTGGCATGCCCTAATCGGGCCTCATGCGCAGCAACCTGCATAGCCACAGAGCAAAACTGACGGTCGTCGCCCTGAAAATGGCTTTTCAGTAAGGCGATAAGTTGTCGCGCGTTGCTCATAGCGGTAACAATCTCATCATCTCACGATGACTCGCAACCAAGTTCGTCCTGGCACTAATTACTTTCGGGATTCCCAAAACAGGCCTCCCATCTTAGGGTTACCAAGTAGGGATCGGAGCTGCTGACGTTGTATCGCATAGTTTGCTCGAGATATCGTGACATCTTCGATTCACTACGAAAATCCTGCGCCACGTGGATGGTCGAAGCCGGTGCAAACCCGAAGGATGTGCAAGGG
>CAYNPS010000296.1:0-3953 GCA_964399125.1 uncultured Terriglobales bacterium
GTTTGTGCCAGCCACAGCATCTCGCAAATTGCACCAAGGTACATGTACGAATTTCCGAAGAAAACCGGATGAAACCCGAAGAAAACGGCAACTCTGCCTTGACAGACCGGGGAGTAACCGAGGTATAACACGGCTACCTTAAGTTTCCCCCCGAGAAAGCAGAGGATTCATCCTCTTTTGAGGCCCCGGCCAAGAGGCAATTTCCCGCACTAACTCCGATAGCCAGAGCTGTGGGAGCTCCGGGAGAACCCGATTGCGCAGATTTTTTTTTGAGGAAAGGGCTAAGCATGTATGGCAGCAGATTCGCGTGAAGTGATGAATATCCGCCAGGCTTCGCAGTACCTGGGCGTCAGTCCCGACACGCTCTATAAGTACGTTTACGAAGAGAAGATCCCGGCTTTCAAATTGGGCAACCGCTGGAAATTCAAGAAAACCATCTTGGACCAGTGGATGGAGCAGAAGAGCACGGCCGGAGAAGCCAAGAGCACTAAGAAGAAGCCTCGCGCAGCACGAGCTGTCGCGGGAGCTTAATAGCGAGGCGTAGCAATGTTTGGATTCGGGTCACAGAAATCAATTGTGGGACTGGACATTGGTTCCAGCAGCATCAAGGCTGTTGAGCTCAAGAAAGTAAAGGGCGAAGTTCAGGTCGCACACCTTGGCGTCGAGCGTCTGGGCTCCGACATCGTCGTGGATTCGATGATTGTCGATTCAGGAAGCGTCTCCAGCGCGATCTCCAAGCTTTTCAGCGAGCGCAAGTTCAGCTCGAAGCTGGTGGCTACTGCAGTCAGCGGACACTCCGTCATCGTGAAGAAGATCTCGATGCAAACAGTTCCGGAAAACGAGGTCCCCGACGTCTTACAGACCGAAGCCGCGCAGTACATTCCCTTCGACATGAACGATGTAAACATCGATTATCAGGTGCTCAGTGAAGACACCGGCGAGCCACAAATGGACGTGCTGCTAGCTGCAGTCAAGAAAGACAAGATTCTGAACTACACAAATGTGCTCTCGCTGGCAGGCAAGGTTCCAGAGGTCGTGGACATCGATGCCTTCGCGCTGCAGAACTGCTACGAATACAACTACGAACCCTCTCCCACATCCACAGTCGCGCTCCTGAACATTGGCGCCAGCGTGATGAATATAAACATCGTCAAAGGTAGTACGCCATTGTTTACGCGTGACGTGAGCGTGGGCGGAAATCAGTACACCGACTCACTCCAAAAGGAGCTCGATCTCAGCTTCGACGACGCAGAATCGTTCAAACTCGGCGAGAAAGTCGGCAAAGTGAGTGACGATGCAAAGCTGCCCATCCTGCAACAGGTCACGGAAATTATCGTGTTAGAAATTCAGAAGACCTTTGACTTCTTCCGAGCGACTGCAGCAGGACAACACATTGAAAAGATCTATCTGGCAGGTGGTTCGTCCATCATTCCCGGTCTAACCGAAGCACTGCGCCAGGAATTCTCGATGCCGGTCGAGATTCTGAATCCCTTCCAGCGCATTCGCGCGAATGGCGGCGGTTCCAATTCAGAACTAATTGAAAGAAACGCGGGTCAACTTGCCGTCGCGGTAGGGCTCGCACTCAGGAGTTTTGAGACCATATGATTCGCATCAATCTTCTCGGTAAACCCAAAGCCAAGGGCAAACGCTCTGCCGCTGCCACAGGCATGGACTTTGAAACCGGCGGCTCACCCAATTCTGTCAATGCTCTGCTGGCGATCGTCGTGCTGGCGGTCACTGCCGGAGCGATCTGGTGGTATCAAAATCAGCTGAATTCAGAGGCGGCGAGCATCAAGTCCCAGATGGACGCGGCGCAGCGAGAAGCGCAAGCACTGGCGCAAACCAAGGCTCGATTTGAACAACGACAGGCCGTGAAGGACGAGTACGAAGCTCGGGTGAAAGTAATAGACGCGCTGCGTGCGAGTCAATCCGGTCCAGTGGACCTGCTGACTATCGTCAGCGCCACCGTCAACAAAACCGACGAAGTTTGGCTTAATTCGATGACGGATGGGGCAGACAACAAGGTTGAGGTGAGCGGCGTTGCCCTCAGCACTGACGGTGTCGCCAACTTGATCACCAATCTGATGAAGACCGGATATTTCAAATCTGTCGAAATTAAAGAGACGTTCCAGGACGAGCAGGAGAAAAAGATCCAAGCCTTCAACTTCAGCCTTACCTGTGAGAGGCAAGCAGCTTCGGCCAGCACGGCACGGAAGTCTTAGGCAGGAGGGAGTATTACCATGGGCAAATTCAACGAACTTCCCTTTATAGCGCGCTTGGCCGCTCTGATCGCGATCGGCGCCGCGATCTTCGCTGGATCCTGGTATGGATTCATCCCAGGGCTGCCTAACCTTACCACCATGCGTGCGGCAAATGACGACGCACTGGCGAAGCTGAAAGCGCAGCAGGCCGATAACGCACGCCTCAAGCCTTATGAAGGGCAGCTTAAGCAGCTCGAGATTCAAATTGAATCGTTGCAGCGTCAGATGGAGCGACAGAAACAAATCGTTCCCGACGAGAAAAGCGCAGATCAGTTTATGCGCGACCTCCAGGCGGACGCTCAGCAGGCAGGAGTTGAAATCCGCAGTTACGTAGCTAAACCGATAAATCAGAAGCAGTATTACAGCGAGGTTCCGTTCGATGTTGAAATCGACGGTCCATATTTCAACATGCTCCGCTTTTTCGAGAAAGTGGGCACTATGGAACGAATCGTGAACATCGATGGTTTGAAGATGTCTGGCATCGGGAGCAAAGCTGCATCAGTGGTAAAGCATAAGTATGACTACGCGCCCGGCGAAACAGTGGCTGTCGCGTGCACTGCTAAAACGTTCTTCAGCCAGGGTTCAGGAATTAAGCCGACCGCTACTGCGGCTGCTGGCGCGGCCCCGCAAACGGCCGCTCCCGCGCGACCTGCAAGTTAAAGAGAAGGAACTATGAGAGTCACAACTCAAATTCTTAGTATGACACTGGTGGCCGGATTGGCAGCAGCCCAGACTGCCCCGGCTTCTCAAACGGTGCAACCAAGTCCGCAGCAGCCATCGGCGAAAACCGGTACTACCTCCAAGACCGTAACGAAGAGTCCTTTTGCGCCTAAGACGAAGGTGGCGCAGCCTTCAGCAAAGGCCGCGACAGCAACAGCAGCGAAGCCGCCTGCCCAAGCTCCGGCACCCAAAGCGAATGCCACCTCAGCGGGAACTGCATCGGCTTCGGCAAAGAAACAAGTTGGAGCCAACCCAACTTTGCATGCCTCACCGCCAAAGACGAATGGAACTTCGACTGCAAGTGCCCCAACGTCGATCAAGCCGCAAGTCCCGGCGAAACCCGCCATGCAGGCGTCCGCTTCAAAAGCAAAGACTGTAACCCCATCGCAAACCGCTAATGCGAAGAAGCAGGCACAACCGATTCCAGCAAAGCTGGCTGGGAAGAATGCCTCCCAACCTGCAACTCCTAAACCGGGTTCAGTGCAGGCCAAAGTCGAGCCCAAGCCGGCGAGCACCACGCCCGCTCCGGAGAAAAAAGTCGAAGCCGCTCCTGTGGCCCAAAACGAACCAATTAATAAACTGCCCAGTCCGGGAAAGCGCGATCCGTTCTTAAGTCCTCTCGCTGCTGCTGCTGCACGTGGCACGGCTGCAAATTGCACAACTGGCAAGCGCTGCCTGGTCGTCGATCAGATTGTGCTCAAGGGCATCGTGCAAATGAAGAACGGGAATTTGGCTCTTGTGGAGAACGGTGCAAAGCGTCCTTACGTGCTTCACGAAAGCGACTCCCTCTTCAATGGCACGGTGGTGAAAATCACGGGAGATACCATGATTCTTCGAGAGGATAGCAGCGATGTCCTGGGCCGTCCTGTGTCAAAAGAGGTTATCAAGAAGGTTTCCGCCCCTGCAGTTTAGTGCGCGAGTGGGCATCAAGTATGTAAGAGTGCTTTCATGTCTTATTGCGGACATCGGAAG
>CAYNPS010000297.1:0-3951 GCA_964399125.1 uncultured Terriglobales bacterium
GATGCTCGACTGCAATTCAGTAGTCACTTGCTCTGCATGCTTCCATCGCGATGTGCAACTAAAGTTACAAATATGAGCGCATCTGCCGCGCTTGGCGGAGGGCAGATGCGCGACGATGCTGAAAGCGATCGAAGCAGCCGCAAAGGCCACGCGGTCAAAAAAGGGGGTCGCTCAACATCGACTTATGGATTCGGCTACCCGGTTCTTACCAGTGATGAGGCTGGAAAGAAGAAGATGCGCTGGTACGACGCATTTGGACGACTCATTGAAGTGGACGAACCGGATTCTAGCGGACACCTGAGCATAAACACCTGCTACCAGCACGATGCCATCAACAACATCCTGAAGATCGTTCAGGGCGCTCAGACTCGTACGCGCGTTTACGATGGGCTGTCCCGAATTACCTCGATGACCGATCCGGAATCGGGCACCACGACATACACGTACGCGAATGGTTCGGCGCCGTGCGACGCCGTCGACAGCAATCCCTGCACCAAGACGGATAACCGGGGCATCAAGACAACCTACAGTTACGATACGATCGACAGGCTGTACCTGACGTCGTTCTCCGATACGACACCGGCGATCAATTATTACTACGATCAAACCTCGTACAACGGTTTGACGATTTCGAATGGTGGTCTTCGACTTACCGGAATGAGCGATGCTTCCGGGCAGACAGCATGGAGCTACGACGCAGCCGGGAACGTCCTGACCGAACGGAGAACAATTGCCGGCGTCACCAAGAACACAAGCTACACGTACGATCTGGACGCATCAATCGCCACGATCACATATCCGAGCGGGCATACCGTCAACTACACGTACAGCAACGCGCAACATGAAATTTCGGTTAGAGACACGGTGAACAACGTAAACTTTGCGCTGAGCGGGACTTATGCGCCGCAGGGCAAACTATCGTCCGCCATATATGGTCAGGCGAGCGGATTCGACGGGATAACGCGTTCGCGAAGTTACAACACCCGCCTCCAATCGACAACCATCGTGGACGCATCACCAACCGCCAACATTCAGAGTTACACTTATAACTACAATCTGGGTAGTGGCGTGAATAACGGCAACGTCGCCTCCGTGACGGATAACCTTGATAACGGAGCTACCCAGTTTTTCAGCTATGACAACTTGAATCGGATTGTGTCCGCCTCGACTCAGGCGACGACCGGAAGCGACGCGTGGGGCCAGAGCTTTACGATTGATCAGTATGGGAATTTGAGCAATGTTGCCGTGACACAGGGATCAGCGTATCCGCTCTCAGTGGCAATTAATGCAGCCAACAATCAGATTACGACCTCGGGGTACAGCTACGACGCATCTGGGAATTTGTTAACAGACGGCGCCAACACGTATACGTGGAATGCGCTCAATCAGCTCACGAGCGCGGCGGGGGTCACTTACGCCTATGATGGCCGCGGCAAGCGCGTTCAGAAATCGTCAGGCGAGCTCGATTGGTTTGCGCCGAATGGTCAGATGCTTGCAGAAAAAGAAACAGAGAACAAGTGCACCGTCTGCGGAACATCGCCGTGCAAGTGCGCTAACTCAGGTCTGATCCAGTAATGAAGCGCATCTGCCGCTTGGCGGTGGGCAGATGCGCGAGGACGTGCCAAAAGAGATCGAAGCAGCCGCAAAGGCCACGCCGTCGAAAAAGGTGGTCGGCCAAGAAACTCTGGGGCGATGATACCGGGACCAAAATGGGACAAGCTAAACGAAAACGATACGCAACCGCGATGCACGAAGCGAGCCACGTGGTAGTCGGTCTAGACTGCGGGCGCAGGCTGGTGCGGTGCTCGATTGTGCCAGAGGAAGCTTTCGGTGGATACGGGCGGGGAGTCGGCACAACCGAGTGGCAGCCTATCGGCGATGGTACGGTGAATGTCAGCGAACTGGTGAAGATAGCATTGGCTGGCAAAGCAGCAGAAGAGCGGATGTATCGGAACACCGGGCAATCTGTTCGATCCGATCTGGCACTCATCTACACACTGGCGTGGTTGGCAACCGTCAGTTCCGAAAAATTCACGCCCCACGCCCGACTGATCCCCGTTCTAACTGGCTTCTACTGCGAGTACCCGGACAAGGTGCCGCCTCGTGCTAAACAACTGGGGGATGAAATGATAGCTGAAATGCTACCTCAAACGCAGGAAGTCTTGGAACGACGCTGGCACGACGTAGAACGAATTGCTGAACTGCTGCTGAAAAATGAGCGAATCACGCCGGACATGATTGCTGACGTGTCGCCCTTAGAGTCTGTTGAGGAGGAGGAAGGCGGTTACCGCCAAGAAGCTTCGTAACATGCCGAACGAATAGCTCCTGCGAGAAGCCAAACTGCACCAAGACAAAAGCAAGTTGCGCTATTGCGACACCTAAGAATTTGATCGAAGCAGGCGAAGAACTTGGACCCCAACGTTGGCCCCCCCTTACTATAAGAAACAGAGATCACGTGCAGCGTCTGTGGAATGTCGCGATGTAAGTGCGCTAATTCAGGTCTGATCCACTGATGAAAGCGCATCTGCCGCTTGGCGGAGGGCAGATGCGCGATGATGCTGAAACCGATCCAAGCAGCAAAAAGGCCACCTCCTGAAAAAAGGTGGTCGCCCCCAGTAGCCCCCAAGAACCTTGGTCAATCTTCGGACGGAACGAAACTCTCGCTCAACCCGTAGGACCGTAGAAACTTGTTCCACGCACTAACTGGGTATGGCCCTACCTTCATCCTCAAATTTCTGTTAATACAGTTACTCCAGTCCTTTGAAGCAAGTTGATAGGCCACTTCTCTGTTGTTATCCCTGATGGCGGCTCTTATTTCGTCCAACTCTTTGGAACAGGCCGTGCCTGCGTCAATACTCCCAACCGGCTTTGATAGCTCATCTGGATCCCAACTCTCAACAAACGCGAACCTTTTCTGTTGCGCTTGTAACATTGTTGTTTGAATCATCTCAATGTGTCTCAGAATTGGCTCAAGCTCCGAAGGGTAACTGCCGGTTTTCAGTGACTGAATACGGCTGCGAATTAATTCGAGATTTACCTCTGCGTTGTGTGCAAAGTTGCGAGCTTGAGGACCCCGCGTGTCACATGGTAGGTATTTAGGGTTGTTGTCGACGCACAGCTCCAACGACTCCGGGACATCGTAATAGTTGGAGTCAATTACGTTGGGAGATAGCTGCATCCAGCGAGCTAAATTCTCCCGGCTAACTACGGCGGGATCGTACTTTACATAGTCGATCCCGCCGGTCGTCCGAAACTCAAGTTGTGAGTCGGCCGCAGAGCCAAGTGTGGCTAGGGTGAAGCAGAGCAACGCTGCAAACAGAACATTCGACTTCATTCAAGCAGACCTTAAGGGATATCAGTGTCGCTGTCGTCTACCAACCCGTCCGCAAACGTGGTTTTTGGTGTTGGGTTGGTACAAAGGATTATCCTGAAGTTAACTGGCGAATTATTGGGATCAAGTCGACCGACATGAAGATGGGGACCGCTCTGACATCCTGAATTGTCAAGCGTGCCTATCTGCTGCCCCTGACTCACATTCGTGCCTACCGTAATCCCAGCTGAGGGCATAACGTGATAATAAATCGTCGTATATCCGAGGCTGTCCCGAACATTGACTCGATTGCCTGGATAACCCAAGCCTTGACATTGAGGGAAGCCTACGGAAGCAGGACCAGCAGTATTGACGACCTTAACCACTGTTCCCGCTTCCATCGCATATACTGCGGTGCCGTAGGTGGGTTTCACGCCGCCGGTTCCGGCCCCGTTGTCGAGAATCACGTCTTCGGCGTGATGAGCAGTACCAGCGTTTCCAACTTTGTCGAAGAACTGTGGAAATCCAACATTTCTGTGGGAGTGGGTTTCCCGGGTAATCATGTTGTGATGGCGTGAACGCTGCATACCATCTCGGAGACCGACATGTCGTAGCCGCAGTGGGGGCAATGGTAAACAGGC
>CAYNPS010000298.1:0-3910 GCA_964399125.1 uncultured Terriglobales bacterium
CTCGATCCCAAAGGCATACTGAATCGAGGACGCTTTCTCGTCGGATGACACCGGACACCAACATCGAAACCGAACAGACAACCGTCGCAGGCCACAGCCTGCACATGGGCAGGTCGAACTTCGCCGGGGGCGATCGCCCGACCTGGGACCTTTATGCGACGTGCGTCCACTGCGGTCTATGCCTGAATCATTGCCCGACGTATCGCGTGCTTGGCATGGAAATGGACTCGCCGCGCGGGCGAATCTACCAGGTGCTGCAGGTTGATGCCGGACGGCTCGCGATCGGAGACTCGTTCGTTACCCACATCGACCGCTGCCTCGATTGCCGCGCCTGCGAGACCGCCTGCCCATCCGGCGTGCAATACGGACACATCGTCGAACGCGCCCGCGCTCAGATCGAGCAGCACTACAAGCGACCGTGGCTCACGCGTCAATTGCGCGCGTTCTTCTATCGCCATGTGCTCGGCAATCCGCAACGGCTGGGCACGATTGCAAGGCTGCTTCGGTTCTATCAGCGCTCGGGATTGCAGACGTTGGCACGATCTTCCGGCCTGCTTCGCTTAATGGGTGTCGCGAAGCTGGAGGAGTTGCAGCCGAAGATCGATGACGAATTCTTCTTTGACCAAATCGGGAAGGTATTTCCCGCCCAAGGAGAACATCGGGCGACTGTTGCCCTTCACGCAGGATGCATCGCCAGTGTTGCCTTCTCTGCGCTGAACGACGCCACTATTCGCGTGCTTACGAAGAATGGCGTCGAAGTCTGGGTGCCGCAGAATCAGAACTGCTGCGGTGCTCTTCAGGCCCATGCGGGCTATCGCGACGAAGCGCGAAGGCTTGCGCGTCAGAATATCGCGGCCATGCTCGATGATCGCTTCGACGCCATCGTGACGAATGCGGCCGGCTGCGGCTCGACGCTGAAAGAATATGACGATCTGCTACGCGACGACGCCAAGCAAGATGCCGCGGAGAAGTTCGCAAAAAAGGTAAAAGATATAACCGAGTTTCTGGACGAGCTTGGTTTGCGGCCACCCGCGCGAAAATTGAACATGCGCGCTACCTATCAGGATCCATGCCATCTCGCTCACGGTCAGCGCATTCGCAATGCGCCGCGACAACTGCTGCGCGCGGTAGGTCTCGAACTCGAAGAGATGCCACACTCGGATCAATGCTGCGGGAGCGCCGGTAGTTACAACATCACGCAGAATGAACTCTCGATGAAGATCCTCGACGCGAAGATGAGCGACCTCAGCTGCACGTCGGCTGAACTTGTTGTTACGGCCAATGTGGGCTGCATGCTGCAACTGCGTGCCGGCATGGCGCGCTCTAACCGCTCTCTTCCCGTCAAACATGTTATTGAAGTGCTGGACGAGTGTTATCGATCGCCATCTGCCAATGATCGACTCTGAACGCGGTGGAGAGGGAAAGATAAACGCGAGTGGCTCGCCGCTGTTTCATGCAGTCTGGATTATGGATGAGCCGTCGGAGTGATCAACGATGCGTATCCGATTCTGCTTCAATGGATTTCCCCAAAGGAACCGGTGCTTGAACGCCCGCGCCAATGGCCGAAAGGATCAGCCAGCGCGTTGGAAGCGATCACGGGAGCGCGTTTTGTCCTCACGCTGAGCGGTCTTGGCAACTAGTCGCACCTCGCCATCAGAATCGCGCTCCAGGCTGTGCGTCTGGTTGCAGCGATCGCACAGCCAGTAAAGCTGAGAACTTTCGCGAATAGAATCTGCTGTGAATTCGAATAGTTTGCCGTCGCCGAAATAACGAAACTGGGCAGAACAGCGCGGATTGTGACACTTAGAAACCACGGCCAGAGTTGCGCAATGCTAATGCTTGAAGAAATGGATGCCGTGTTCGGAAGCGATAGATGCCCTGCACAAATTTCGGGCAGAATCTGGCGTGCTCGGGGATGAGGAGCTCAGATAGACGAAAACTACTGATCTTTCGGTTTCTTCGAGCCGTGCTTGGAAGCTTTCTTGGCGCGCTGACGTGCGCGTTCAGAAGCTCCAATATCGTCGGCGTTCTGATCTGATTCTTGCATCGCGAATTGGAAAATAAAACATGTCGCTCCATATCGCAAGAGTTTTTAAAAAAATTTGCATACACAAAAGTAACAAGCGGCGAGAAGCCTTCCCGCCGCTGGTAACTTTCCGCGACGACCTGCTCAGGTCGTCGTAGCTGGACGACCGCGGAACAGATGCACGATGAACGAAATCACCGCCAGAGCGATCAGGATATGAATCAGGCCGCTCGTCAGGTGAAGCGCCAGCCAGAGTACTAGCCAGATCACCGCGAGGATAATCGCGAGTGTCAGAAACATACTCACCTCCCCGGAGTCAGAACCTCCCGACTCCCATTTGAGCGCGCACAGCATACCCCGCGCCTGTTATTTGAGAGGATTCCTTTCAGTTCCGGGTTGGCACCTGTGCACCTAAAATGCTGCACGATCTAATTGCTCGATTGTCGTCAATCGCGGTACTCTCGCGCGAGGATTCCGTAGATCTCCACATCCAGATACTCACCCCATTTCAGGATGTGTTCGCGAGTTGTACCCTCGTGCTTCATCCCAAGCTTCCGCAGAATGCGCCCTGATGCTGGATTATTGACGAAATGACCTGCGTCGATCCGATGAAGCCGGAGCTCCTCAAAGCCGAATCTCAGCACTTCGCGCGCGGCCTCGGTGCAGTATCCGTTGCCCCAGAACGGAACGCCGATCCAATAGCCGAGCTCCGCGCGATTGTGCTCGGAGTGAGCGGCAAGACCGATACCCCCGCACAGGCGCTCACTCTGTCTTAAAAAATGCCGAAACGTGCGCCTTCCCGCTTCTGCCAGACGGAATCACTGTATTCGAGAAACTTGAGCGCGTCTTGCTCTGTATATGGATGAGGAATGCGCAAGGTGGTAGCCGCCACTTCGCGAGCACCGATCAGCGGAAGGAGTTGAGGAATATCCTCTCGGCAGAGCGGCCGCAACACTAGACGGCTGGTATTCAAAACCACAGCATTGGTGGGCAAGGTCATTCGATTCCGTGAGCGGAGGTTTCAGGTTTTTCAGCGCCGCAGCTCAAAGAGCGCTCAGTATCATCTGAGTGACGGCAGCGGCAATTCTGCTGACCATAGAAAATCTAGATGCAACAATCAGAATTGCATCCTAACCAACGCATGGCCACCCTGACCACGTCCGCGGCGCAGTCCAGACTGGCTGGCGCGTTCCGGTCGCTGCGGCACCGTAATTTCCAGCTCTTCTTCGCTGGACAGCTTATATCTCTGATCGGCACCTGGATGCAGAATGTCGCCGAATCATGGCTGGTCTATCGGCTCACTGGCTCGTCGCTGTTGCTGGGTTCGGCGGCGTTTTGCGCTCAGATTCCTATTTTTCTACTTTCCCCAATCGGCGGCGCCGTGGTCGATCGGCGAAGTCGCCATCGCATTGTGATCGCAACGCAAACCGCCTCGATGCTGCTGGCATTCACGTTCGCAATGCTGACCCTGCTTGGAGTGATACGCGTCTGGGAGATCTTCGTTCTCGCTTCCCTGCTTGGATTTGTAAACGCATTTGATATTCCCGCGCGGCAGGCATTGATCGTGGAGATGGTCGGCAAAGATGATCTGATGAACGCCATTGCGCTTAATTCCTCGATGTTCAACGGAGCACGCATCGTGGGACCGGCGATCGCGGGAATCCTGGTTGCCAGTATCGGCGAAGGCTGGTGCTTTTTCGGAAACGCGGTGAGCTACATCGCTGTTATTACCGGCCTACTGTTCATGAAGGTCGCGCCTCGCGAGCTGTCGCAGCACACATCGGCGTTGACCGCGATTAAGGAGGGCTTTCAATGGGTATTTAACACTAAGCCGATTTTCTCTCTGCTGCTTCTGGTTGGACTTGTGAGCCTGGTCGGCATGCC
>CAYNPS010000299.1:0-3908 GCA_964399125.1 uncultured Terriglobales bacterium
GTAGATGTGTCACAGAGAGTTCCTCCTCTGCAACACAAGCTAGCTCAACTCACGTGACTGCCGACGCAACGCACGCGAAAGCGTCCGCCGCAAAGCGGCTTCGTTCAAGTCGGCTTGTAGGAGGTGATCGCGATTACTCCCGGATGACGTTAGGACTCTATCGGAACTGCTCCGCGAGGGTGCAGTCATCATCTTGGTCGCCGGTGTGTCGGAGCAGTTTCGAGAGGCGTCGTCAAAGCGGCTCTAGCGAGGTCCCTCCAACGAGCAGTCGACCAACCGTCAAAGTGAAATTAGATCGGGTAAGAGAGAGGTCAATCGGATCTGCTCATCTTACACAGCCGAAATTACATCATCGCCTGGCATCACCTGTACTGCTCTACCCACAGTCTTCCAAACGTGCTAATCTCAGCGACAACGGCACGCCCAATGCCCAAATGATTGCCGGAACCT
The DNA here is from genome assembly GCA_964399125.1 of uncultured Terriglobales bacterium. Lineage (GTDB taxonomy): Bacteria > Acidobacteriota > Terriglobia > Terriglobales > Acidobacteriaceae > Gp1-AA112. The sequence goes on from CAYNPS010000299.1 coordinate 451, forward strand.
ATAACGCGGGCTTGGTGGCGCTTTCCATCTTGATTGCGATCGTAGCGTCGTATGCTGCCTTCGATTTAGGCGAGCGGGTGTCCGCGTCCGGAGGCCAACGGCGCTGGGCATGGCTCACCAGCGGAGCCACCGCCATGGGCTTCGCAATCTGGTCCATGCACTATGTGGGCATGCTGGCGTTTGTCCTTCCCGTGCCCGTGCTTTACCACGTACCGACCGTCATCTTGTCTCTGGTTGCGGCTGTAGCTGGCGCGGCGATAGCGCTCTATATCGTTTGCCAGGAAACGATGCGCCTCGTTGATACGGCGACAGCGGGTGTGTGTCTCGGGGGCGCAATCGTCTCGATGCACTACATCGGCATGGCCGCAATGCGCTCAGCAGCGATGCACCATTACAAGCTCGGCTTGGTGACCTTGTCCGTAGTTGTTGCCGTCACATTTTCATCCCTAGCTGCGTGGCTCGCGTTCCGATTCGGCAGACCTCACCACGGGTTTACGTGGACCAAGATCAATGCCGCATCGCTGATGGGCGTGGGGATTGCCAGCATGCACTACACGGCGATGGCGGCAGCATACTTCACGCCTGGCTACGCACCTCCGATGCGACATACGGTCGCAGTCTCGACACTCGGCGCCTTCGGCATCGGAATGACTACCCTGCTTCTTCTGGCCACAACGCTAATTACCACGTGGTTTGACCGGCGGTTGCAAAACGAGCGCCTGCTCCAACATCTTTACGGCGATCTTCGAGAACGCGAAGCGAAGATCCGGCGGCTGGTCGACGCCAATATTATCGGCATCTTCATGTGGAATCTGGACAAGATTATCGAGGCCAATGATGCGTTTCTCTACATGCTGGACTACAGTCGCGACGATCTGGTTTTGGGTTGCTTGTGCTGGATGGACCTTACGCCTGCGGAATGGCGAGAACGCGATAAACTGGCCCTGGGAGAGATAAAAGCCACCGGTACCGTTCAACCGTACGAGAAAGAGTTTTTTCGCAAAGATGGTACGCGTGTATCTGTGCTGATTGGCGCCGCCACTCTCCAGGGAGGTGACAAGGAGGGTGTCGCTTTCGTAATGAATATCACCGAACGCAAGCAGGCCGAAGAGGAACGCGAGAGATTGCGTCAGGCCTTGGCGGACCTGGCGCACGTCAATCGGGTGACTACCATGGGCGAGTTGACTGCCTCGCTGGCCCATGAAATCAAGCAGCCGATCGCCGCAGCAGCAACGGATGCTAAGACGTGCTTGCGATGGCTTGCTCGCGATGAGCCCGTCTTGGGAGAAGCACGCGAGGCAGCTGCCAGAGTGATCAAAGACGTGACTCGTGCTTCCGACATTATCAGCAGGATCGGCTTGCTATTTAAGAAGGGAGCTTCGCAGCGAGAGTTGCTCGACGTGAATGAAATTATTCAAGAGATGATCGTCCTGCTGCGCAACGAGGCGAGCCGATATTCGATCTCGATTCGCAGCGAACTTGCCAACGACCTTCCCAAAGTCATGGCGGATCGTGTGCAATTGCAGCAGGTATTGATGAATCTCATGCTCAATGGCATAGAAGCCATGAAGGACTTAGAGCCGTGCGGCGAACTTACGATTAGCTCGCAGCGTGGGGATGGCCACCTGGTAATCTCTGTCAGCGATACCGGCGTGGGTCCGCTCCCGGAGCAGGCCGACCAAATTTTCAGCCCATTCTTTACTACGAAGCACCAGGGCACCGGCATGGGACTGACGATCAGTCGTTCGATCGTCGAGTCGCACGGAGGCCGCCTATCGCTTACCTCTTCCTCTTCCGGCTCAGGCGCAACGTTTCAGTTCACTTTGCCCGTCGAAGGCAGTGCGCATCGGGCTGCTTAGCCTAGACACCGGCGCGCGGAACTCCTTGGCATGCGAGCGACGGATTCTGATCAATCTCTTCTCAACCGGTGGCTGCTTTTCCCGAATGGCTACATGCGGCTCAGTGCGAGACCGGTGAGGGCGGGTTTCAAGCGGCTTTGGATCGCTACCGAGGGGGACTCGGCTAGAAGCGGCGTTTGCCGCGTGTTGATCCCTGGCGTATTGTTTGAATGCTAAGTCGACGAGGAGCGCGAGGTGTTACAAGAAGCTGAACTCAGCGCCCAAGCTGATTCAGAGAACAACCTCGGAGGCTCCTCAGAGACATATGTACTTCATCGGACTCGATGTACACAAGAAGACGATCAGCTATTGCGTGAAGGACGCGGCTGGTCGTGTGTATCAGGAAGGCAAGATTGGATCGACCCGCCGGGAACTGGATGAGTGGATCCGAACGATGCCTCAGCCCCGTACCATCGCCATGGAGGCGACGATCTTCAGCGGGTGGATTTACGATCACCTGCTTCCGCACGCCGAGAAGGTGAAGGTAGCGCATCCGTTGATGTTGCGCGCGATCGCTGCGGCCAAGAAGAAGAACGACAGAATCGATGCCGGCAGGATCGCCGATTGCCTGCGTTGCGATTTCCTGCCCGAGTGCCACATGGCATCGACCGAGATCCGCGACCGGCGCCGCACGCTTCGCTATCGCAGCCTGGTAATCAAGCAGATGGTGCAGATGAAGAACCGCGTGTCAGGCCTGCTGATGGAGACCGGGGTCAGCTACAACAAGCAGCGGCTGCACAAGGTGGGCTACTTCGCGGAGCTGATTACAGCCAACGAAGACGTGCACGAGAGCATACGGCCGCTGCTGAAGCTGAGCCGGGACATGATCAGCCGGTCGCAGAAGCTCGATTACGCCCTGGTCAGTTCGCTGAAACGAGATCCACTGCTGAAGGAACGGCTGCGGAGGTTGAGGACGGTCCCGGGCGTGGGTCCGATCACTGCGCTGACGTGGGCACTTGAGATCGGCGACTTCACCCGGTTCTTATCGATCAAGCAGGCCATCATTGGGACATGGGAGCGGAAGCAATTGCTGCCGGTCCGAGCGGAGGCGCAGAGGCCACGGATAGCACAGGCTGGAAGACGCCGGTTCTTTCCTACACATCCACTCCGGTGGCGCGTATGCCGGTGCCAATTTGGCGAAATCAAAGATAAGTGTCGACGAAGACGCAATTCATACCGAATATGGCAAACAAACTTCGTTTACACAGGTCCTCGATGGACAAGTGAAGCCTGCTTCTTCGGCGCAGCCGTTTATGTCTGCATTGCAGCAGATGGCTCAAAAGTAGCCGTTGCCCGGAATCCAGATATTCTTCGGGCGCTCGGTAGACCGATTCGAGAGTGCCTTACGCGTCGGGAGCTTTGTTCCTCTGAGCCAGAGGCGACGAGGAAGAACTACACCAAAAGAGATCGGCATCCTGCGACACCGCATTAATTGCGTCGATGAGATCTGGAATCATTCGCGACTTGAACACGTAGCCGGACGCGCCAATGTCGAATGCAGACCGAGCCATCGCAGGATCTTCGTAGTTCGACAGGAACAACACTTTGGTAGCACAACCA
>CAYNPS010000300.1:0-3843 GCA_964399125.1 uncultured Terriglobales bacterium
TTTGGTTCGCGCACCTTATCGGCAACGATGGTGTAGACCTTGCCGCGATATCCAATCTTACGGGACAGGATTTTGGCATGCCTGGGCTTCGGCAAAGCGAGTGCATTGGTTGCTCTTTTGCGGGTAGGACGCTTTTGCATGAAGCGATAGGTTACCATTCCGTCGCATCGACAAAAATCGCTCTTCCAGATATGCCCCGGATTCCCAGCCGTCACAACGCTGAAATTGCAATCATCGGAGCAGGAACACTCGCCACCGCTCTTGCGACCGCGCTGGATAAGAGCAGCTGTCGGGTAGTGGAGATCGTCTCGCGGGAGGATTCCGAGTCGCTCCGACGTGCCGCGACTCTCGCCCGCCGATTCGAGCTCTCAGCGACGACCCTGAGCAAAGCCAAACTCGCTGCCAGGATCATCTGGATTTGTGTTCCCGATGATTCCATTGCTGAGGTCGCTGCTCAGATAGAGGCCGCCTATGACTGGCGCGGGAAAATAGTTGCGCATTCCAGCGGAGCACTAGGTTCGTACGTCCTTGATGCTCTCAAACAAAAAGGAGCTGAGATTGCGTCGGCGCATCCGCTTATGACTTTTGTGAGCGCTTCGACCTCTGATTTCACCAACGTGCCCTTTGCGTTGGAAGGCGATCCCAAGGGTCTCACCGTAATCGCGGCTGTGGTCCGAACTCTCGGCGGAAAGCCATTTCGTATTCGCGCCAATGACAAGCCTGCGTATCACGCTTTTGGTTTTTTCTCGTCGCCGGCGATCGCAGCTATCATTGCCGCTGCCCAGGCGGTGGGAAATTTGGCTGGTCTCAATCAGAGTCGCTCGCGCGAGCTGATGGAGCCAATTGTCCGTCAGACAATCAACAACTGCTTTAGCACGAGTCCTCAGGAAGCTTTCAGCGGCCCCTTGCGTCGTGGGGATATGGCAACGATTCGCAGACACCTCCGCGTCTTGGAGCAGCAGCCAGAACTGCTCCAGCTGTATCGGTCGCTTGCTTACGTTGCGATGAAGCACCTGCCGGTTGCGAAGATTGATGAATTGAAGAATCTGCTTGGATGACTTCTGAACTTACTGACGTCGTGGCTCGGTCGGAGGAGAGGCGCTGACTCCTGTCGGCAAAGGTTTGCCGGTGGGCCCAAGGCGGGCGGGTGTTTTTCCAATCACTCCATCAGACGTTCCGCGTAGTTCTTTTAGAATCGTTTGTCGATCGCGAGAATAATCTGCGGCAAGGCGCGTGAGCGCCAAAGTCACGATGTCATGATGATGGAGCTCCTCCATCCCCGATTGTCGGCGCGCATCAAGCCAAAGCCGGTGAACGAGCATCACATCCTCCGTTTTGAGATCGGGATTATGCGGACCAATTCGGAAACTCAGCACTTCCGGTCCAGGGATCACTACCTGGAACACAAACTGATGCTTCGGAGGCGGCGCCGCCTCCCAGGCCTGGCCCATACGGAAGGCCTGCTCCTGAGCTGTCATCTTCGTAGATAAACCCGCGACTACGCGCGCCGCACCAAGCGAATTCGCCGTCTGCACAATTGCCGAGAACACATCGCGCGCGGGAACAACCATCAAAGAGATGTGCTTCCCGTAACTCTCGGCGATGCTGACGCACTTAGTGAACAAGGTCTGCTCGTGATCGCTGAAAATCTGCTCGCTGGAGAGATCGACCTCGCCGCTTCCAGGGCCAGTCAGGCGAGCCGCCAGTACGACGACGTCGTTCTCGGTTGTGTCAGTGTTCTGCAGAACCCAACGCAATTGGAGGAGCGTATTGTAGTCACGTACCGTGACAATCGTGCAGTCCGGACGCACGCCTACGGCGTCGCGCTCGATTCGTTCTTCGTGGAGCAACTGAAAGTGCTCCTTCATCTCCTTCTCAGCGTGCTTGAATTTCCTGGCGTTTGTGCGTTCCGAGATGGTGAAGATCAGGAAAAATGCTGCTGCGAACACAAGACCGCTGATGGTAGCGACTTTCTTTGTTGCGAGATTCACGAGTGCAGTCGTCAATAGCACCATGAACACGGAGAGCAGCCCAAGAGGAATCTCCCGCCCGAACATGCGGATATTTGGAGGCACTTTCCAGCCGCGTTCTCCTTTGTACCTGAAGCGGAGCACGAGCATGGCGAAACTGTTGAACGTAAAACTCCAGATAACGCCGAAGGCGTACGCTTCACCAAGGACATTCACATCACCGCGGCTGAGAAGAATGGTGATGACCTGTAGTCCAACGATCAGGTTAACGATCCGATAGCTGGTGCCATATTTCTTCTGAGGTCTTCGAAACCAGTCTGTGAGTACGCCGTCTTCTGAGACGCGATTCAGCACGCCGTTGGAGCCGATGATGGAGGTATTGATCGCCCCTGACAGGATCAGAAATCCAACTACGACAACGAACGTGCGGAAGAGAAGCCGGAGAAAAAGAGGACCGCTGAACCACATTACCAGTTCGGCAAGTAGGTTGTTTTCGTAGCTGGTGATGGGAACGCGCTCAGGAATGATCATGACGGCCAGCAGCGTTCCAATGCCTGTGAACAGGAAACTGTAAATAGCGACGATGATAGCGGCGCGTTTCAGGTTCTTGAGCTTAGGGTGAGCTATTTCACGGTTGACCTGAGCCAAAGTCTCTTCACCGCTCATGGCCAGCACGGAATGTCCGAAGGCCATCAGAATCCCAAAGAGACCAAATTTCGTAGCCAGGCTTGTGTGCCGTAGGAAACCCAACGAGGTCTCGCTGAAATGCAGATTAGAGGGCGTTGGCCAGGGAGGCAGTGTGCCGCTGGTTCTCAATAAGGTCACAACAGCCCAGCCCAGCAGGAGCACAACCATGACCGTCGTGACCTGCATCACGCGAAGAGCCTTGTCGCTCGACTCTTCGATGCCCTTGATGTTCTGCCACCAGTAGTAGAGTGTGACCGCTAAACAGATGACCACTGATGCTGCATTAACATTCAGATGTGGGGTGCCATGAAACATGGCATGCATGCCAGGCGGGATCCAGCCATGCGCGTCTGCCTTGCTGGAAAGCTCGTTTACCAGTCCGGCAATGTATTGCCCGGCTGAAACACCCGAAATAGGCCCGGTCAGGATGTAGTCGAACATCAGTGCGGAGACGCTCAGCTTTGCCAGCGTTCCGCCCAGGGCCTCTTTGACTACTCGATAGACTCCACCGCGCACGAACATCGAGCAGCTCTCGACATACACCGCGCGTACGGCAAACGAGAACAGCATGACTCCCAGAATGAACCACGGAGCCGAGCGCCCAAACGCGTCTTCAGCGATGCCGCCGACATAGTAGGCAGACGATCCAAGATCGTTGAGAACGATAGCCGCCGCGCGCCAAAACGATATGAACGTCAGCGCCACCGAAGAGGCGACTACGATTCGTACACGGTTTGAAGGCGTTAAGGTCTGGGAACCAGAGGACATTCGTAGCAGAACCCGCTGCCGTACTCGTCCTGCACGCAAGCAGGAGAGACAATCAGGCGCTCAGGAGGCTTGCGACTCAACTCTACGCTCGCGCCTTAGGAGCGTCAACGTCGTTGGCATCGTCGGCCTCGACGAGTAACTCCAAATCTTCGACGAAGCTAATCAGCACGACGATCATCGAGCCAACTACGCCGGCCAAAAAAAGAACGACGAAGATTTTGGCTACACCTTGCAACAACAGATCCATGCAATGTCTATTCTAACGGAAGCTCGCGAGTGGCAGCACCGGGGTGTCACACAACACAAAGAGCTTCGTATATCTGCCATTAATTAAATTTATTTGGGCGCGGCACCGGCTAGCGTTAGTCTTACTCCTCGTTGCCGCCTGGGTGTTCTGTGCCTCTTATGCCTTCTGCGC
>CAYNPS010000301.1:0-3841 GCA_964399125.1 uncultured Terriglobales bacterium
GCGGGACAGCGCTGGTCGCAGCTCAGCAACGGCCTCAACGGACGCGACGTCTTCACGCTCGCGCAGGATGAACGCGGCAATCTGTTCGCCGGCACCAATGCCGGCCTCTTCAAGCTGGCGCCGGGAGCGCGTGAGTGGATGCGCGTGAGCCTCCCGGGCATGATGCCTAACATTCCCGATTTGGCAATCGAGGGCAACAGCCTGTTTGTTCCGACGTCATCTGGCGCACTGCTGGTTTCGCGCGACATGGGCAAGACCTGGAACCTGCAGCACGCAGCCAAGAAAGAACCCTTCCAGCGCGTGCGCGTTGGCAACGGCATGGTCGTAGCTTCGACCTATACCACGCTTCTGGTCTCATCGGACGGCGGCAAGCATTTCAACGTGGAGCAGAGCCTGCCGGTAACACTGATCACAGGAATCGCGATCGACGACAGCCAGAACATCTGGATCTCGTCGGCGCAGGGCCTCTTCCGCCAGGAAAAGGGTGGAAGCTGGGAACCAATGATGACCGACCTGCCCAAGGCAAAGATCACGTCGCTCGACTTTGACCAGCGCAGCCACCATCTGCTGGCGATCGTCGATGGCTCAAGCGAAGTCTTCGGCAGCAGCGACGGCAGCAAGTGGCACCGCATGGAAGACGCCGGCTTAGCTCTGCATCGTGCAATCCCGATGCGTGGCGGCATTCTGGCGCTGAGCCAGTACGAAGGCATCGTGAGCTTCGAAAGCGGTAGCCGCATGAGCGCCCGCATGGAGCAGCCCACAGGCAACCAATAAGTTTCGATCTTCACCCCTGACCGGAGAGGGCGGAATTCCCATTGTGGGTTCCGCCCAATTTTTTGGTATAAGCCGCATTCGACGAACTTCGCACGCCCGCCGATGAACCCCGCAAGGCAGTATGTGAGCGCTTGCCTGCAACACTTGCAACACCATTTCTAAACTCGCAACCTGCTGACGGTTCAAAGTGCATTTTCGGCGCTGACCGTACATGAACAAAGGTGAGTCAACGGTGCAGTCAATGGTGTCTAAGTCGCTATCTCAAGTCGGCGCGTTTCTCTTGTCCGCAACTATCAAAATGAAACTGAAAAAACTTGTGAGTTGGTGTTTCGTCCTGATTGGGATTGCGTCGGGAATGACAGCCATTGTTGTCGGCGAGGCATTCTCGTGGTGGTGGGATGAAGGAGTAGCCTTCAAGGTCTATCTGGTAGGAATTCTTCCTATCATGACAGCACTATTAGCCATTCGAAACCCTCGCCTAGCTTGGAAACTGGATTTTTTCCTCGCACCTGTTATTTTCCTTTGTCGCCTCGGATCGGGCCCTTCTCCGGCCACAATGATGGCCGCCTTGGCGGCATTAGTTATTCCGGGCCTCTTCTGGAGTACGGCGCTACGGAGACAATGGCCTCTGCCATTAGCCGAAAGACTTCTGCCCAAAAGTGTGCCTCTTGCAATTGTCGTGATCTGTATGTTCCTGTTTGCGGTGTTCGTGCCAGGGATGCTTGTGCATCTATCCGCTCCGTGGTGGCCTCCCATCGGCGACTGTGGCGGCAGGCCTCTGGTTGACGGAAACGGAGACCCGCGGGGAATTGATTTTACGGCACGTATTGTGTTCATCCCGCCAAAGATTCTCGCACCGCGCTACTATGGTCGATCACTCTGGGCAATTGCCAGGATTGAAGAGCGTTTCTCAGCAAGTGCTGAGAAAATTCCCGAGATGATTCTCCTTCGCGGCCATTTCGCTGCGGACGACGAGTCGGCTGAATACTTCGTTGAAGGAAGGCAAAGCCACAACCTACTTAGCTACGTTCTGCCAACAATCCAGCCTTTTTGGTGCGGGCATACTGCGCGTCTCAATCTCGCACAGGTAGAACTCCGCATCATGCGAACCGTTTCACGAATGCCTGGGGGTCGCATCGTTGGGGCTGTTTACAGAGGCTCTCGAGACCGGCCGTCACCTGCCGCAGGAGCGAACGTTCTCATCCAAGGACCCAAAACTGCAAACCTTGTAACCGACGCTGAGGGTATTTTTGACAGCCCTGGCTTGCCTGAAGGGAGGTACACGGTTCAGCTGATTGGAAATGAAAAGTCATCCGAAAAGTATGTCTACGACCTAAAAACTGGGGATGTGGCCGAAGTCAAGCTATTTCTAGGTGCCAATTAGCTGTTCCATACAGAAAATAGGAGCTCAATAGCCGACACTAACCTACCTTTCCTATAGCTGTCGCGAACAGGTGTTTACACTCACGATATGGCAAGTGTGCAGCCTCATCGGGACCCATTCTGCTCTAGATCCGCAAATCTGCCCTTCCACTCACCCCCGCGCCTGCGCCAATAACGCATTGCGGAAACGAAGGTCGCCTCCAAATAGAAGATCGCTGCCAAGGATAAAGACGAGTAACCGTCAGCGTTGAGTTGACTCGTGCGCCCCAATGTGACACTATGTGTCACATGAAAACGATCACCATCAGGCAGCTTCACGAAGCTACTGGACGCTGGGTTCGTAGGGCGGCGGAAGGAGAGATTCACGTAACAGAGCGTGGCAGATTGATCGCTAAGATTCTCCCCGCAAAGGCTGCGCCGGCAAAAGCCTTTTTTGCCAACCCCAAATACACGCGCGCCTATCTCGCTCAACGGAAGAACCTGCAGGGCGGGACCGACTCCACTCGAATCATCAGCGAGGAGCGCGACCGCGAAGTAAGGTGATCTACTTCGACACAAGCTACCTGGTTCGCCTTTATTATGCAGATCCTGGAGCGGATGCCGTTCGCGCACTCGCGGCTACCGACAATATCGCCTGCGCTGCGCATGGTCAGGTGGAGATGATTGCAGCTTTTCATCGCAAGCTGCGCGAAGGAGCTATCAAGCCCGCCGCGTACGCCGCGCTGCTGGGCCAACTCCGCGCTCACGATCAGGCTGGAGCTTTTCAGTGGCTGGCGCAGGGCCCCGAGATTTATGCGCGTATCGCAGCGGTTTATGCGAAGCTGCCCTCTACTGTGTTTCTCCGCGCAGCTGACGCCATTCACCTCGCGACCGCAGCTGAAGCAGGATTCAAGGTTATATATTCGAACGACACGCACTTGCTTGCAGCGGCAAAGCAATTCGACATTGCGGGCAAGAACGTTATTCCGTAGCTGGTACTAACACTCCAAATCGCATAGTGAGTGAAATGGCGATGTTTCGCCAATGACTGTCACATGCGAAAATCACAATGCGGACTACACAGCTCTCCATGTACTTATGGCTCGCAAGATCAACCCCGATAATTGGCTGGATTCAAAAGAGATTGAGTGCGATCAATGCGGCCAGAAACTGCATTGGCTGTGGCACTCGCCCATGGACGACGAGATATTTTTCTATTGCACGCAGTGTCCAATCAGGGTCGACATCTCGTATTACGATGATCCTGCAATTAAATTGCGCCAAATATTAGAAAAGAAGCTCGGTACGAGAACCACGGAACAGTTCAGCAAACTCTACATCGATCTACTAGAACAGAATTTGATGCCTTGCGACTGTGGAGGTAGGTTTGCCTATGACGCCCCCAGACGCTGTCTACGTTGTTTTGCCATCCTTCCTCAATCAGAGCCGGGAAGGGACGTTTTCCCTCCGGAATCACCCGATGCGATATTCTCGCTGGACTATCAATCTTTGAGCTTGCCAACAAGGCCCCTCATCAAGACTGAGAACATCTGGAAGCTCTGAGAATGAAAGCCAAGGTTCTAAGTGACAACAGTTTTGATGATCGGCTCCCCAGCCCGTCTGGAGCATCCGTCCGTGCTGACTGTCGCTAACAGATGAGATGAGAAGACCGGTCTCCAGACGGGATGCTGTACGCTCCCAAGTT
>CAYNPS010000302.1:0-1205 GCA_964399125.1 uncultured Terriglobales bacterium
CCGCTGCAAATTCCAATTCGGTATCGCTCTCCGACAACCAGATAATCCACAGGTTGCGAAAAACAGTAAGGATCATATCACTATGGATTTTGCGCAGCAGTCCGTTATCTTTGACCGGTTCGGCGTTGCTGCTGGTCATCTCGAGCAAGATGTGGCCGTTCAGATCGATACCAAAGAGTTGGATTTTTTGTCTGCCCATGAGCGGCGTGCCGGCGAGTGAACGAGCCAGGGCCTCGCCATAGCTCTGCACAGTTTCCTTATCTTCAAGAGATGTTGGAAACTTCATATCGGGAATGAAGCAGGTAGGATCGGCAGCCATCAAGGTAGTTCGAGGATTGAAGTCGAGCCCGCGAGTGCCTTCCTCGAAGCGTGTGAACGAGGCGAGCACGCGCAGACACTGACCAGGAGTTGCGGTTGATTCCGAAGCGGAGATTAAGGTTTCGGAATCCGGTTTTCGCATAGCCGGCTGCAGATTCGCTTGTGTGCTGCGAATCCAGTCTTCGGGAAATACGTAGGAAAAGCCAAGGAAGTTATTCACATATACATTGCCGCGAAGCTCGCCGGCGTCGAGCTGTGCAATGTTCACGTCTGGAGTCGACTGCGTGCGCAGGCGCGCGGCTTCCGGAAGGTAGGGACGGCTCTCGAGACCGGCCATCTCTCGGGAACGGGATGGTTCGAAGAACTTGATGGTTTCAATCGCCTGGCGCAGGTTCGCAGCCAATCTGGAATCGAATGACGACATCCAAAACAGCACGACAAAGCCCTTGGCGAGAGTTGCATAACGCGCCCGCCAGACCTTCTGTCCCCACAAAGTTTTCTCCTCGAGCGCGTTCTTCCAAAACAATCTGCCACCAAGGCTTAGCGGCTGCGGAGAAACTCCTGGCCCCATTCTGGGAAGCAGTACGGCCTTCCGGACGTCATCATCGGCCGATCCGAGCACTGGAGTCGCCGAAATGCCAAAGGTGGTAAGTCCTTTCCCCGGGCATTTCTCGCCAAAGAGAAAATGCTCCGATGGCTTGTCGGAGTCGCTCTGGTCGAATACTTGAAAACGACAGCCGCCGGGGATCGACAACGCGAATCCAAAGAAGGCATTGGTGTACTGATGCGGTGAAATGAAGCTGCTCTCGGGAATCGGGACTTTGGGCTGAGGCAGCGAATCATCGCCGGCGAGTCCTGCAGCACATAATAAGAAGATCGCTGCGAAT
>CAYNPS010000302.1:1305-3839 GCA_964399125.1 uncultured Terriglobales bacterium
GCATTGTTCCAGGAAGAAGGCAGTAGATTTCCTTACGTCCTCATTGAATTTGCAGTGCGATGCTGGGTCGAATGCGCGAAGCGCGCACGGCGGGAATGAAGCAAGCGAGACAGGCAACCACCAGAATCACTCCCGCGGTGCATAGCAGAGTGATTGGATCATGCGGGCTGGTGCCAAACAGCAGGCTTCGAAGCAGGTGGCTCAGCAGCAGCGATGCCATTACTCCCACTCCAAGCCCCAGAACGACACTCCGCATTCCTTCATTCAGCACCAGCTTGATCACCCGCTGTGGCGTGGCGCCAAGCGCCATTCTGATACCGATTTCGTGGATCTGTTGCGAGACGGAATATGCCAGCACTCCGTAGATTCCGATGACCGTCAGAATGACTGCGAGCAAGGCAAAAAGGGAACCAAGCGCGGTAGTAAGCCGCGGTTGTGCGATTGAGGCTGAGACCAAATCGGTCATCGAGGCAATGTCCGTAACTGCGACATCGGGATCCAGGTCGGCGACTTTCTTCCTGACTGCATCGATCAACCCTTGATCGGCTGAATCTGAGCGCACTACCAGCGACATGGTCGGAAACATAAGCGCGCTCTGCGCGTGGGGCACATAGATTTCTTGAAAGGCAGGGGTGTTGAGGCCCAGGAATCTCACGTCTTTTACTAAACCAACGATCATCAGCGGCTTCATATCGCGCGAGTTTGCAATCCACTTGCCTACGGGATCACTCCCGTGGAAAAAACGTTCGGCTGCCTTTTCATTGATGATCGCCACCGGCTGCCCGCTGCCGTCGTCGTGATCGTTGAAGCTGCGTCCATGAAGCAGGGGAATAGCCATGGAGCGGAAGTAGTCTGGTGTGACTTCGCGCATCGAACTCAGCGGATCCTTGCCGATACCCTTACACGTCCAGCCTTCCGGGCAGAAGTACATAAACGGACTCACGTTCACGAGCGGCAGCGCATTGACGGCGCCGGCGGCGCGCACCTTGGGCAGCGTGTTTACGGAGTCGAGGAGGCGGCGAATGAAAAGCTTCTGCTGATCCGGGGAATATCTTTGAGTGGGAAGGTTCACCGACATGGTCAGCACGTTGCTGGCTTCGAATCCTGGATGCACGCGCATCAGCTTGGCGAGGCTTTTGATTAACATTGCAGACCCGCTCAGCAGCAGCATGGCCAAAGCAACTTCCGCCGCAACCAGAGTTGCACGAGCGCGGCTGGTCCGGTGTCCCGAGGTCGCGCCTCGGCTGCCTTCCTTCAGGCCGTCGTAGATATTTTTTCGTGACGCTCGCAGTGAGGGCGCCAGTCCAAAGAAAACTGCTGAGAGGATAGCGAGACAGATACAAAAAAGGATGACTTCGGAATTAAGATTCACTTCCTGAGATCGCGGCAGCGTTCCTGGGGGAAGGAACCGTAAAAACCATTTCGCCAGCAGCACCAACATCAGACCGACGCTCGCGCCGATTCCTGAAAGAACAAGAGCCTCTGTGAGCAACTGGCGAAGGAGGCGAGAGCGACCGCCCCCGAGCGCCATCCGAATGGCGATTTCTCGAGTGCGCCCATTGGCTCGCGCGAGCAGAAGGTTCATCAGATTGGTGCAGCCGATGAGCAAAACCCCCGCGGTGGCGGCCATCAGCACTAACAAAGGCTGCCGAATTGTTCCTACGAGACCCTCTTTTAGAGGACTCGCAGCCGTATCTTCCTGGGAATCGGCAAATGCGGGGAAGTCGCGCTTATAACCGACATCGATCGCGCGCAGGTCGGACTGCACGGCATCGAGGGATACTCCCGTTTGGGCCCGCGCAATCACCTGCAGATAACCTGCTCCGGAGTTTACTTTCACCGGTCCCAACGTGGGATTTTCAAAAACTCTCGGCAGCCAGATGTCAGGTTCCGGCTGAACAAAGGGAAAATGAAAGTTAGCAGGCAGAATTCCGACGATCGTAGTTGGCCGCCCATCAAAATTCAGGCTGCGCCCAATCAAACTGCGATCGCCCCCAAACCGGTTGTGCCAAAAACGATCGCTCACTATCGCAACTGCGGCTCCGCCCTGCGAGTCCTCCTGCGGAAGAAACTCGCGTCCCAAAACGGGCGATACCCGCAGGACATCGAAAAACTCCCGGCTCACCTGAGCTGAAGGTATTTCGTCCGGTACCGCGCCGGTCTGTTTGAAACTCACAGTGGAGGGGAAATATGCTCCCACCGAGCTGAGAGAACGCGTGTTCTGCAACACGCGCTGCATTCTCGTGAATGACACGCTGATTCCGCTAAGTCCTCGTTCCTTATCGGTGCCGGATAGCAGCAGCAACTGGTCGGGCTGGTTGTAAGACAGAGGCTGCAGTAGAACCGCGTCAACGATGGAGAAGATGCTCGTGCTTCCACCAATGCCAATGGCGATCGTAAGAATTGCGACCACGGTGAAACCCGGATTCTTCACCAATAACCGAATTCCGTAGCGCACGTCTTGCCAGAGTGTGTTCACGTTGTAGCAACCTCCGCCGACACCGCACTGCATGCGTTTGACGACAGAGCCAAAG
>CAYNPS010000303.1:0-3836 GCA_964399125.1 uncultured Terriglobales bacterium
CTGTTAACCGGAGGGTTGTAGGTTCGAGTCCTACCTGAGGAGCCAATTTTTTTCTGAGCTCCTGAGCTGCTGAGCCTCTAGCTGCTAGCCAAAGCAAGACCAAACCAAAATCAACCCCGCTGCGCACACGAACGGATACGGGGGTGCAATGCATTCACACAGACACCGGCGAAAAATGATGGTTGAAAGCTCCGTGGCTTCGCGGCTCTTCCGATCACCCGATGACCCGATCACCGGATCACCCGATCTTTTCCTGTCCCCTGTCCCCTCGATCCTCCCCTCCCCCTCCCTCTTTTTCGCAAAATCCGTCCTCCAAAGGACTTGCGTTCACGAAATCCGGCATTTTCATTTTTTGATCCGCAAGATGTGCCGGATCGACCATGGTCGATCCGCAACATCTTGCGGATCACCTCCTCGTTTTCGACTTTGCAGCGGCGGCTTTTTTTACTGCCACCGATGCGACCTGGAGTCCATACAGCAGCGCCGTTGCGTACTTCGGTTCGAGATTTTTCTTCAGCAGACCGCGGCACACGTTGGTTACGGCCATCTGGATCACAAGCTCGTCTTCCAAAATGGGAAGCTCGAAATCCTGCGCCTGATTGCGTTCTGCACTGGTCTGGTTATGGAAGTAGCAGAAGCGACGCTTCTTGATCGCGGGCGAGCCGCAGCGATCGCCGTCAGCCTTGATGAACTGGCAGCGCGGAGCGGTATCCGCGGCGATGCGCTCCTCCGCCGCCTTCCGTTGGAGATATTCCTTGCGCTTCACCGAATCGAGGGCCGCCTCGTAGAGGTCGGGATTCAACTCGCGCAGCCACTCGGCAAACCAGACAGTCTCCATTGCGTTCTCGACCGCGGTTCGACCTTCTGTGCTGAACTCGTTGGGGAAAAGCGGATGATCGGTGATCCCGATGCGTCGCTTCAATTTCTGCGATTGGCCATCGGAAGCCTGAGCCTTGTTTTCTGGAGCAGGTTGCTCTGAAGCAAGTTGCGTATCCGCCGTTGCGTCTGTTGAATCGCTCGCCTTCGTGGCTTGCCCGTTAGTTCCATTTCAGGAATGTCCGCCTTCTGCGGACTTTTAATAGCCTGCTCACTCGGCGAAGCCGGCCGGTGCTCGTCTTCCGGCAGGTACGGACGCGGCCTGCCCCCAAGCTTTTCCAGCATCTCCCGGTAGGTCGAGGTCTCTGTTCCATCAGGAGCCACAAACTTGCGGCTCAAGATGAGCTTGGAATCGCTCGGCGAGAGATACTCGTACTCGGTGACCTCAACGTCACGATCCCCGACGCGAATGTGTCGTAGCCTTTGGATGTAGGAGAGCGCCGGCCGTTGCGTCTGCTGAGCAGGAGAACCTGCGTGAGCTTCCGAGACGCCAATCATCGCAGCAGCGTGTTGGGGCACGGCGTCTGCGCTTGACCCGCCAGTGTCACAGGTAGCATTTGCGTCGTGGCTCGTTCCTGAGTGCTCGATCTCGTCGGAACCCATTCGCGAATGCGACATCTTCGCTTTAGCCGAATGCTGACTGCCGAGTGCCGATTGCCGGCTTTCCGCCTTTGCCGACTGCTGAGTGCGGAGTGCTGATTGCTGCCGTTCCCCAGCAACGCCGAGCCGCTCGAGCATCTCCGGGTACGTAGAGGTGACCAACCCATTAGGTCCGACAAATTTTGTGCTCACAGGCGCGCCGCCGGTGGCTTCCGTATAGTGCTCACAAATTTCGATTACGATTTCTTTGCCGTTCACCTGCACGACACAAGGAGTCCTCTTGTCCCACTCGCTCGTCGCCGAACGCTGCGGTTCACTCGGCATTTGCGGTACGACCGGTAAACCCATCTTCTGGCGGTAGAGCTTCTGCAGCATGTGATCGTAGGTCGGCGCCTCCAGGCCGGTGTCAGACCGGAACCAGTGCCGTTCAATCGCGCCGGCAACGTTGTCGCCCGACTCCCAGCATTCCCAAAACTGAAATTCAAAGTCGGCAATTCGACCAGTTCGTGGCTCCTCACGTTTCATTTGCGATATTCTCCTTTTGTTCGCCACACAATTGTACCGTAATGGAACTGAAAATAAGCTGCCGATCCGAGAAAAAATAATGTGGAAATTTCAATGAAGAATCAGCAAGTTGCGGAGGTTAGACCGACGGTATTTTGATCCGTCGTTCGTGAAGGACCGGCACTCGGCTGTCCGCCTCAGGCGGAGCTTTCGACTATCCCACTAGTCGATGGAACAATTTCTTCAGCGGATTGCGATGAGGTTGGACATTGAGAACTTCACCCATGACGACTGGATGATACAACCGAACCTGCAAGGTCTTTATGGTGCGGTCAGTAATGGCGACAGTCTCCAGACTGGATGAGTGTCCGGGTGCGAAAAGGAGGAGCTGATAGTTGGCGGGTTCAAGGCCGCGGAATTTCCACTCGCCTTTTTCGTTGGTGGTGCCGCTGATCGGCTCTTTCATGATTGCACTACGAATCCAGATCTGCGCACCCTGAATGGCGGCGCCATTCTCGTCGAGAACCTTCAAATCAATACCAGCCTGAGACTCGCTGATTTGGATGAGCGACGGCGGCTGGGGCGTCTGGGCGCTGGCGACGCCCGTACCCATTGCCGCCGCAAGTGAAGCAATCACGAGCCTGGAGGCTCTCCGGACCACGGCCCTCGCGCGGCCCTCGCAATCCTTGGTGATCACGGTCCCATCCGCCCTGCGATATAGACGTCCGCACAACCTCAGTCCTTCCTTCTCGCGGATGAGTTGCGCGAGCTCGCGTTTCGTCAGAGCGCTGAGGTTGTAAACGTTCAGATTTCAGTAGGAGCACGAACGAACGCGATCGTCGCCGGCCATCTGTTCCCAATCGGCACTGCATGGGGATGCGATTTGAAGTCTCTCAAGCATGTGTTTTAGGGCACAGTTCGTTTGCACCCGTTCTGGTGAAAATTTCACTTTGGATATGCTGACCGCCCAGGATCACTTCGCCCGCCCTCGACTAGTTATGTTCCCTGGGGAATTGCGTTGTGGACTGCGGCCAGTTTCCAAGCTCCGCCACGTTTTATCCACACATGGGTGAATCTAAGGACGCGAGGTGGGCCGGGCTGAAAAGTGACTTTTGGATTCCACGGATTGACGCCTGCAAACTTGAACGTCTGCTTTCCGGCAACAACCATCGTGTCACCGAGGTCACGTACCACGATGTCGCTCCGGTCGAACGTGGTAAGCCGCGTCTCCCCAGACCTCAATAGGGGTGCCAAGGGCCCGAAATACTCTTTGAGCCAAGCCTGCTTGTCTTGAACATTTCCCTCTACATCGGTCTGAAGATAGTCCTCCGACATGAGCTGCGCCATCTTCGGTTCGTCGCCCGCGACAAACGCCTTATCTCGTTCCGCGAGAGCAGCAAGGACTTCGGTCTTAGCCGAGGATTGCCCAGTCGCGGTCTGAACCATTCCAAACAGAATTGCGCTCACGAGAAAAACATGCAGCCCATTGACGATGCTCATTGGCCTCCATAACCGCTAAATGCCAATACGGTTTTCGGTGGGAGTATACGCGAGTCCAGAATCGGGCACTCGTCAGCTGATTAAGCAGGTCTCATGGACTCAGCCAGACGAAGCCAAGTTCGTCGAGCCGATCTTTCGGCACCAGTAGCCACCCCGCCGATTGCGAGAACATCTCAACCAGGAGCTGATCCTCTTTAGGTCATCGGGATATGAATCGCCTCTTTACGCTGCTCCTCGCATTGTGTGGATGCGCTTTTCTCACCGCATGCGGATCCGGTTCAAGCAACAACATGTCGAACAGTAATGGGAATACGCCTGCTCCGAGCAGCAATCAGCCAGGCGGAAGCGGCTCCGGA
>CAYNPS010000304.1:0-3814 GCA_964399125.1 uncultured Terriglobales bacterium
CCTTGATGAAGGGACCGCCGACACTGCCGCCGAACTGTTGACGGCTGTAGGGCGGATTTGCCGTTTGGTCCGGAGTCGGATGCTGATCGGCATTAAGTGCCTGATCGCGGAAGAAGCTGAAGAACGATCCGTGATAGTTGTTCGATCCCGATTTGGTAATCATGTTGATCGCCGCGCCTTCGGATCGTCCGTTGGCGGCTGAGAAGCGTTGGGTCGAAATCGCGAACTCTTGCACGGCTTCCAAGGGAAGCTGCATCACCGGTCCACCGACAGTATTGTCCTTGTTGTCGACGCCATTCACGGTGACGTTCACGTTGCGTCCGCCGCTGCCGTTTACAGAAAGGATCGCGTAACGGTTCTTGGTCGGATCATAGGAGTCGGCGGCCTTCACGCCTGGCGCGAGATATGCAAGATTGGCAACATCGCGACCAATCATTGGCAAATCTTCAACCTGTCGCGGAGTGATGTTCTGGCTCACGTCGGTCTTGAGCGAATCCACCAGCGGAGCTTCCGCGGTTACCTCGACCGATTCGGTCGCAGAGCCGATCTTAAGTGTGAAATTTTGAGTCGTTGCCGCTCCGACGAGCGTCTCTACCCTTTGGGCTTTGGCTGTATCGAAGCCTTGCATACTCACGCTGACGTTGTAGTAGCCGACCGCTAGTGGGTCGACGCGATAGCTGCCGTCGGAGCCGGTCTTAACTGTGCGGCTCACGCCGGTAGCTGTATTGGTGACTGTTACATCAGCTCCAACTACAGCGGCGCCGGTCTTATCGGTGACAGTGCCCTGGAGTGTGGAGCTGGCAGTCACCTGGCCGAATGCCACACTTGTGGCTAACAACAGGCCAAGTAACCAGTAAGATATCTTTCTACACATGCCTCTTCTCCTGCTTAGTAAGTTCCGCGAGCGTGAGAAGCGATAGGTTCCCTCACGCAGGGAGGAACACCCTCAACGCCGTCTACTCGCGATTCGGCGCTGATTGTCTTTTAGTCCCAGCGACGAAATCCAGACTCTTAGCAGTGAAATGCGCGTCTTAGAAAAGATTGTTGGGACATTGCGCTCGATTTGAGGGACAGCATGATGAGCGCCTCGCTCCGGCGGGCGACAAGCTCTGCGCAGCTAGGTTTTAGGCAGTTTTGGACGAGAGAAAAAACATCAATTGCATGACCGATAACTTACAACTGTGACTAACTTGGGAGTAGTAAATTACTCCTGTCTGAGCGCGCTCGATGGATCGATCAACGTCACACGGTGTGCAGGCAGCATACACGCCAAAGCCGCAATCAGTAAAAAGACGAATGAAACGCCAGCAAAAGTTACGAGGTCTCGCGTGCTCGTGTTGTAGAGCAACGACGCGAGTAAGCGTCCGAGTGCCAGCGCTCCGATGATTCCCAAAACAGTACCGCCCACTGCCAGCGATAGTCCCTGTTGTAAGAGCATCTGCACGATCGAGCCTCGCGATTGTCCCAGAGCCATGCGGATTCCGAGTTCGTGAGACCGTTGGCTCACAGTTAGAGCCATGACTCCGGCGATGCCGGTCGCGCTGATCGCCAAAGCCAATGCAGCAAAGATGCCAAGAAGGATGGTTGTGATTCGGGGCGAAGCGACAGAGTCCTGCTGCAGTCGCTCAATGGAACTGACGCGGTCGATTGCAATCTGTGGGTCAATCGAGTGAATGGTAGAGCTCACGAGACTCGCGAGGCTGGAAGGATCTGCGACAGTGCGCACGATAAGCCAGTTTGAAAGTGCAGGAAGGTACACTTGATCTTCCGGAGACTTCGCTAAACCATATTCCCGCACATCACCAACGATTCCGACTATTTCCGCCCAATGCTTTCCATCATCAAAGCTGACTCGTTGACCGATGGGATTCTGATTGGGCCAGCGATGACGCGCGAGGGTCTCATTGATCACAGCCACACGCTGAGTCGTGTCTTCCTCTTCCTGACGCGTAAAAGTTCTGCCTGCAACGAGCGGTTGGCGCAGTGTTTCAAAGTAATCGGTGCTCACGAATGGAGTATCGACTGTCGCAGGTTCGGGTTCGGATCGACCCTGAATGCGCATTAGGTTCGCGTTTGGGCCATTGATGATCCCGCCCGGATTGAATGGAAAATTGGTGGCCAGGGCTGCGGACTCAACGCCGCTAGTGTTACTGACACGAAGCAGTAACTGTTCCAAAAGAGTGTTGGCCGTTCCATTGTTGTATTTCGTGAAGTTCCAACTGATGCGCATGGTCAGCAGCCGATCCGGTCGAAATCCTGGATCGACGTGCTCCAGAGCCAGAATGCTGCGCATCATAAGGCCAGCACCGATCAGCAGCACGAAGGAGACGGTCACCTGAGCGACGACGAGGCCGGCGCGAAGGCGCTGCCCGCCAAGATTGGTTGAGCTCTGATTTCCTGCCTGTTTCAGAGCATCACTCAAATGTCCGGTAGAGGAGAATGCCGGAGCCATGCCGAAGAGGAGTCCCGCCGCGACCGAGACGACAAACGTAAACACCAGCACATGCCAATCAAGCGTGACTTCCGAGGCTCGCGTGGTGAAGCGAGCTGCGAACTTGACGAGGAGCTGAAGAACCGGCGGAGCAATCACCAACCCGAGTGCTCCTCCACCAAGAGCTAAGAGAACCGTTTCGGTCAAGAGTTGTCGAGCAATGCGAGACCTGCTCGCTCCCAGCGCACTGCGCACCGCCAGCTCACGTTCCCGCTTCAGGACTCGCGCAAGCATCAGGTTGGCGACGTTGGCGCAGGCGATTAACAGAACGAATCCGGAGGCGCCGAGCAGGATGAGCAGAGTCATACGAGCGCGCCGCGTTAGTTCTGACTGCAGTGGAGCCGCAGTGAGTCCGTATCCATATTCAGGCTTGTAGCTTTGCGGATAAGTTATTTCGAGCCTGTGCGCGATCGTCGAAAGATCAGCCTGAACTTTCTCGAGCGGAATGCCTGGCTTGATACGGCCGAAGGCTATCATCATGCGATTGTCGCGATTCTCGCGGAATTGTTTCGATGCGCGCGTCGGACACGCAGTGGTGGGCATGTATACGTCGTTCTCAGCCGGATATTGCGGAAACGGAGGCAGCACGCCGATGACCGTATGCGGCCGATTGTTCATCCGAAACACTTTGCCGACAATATTGGGATCGCCGCCGTGGTGATGCTGCCAGTAGTCGTAGCTGAGCATGAGCACGGCGTCGGCATTCGGCGACTCGTCGCTCTCAAGGAAATTACGACCAAGGATCGGCTTGACTCCGAGCACGTCAAAGAAATTGTGCGAGACGACGCCGGTCTGCACTCTTTCCGCAGAATCATTGCCCAACAGCAGAAACGCCATGCTGTGGTACTCGACCACTCCGCTAAGCGTCTGGCTCTGGCGATAGTCGTCCAGCTCTTTTACCGAAAAAGGAACGTCGGGAATATTTATTTTTTTGGCGTACTGATGCAGGACGACTAGGTCTTCGCCGTGAGGATAGGGAAGCGGTCGCAGCAAAACACCATAAACGACGCTGAAGATCGCTGTATTCGCTCCAATACCAAGAGCAAGCGTCAGGATTACGAGTGCCGAGAATCCAGGATTGCGCGCGATCATACGCACGCCGAATCGCAGATCCTGAAAGAAGGTCTCGACCCACGCTCCCGAGCGAACATCGCGGACGTGCTCTTTCACCTGATCCGACCCTCCGAGTTCGATCTTCGCTGCGCGCATCGCCTGCTCGCGAGGCAAGCCGCGCGCCATCTTTTCGTCGATGAGCATGGCGAGGTAGGACGAGACTTCCTGATCAAGTTGTGCATCGATCTGCTGCTTGCGAAAGAGATTGCG
>CAYNPS010000305.1:0-3794 GCA_964399125.1 uncultured Terriglobales bacterium
GTTAACGGAGAGAACGATGAAAGATGTAACGAGAAGGGACCTTGCGGCTCCTAAAGTCGTTGATCGAAGCACATTCGAGGCCGAGATCGACAAATTGCGAATTCGGGAGAAGGCGCACACGCACGAAGGTGATGCGATTGCGGCGGCGCGCCGAAGGCTCCCCATGATCGAAGTGAATGCTGCCACACCGCTGGTTGGCGAAACAGGCGAGGTGACGCTGCTAGATGCATTTGAGGGACGCCGACAGCTAATTGCTTACTACTTCATGTGGTACACCGGCAAGCCTGCGCCAGAGCAGTGCGAGGGCTGCACCTGGGTTACATCACAGGTCCGCGAGCTGTCCTATGTTCATTCTCGCGATGTCACGTTCGCGGTGTTTTGCCAAGGCCCGTACGACGAGAGCGCCAGGTACCGCGATTTCCTGGGATGGGAAATGCCTTGGTACTCAGCGCAGGGCTCGCTGAAAACGCTGCTTGCCTCACCCAAACGGCCTGGTCGTATGCACCTGGTGTGTTATCTGCGACAAGGATCCAAGGTCTTCGAGACTTATTGGACCACCGTGCGCGGTGTCGAGGCGATGGATAACAATTACCGCTTGCTCGACTTGACCGTCTACGGACGGCAGGAGAAGTGGGAGGACTCGCCCGACGGGTGGCCACAAGGGGACATCATGGACACGCTTCGTGTTGATGGACGTCCGAGGCCCCAGTGGGCTCGCCTCAACGCCGGGCATTCGGATGACCTGCGAACCCACGGACGGCAAGATCGGGATTCAGAACAAGCCAAGCACGACCGCTGCCACTGAGACTCGTTGCCGACTTCCACTGTGGCGGTGCGGCTTTGATTTTTGAATTGCTGACCAAACGTAAATTTCACGTTCAAGTAAGGAGCATGCACTTGAAGATGTTCAGTCGCGTTGCATTCATCTTCGTACTTAGCCTTTTAGATCTTTGCATATCCACTTCTGCTGCTGCGCCTCAGGACACGAATACAACGCACTCAGCGGAGGTGAGAGACGGCTCTCGCGACTTTGATTTCATCTACGGGAAATGGAGAATGCTCAACCACCATCTCAAAAAGCGCCTCGCTGGGTCTGATGAATGGGATGATTTTATTTCTTGTGATGAAGGCAGTCCCCTGCCCGGAGGCATCGGCTAGATTGATTACTGGAAGTCCAGCTTCTGGAAGAATTTCGTTGGAGTGACTGTTCGCACCTAAGATCCTAACTGGTAAAAGCGTAGAGTGCGTCCGGAAGGTGCAAATACGCACTACTTCTGTTTCCCTGTCTCTTTCAGCAACTCCTGCAGTGCCGATATCGAAACCCCCAAGGAGGTGCCCTGGAAGCCATCGATCAATGCCGCGTTGACGCCTATGACTTCACCGCGCATGTTGAATACCGGACCGCCGCTGCTTCCGTGTGCGGTGCTCGCGTCGTACATCAAAGTCATGTCCGTGGCGTCCACTAGGTGCCCTTGCGTCGCGGAAGGGCGAATAAGCCTAAATTGCGCAAGCCGCTCCACTTCTCGCTGGTTCTGACGCAATCCTGAGAGCTGATACGGTATCGCTGTGGATTTAGCCAGCATGGTGGTCACTCCCAGCGGGTAGCCCATCACAATGACGGGATCGCCAGGGGAGCTGGGTTGATTAGCCAGAGGGAGCGGTCGAATGCTGGTGCTGGTCGGCAGACTTAATCTTGCGAGGGCGACGTCGGTTGTTTTTGACGACGAAAAGTGGTCGAGAGCGATTCCATGAGCGAGACCAGGGAAGTAAGCGGTGATGGATTCCCGATGTGGTATTAAGCCCATGCGCATGAGCCGCTCGGATTGAGGATCGCCGAACCAAGGCTCCAGGACGTGGCGATTGGAAGCAAGGAGTTGCTTCTCAATCATGAATCCGCTCGCCAGCAAACGATTGGCGCCGCCTGGCGCCTCTCTGCCGGCAGCATCTGTGAACCTGTATGAGCTGATAATCAGACAAATGGAATCGCGGCTGCTCGCAATAATGTCGGGAGGGAGTCGTCCCTCGATGGGCCTCTGGTGCAGCTCAGCATCCAGTTTGCTCACGCGTGCGGCCAGCTGCAAGTCCGCTGCTGTGGGTTTCGTCGAGAAACGAAGATGCTCCCCAACCAGCAAGCCACTAACAAATATCCCCACGGCAGCCGCCATCGCTATGGCAGCGCGAGATCGGCTCGGGCTGGAGCTGACGTTCAAAAAATCTCCGGAGGACAGGATCTGGTCCCAAGCTCCGCTAATACGGGTCTTATGAATTATTAGACTGAGTTCGTCACGCAAAGATGCCCAAACGTTGGCAGGAATCACTTTGGTAACTTCGGGAGCAATGTGCTGGACGAGACTGGCTCACGAACATTGACAGGCGATTCTGAGCGGGTGTAGATTGCGCCTCACAACATCTCCTCGCGCGTTCCGCGCCGGCCCCAGAATCTCTCAACCAGCAGAAAGGAGCATTCCCATGAGGAAAACGGTTTCACTCGCTCTAGCGATGATGTTCCTGCTAACACTGTGTGCGTGGCCGCAATCGAACAGCAGTGCACCCAAGATCCTGTTCATTTCCAGGGTCACACTTAAAGAAGGCAAGATGATGCAGTATCAGAACCTCGACCGGCAGGTGCGCCAGGTCGTTCACAAGAATGATCCCAACATCAACTGGATCACGGCTACAGCTTTTACCGGCAGTGACAATGAGGAAACTTACTTTCAGTTCATGAACAGCTTTGCTCAGATCGAAGAGACCGACAGCGCATTCGGCAAAGCTGCAGGAGCGGTATTCACCAGCGCCGAGTTCAACCAAAATGTCTCTGAGTCGCAGGAGTCTGGCCGAAACATCATTGCTAAGCTGCGGGAAGATCTTTCGCTGAATCCGGAAAAATTCGATCCGGCAACCGCCAAGTTCTGGTATGTGAGCTATCGCAGGCTGAAACCAGGAAGTCTGCCGCAGCTTACATCGTTAAGAAAGGATATAAACGCCCAACTGAAAGCTGCGAACTTCGACGAGAGTTACCTCGCGTACGAAGTACTCTATGGCATGCCAACGCCGACACTTGTCTACGTTCGGAGCCTGAAATCGCTGGCTGCTTTGGACGCTGATTTATCGAATGCCTATGAAACGGCGGTAGCCAAGAACCTGCGCGATCAGCTTACCTCCTTTGCTCATGACAATGCTCTGTTCTCGGAAAACGTGCTCTATCAGGTCAAACCTGAGTTAAGCCATCCATCACAAAGCTTGATGGCCGCAAATCCTGACTTCTGGACCGTGAAGGAGACCGAGCAAGCTCCAGTCGTGGCTAAGAAGAAGAGCAAGAAGCAAGCGGTTGAACCAGCCGCTCTGAAAGAGAAAGCCAATCAATAACAGTCGGACCGGACAGAGTGGAAGCCCGATTCATTCGGAGCTTCCACCCGATTACTCCGAAGACCAAGTTGCGGAGTGAGCGCGGTAAGCGCGTTCAGCATTATAACGAGGAACTCGTGCAGTCCAAAGATCAGAACTGAGGTCCCGATATAGGATTCAATCGTGTCGTTTTTGCAATCCACGAGCTACGGAAGATGTAATTCGAAACACTATTTCTTTCGGTGGCGATGCCGACACCTCGGCCGTAT
This sequence comes from uncultured Terriglobales bacterium, assembly GCA_964399125.1. GTDB lineage: Bacteria > Acidobacteriota > Terriglobia > Terriglobales > Acidobacteriaceae > Gp1-AA112. The sequence continues at coordinate 3,615 of CAYNPS010000305.1, forward strand.
CGCCGGAGGAATCGCGGATCCCTATTACGGTAAGATTCCCAATATATCGCAGTTCCCATAAGGAACGTCTCATGGAACAAGTCTTTCAACAATTTGCTTTGAAAGGCTGCGAGTAGCTACAGCCCGCAATACCTTTCATTTTTGTCCTCGGCTTTGCCGATCCGAGAGGCACATGCGCAA
>CAYNPS010000306.1:0-3792 GCA_964399125.1 uncultured Terriglobales bacterium
CCGTTTTGGGAGAGAAGTTCTGTACGCAACGCGTCCACGGGCTGAGCAAACATCCGCTTCAACGATCCGTTGTAGCGCTGGTCGAGATATGACACGAACATCTTCAGCCGGGCGGCTTTTTGCCGGTAATATCCCGAGGGACGCACGAGCTGTTCCAGATCGTTGAGCGCGATCGTGCGGATGCCGGAAACAGTCAGCACTCTCGCTCGGCGAAGATTCTTAAGGGCCAGTTCGACGTTTTTCCAGCTCGTGTTCTGCGTGAGAAACGCTCCAACAATCACCTCAAAACGCGTCTCCGCCGGCCACCAGTGGAGCGGTCCGTAATGGCGCGTGAGTGCGTCGTAAATCCGCGTGATCAGATTGGACGATGTCACTGATACATAGAGTAGCGAACCATCGGGCGATCGGGCCATCGAATCATTGGGTGGACTGAAAAACGTAAGAATCCAGACCCGGATCGCGCGGATGGGACGCGGATAAAGGCTGAAAAAGGAGGCAATGTACATTCCGCGTTGATCGCGGCCGAAGCGTCCGCCAAATCCGCGTGGCTTGTCAGATCACCCGATAACCGACGACCTGATCAACCCGATTCTTATAGCCTTCCGCCTGCCTCGGCGACAATCTTTTCGGTCTCGGGAATGGGAGCGGAAGAGACGAGTACGAGTGAGAGATTATCTTTCTGGACAGAACCTACGGCAAAGGCATCCACGCGTTCGGTCGATGGGCCGGTGAATTGGAACCAGCCGAGGACATGAGAGATAAACGAAGTAGGCTGATCCTGGTGACGCACGAAGAGGGAGATTTCGTTGCTGCCGTCGGAGTAGTCAAGATGCATGTAGCGCTTGCCGTGCAACAGGCAAACGCGCGCTCCGACTAGATGATATCCAGCCGGAACGATGCGGTCTGGAACTGAGGGATCGCCGACTATTCGTTGCGCCAACGCTTGCACGTCGGCGCTTTCCGTCCGCCATTTTCGCGGCGATCTGGCGACGACCTCCTCCTGATGATCGTCGGCAGCGTCAATGCAGACAGCAGTACGTTCGATGCGTCCTTTGGCATATCCAACGGTTGCGATCACTACGACGAACAGAACTGCGGCGACAGCGATTCCATATCGCCACGATGCCAAAAATGAACGGCGCACTGGTGTAACAGATTCGCGCATGGCGCCGCGAATATGTGCTTCGAGCTGACGCGTTTGCAACCGTTCGGAGGTAACTGCATGTCGAATGAGGTGGTCGAAATCGGATTCACTCTTGAGTCTGGCGGCGCACTCAGGACAGTCACCAAGGTGGCTGCGCCACGCTGGCTCGTCGATCTCGCCCGACAGATACGCTTCAGTGACGCGCTCGCTTTGTGAACAGTTCATTGTCTTGCCTTCGCTTTCATGTATCTTGCTTCACGCTTCGCCAGATCATCTTTCACGATGGCTCTCGCTCTTGACAGTCGCGACATCACGGTACCGATTGGAACGCTGAGAATCTCCGCGATCTCCTTACACGAGAAGCCTTCTACAGCGAACAGGATGAGCACGGTGCGGTAATCCTCATTCAGCAGATCGATCGAGTTCTGTATTTCTTCAGCGCTGAACCGTGTTGAAGGAACTCGCTGATCGGCGGTTTTCTCCGCATACTGCTCAGGGAAGAACTGAATCGCTTCCTGGCGGATCTGCTGATGACGCGTGCTCCAGCAGTTGAGCATGATGCGGAATAACCATGCCTTGCAGTTCGTACCAGGCTGAAAACGATCAAAATGCCGCCAAGCGCGAAGCATCGCTTCTTGCACCAGATCCTCGGCGATCGAGACATCGCGTGCTAGACGCACCGCAGCTCTTAACAGCGCGCGCAAATGCACCAGCGCGAGCTGCTCAAACTGCAGTTGCCGCGAATCGTCTCCGTCCAGTATGGAGCCTCGCAAAGCCCGCTCAATCCTCGCGGGCGGACCGGTCAAGTCCTCCGCAAGTCTAAATCGGAGGAACGGACCGTTTCATCCATTCTGGTGCGAAATTGCGGGATGATTTGCCGCAGCGCAACGACGGAGGAGGGTTGGAGGCGGGAATCTCTGACGTTTCCAGCAAAAAGAGCAGGCGACTGATCGCCTGCTCTTCCGCTCGATCAAGCGTTAGGTTTACCAGCCCCAGCCGCGACTGCGACCGCCACCAACACCGTAGCCCTGTTGATAGCCTTGCTCATAGCCTTGGCGATATAGAGCCTTGTACTGGTTCTTATCACCGTACATTGAGCTGTATCCGCGGGACGCGTTCCTGTAGTTGTCGTCTTGGGTTGGACGGAAGCTGTGGCCGGTTGCACGGTCACTCTGTCCATCGCGCAGACCGTCCTGATATCCGATCTGGGAAGCCTGGCCCATGCCGCGGCCGTTGTATCCCCCGTAGTAGCCGCCATTGCCGTAGTATCCACCGTTGTTGCGGTACGGGCCGTATGGACCGTAGTAGCCGTTGTTATAGGCACCGTTGTTGTACCGACCGTTATAGCGGCCATTGTTGTAGTACCCGTTGTTGTAATAGCCGTTGTTGCGATAGCGCCATTCGCGATCGCGGTCCCGGTCACGGTCGTGATCATGATCACGATCCCGGTCCCGGTCCTTTTTCCAGTCTCTGTCGTGATGCTTGTAGTCATCTCGATCATGATCCTGCGCGCTCGCCTTCACCACGCCGGCGGTGCTTCCGGCGACTGCCAAAGCCAGTGTCCAGAGCAAGTGTTTTCTGAAGAATTTCATTGATTTGACCCTCCCTCCACTTCACTGGCAGCGCTCAGTACAGCGCAATTTCCGAGCAGCCCTCTGCCTCCGAGTGGGGTTTTCTAGTTACTAGAAACACACTGCTGGGAAACGAGTTGCGCCGCACGAGCGCGAATCTTAACCGTCCGTAACTCTCTGAAACCCAGAGATTTGCATTCCAGTTGCCGAGTCCATCCAGCTATGCAGCTTGCGGGAGAGTCGCCGAAAGACTCGAAAAAGCTGTTCTCCCCAGCAACTCCCCTTTGCAGGAGAAACTCTGATGTGTTCCTCTGGATCGAGAGCGCAGCTAGTCTTCTAAAGCATGAGGGTGTTCCTAACCGGAGCTACTGGATTCGTCGGTTCTCATCTTTTGCCTCGATTGTTGCGCGATGGCCACCACGTGCGCACATTGGTCAGAAGAAAGCAGCCGCTGGCCGTTCCCGATTCGGGAGCTTTGGAGCAGGTGGAAGGCGATCTCAGCTCGAAGCAATTAGCGAGCTATATGGCTGGCTGCGATGCCGTCATCAATCTTGTGGGCATCATCTACGAGCAGGGAAGCAGCACGTTTGAAGCAGTGCATCACGTGGGGACGCGCAACCTGATCGAGGCAGCACGCGTAAACCGCATTCGGAGATTTATCCAAATGTCGGCTCTCGGCGCTCGACCAAGCGGTGCAACCGCGTATCACGCGACGAAGTTCGCCGCAGAAGAAGAAGTGCGACGGAGCGCAATTCCCCATGTCATCCTGCGGCCTTCGTTGATTTTCGGACCTGGCAGCGCGTTCATTGCGCAGATGATAGGCCTAATGCGAGCTATTCCGTTTATCCGTCCAGTAGCAGGAACGGGCGAATACCGATTTCGACCGATTCACGTGAATGATGTCGCGGAGTGCTTTGCGCAGTCGCTTGTCAGTCGCGATGCAGAAGGAAAAAGCGTTGAGCTCGTTGGTGCAGAGGAAGTCACACTCGAAGAGATCGCGGATTCAATCGCGCGCTGCCTGAACATTAAAAAAATTCCCGTTCACATCCCGATGCCGGTGATGAAAGCAGCCGCAGC
>CAYNPS010000307.1:0-3738 GCA_964399125.1 uncultured Terriglobales bacterium
TGTTGCGTCGAAGCATCTCGCCGGCATCGTCCACGACCTCTACTTCAATCCGAAGAATTCCAGCCGCGAACGATGCAAAGCCTGTCCAACGCGTTCACCTCGGCGTTCAAGGAACTGGAGCCGATTCCGCAGTTCAAGGTGAGTTAACGGGGTTTGCCGAAACTTGGTGCAATAGGTCGTCAGCATGTCCAGAAACAAATCAATCATGGTCTTGCCGGAAGCGGCACGCGCTCGACGGAGATCTTTTCAGCAACTCTCCATTTCTTTTGCAAGGCGAAAAAACCAGAGATATGCTTTGCGCCACGCGCAAGCCGAGAAAGAGAGACTTAGCATGGCGCACTTAACGAAAGCCTGCGATTTCCAATTGGTCGCGGATGAACTTAGAGACATGCTTCGCATGAGAAAATGCGATATACAAAAACGCGGTGGATACTTTTACTCGCCCGAACTGATCGCCGCAATCAATGCTTTCCTGGAGGAGCCTTCGCAAGCATCAGCAAAGCGTCTGCAACAGGCAGCGCCTGTACTGAATCCGCTATTCAAGGCTTGTAGTCCGGGTGGTCATTTCTACGAATTCAGGCAAATGCTGGCTAGATAGCAGCTGCTGCCTAAACGAAGGATTAATCCCATGGCCGAAAGAGTGTTCACAATCGCCGCAGGCAGCAACCCAGCTGTCGAAGTCGTAATCAGTCATGACGGCGTTGGCGTCACCATCCGTGATGCCAACAACCGCGACGACTCATTCGAGTTTCCAAGTTCGATGGTCGGCGTCTTGATAAAGACGTTACGCGACGTAGAGCGCACCTTGCAGAGTCCCAACCTTTGATATGCGGCTACCGCTCGATACCCCAAATCAGCATTGAACAGCAAAACTCGCCGCCAGCGTCAAGGACCGACGCCGGATAGTGGCATTCGGCAGACGCTACTTGCCCATAAAGGCACAATCACTGCCTTTCACGATTGAGCCGTAAGTAATCGACGTTTCCAGGCGCCGCGCCGCCGATCAATCCTGGCTACGTAGCAGCGGACCAATCCTGTGTCGACCTCATAGACGTAAGGGGCCATGCGTCACTTTCTTCATGGGGTTCTCTCCTCCAGACAATTTCGAGGTGTGGCTCTGCCTGCATAACTCGCTCGACATCCGAAACGTTTACGGTTCGGAACCACCACGCAATCTGCTCTGGAGTCAACTCCGGCAATCTACGGTCGGCCATCGATGTGCGAACAGCTCTCACTGCTTCGGTCAGAACGGCCAAATACTCATGGTTACGCATTAGTGGTTAGATGGGCATCGACCGGTAGACGTGGCGCAACTTGCCTTCTGCAATGCTCCCCAGGGCAACGTTGATGTGGCCACCACAAATGCAGGACACGCCTGCTGGGTCTCACGAAAAAATGTGCTGAATCATAAGACTTGGTACGAACGCCAGGAAATCGGCAATCGGGCACACTGAGCTGTGCGAGTTCGTATACGCTTCACCATATCCCTATACTGAAAGCAGTGATCCTTCCTATTGTCGAACCAATGCTCCTTGGACGCCTGCGCGAGCCGTTTAGCCATCCAGACTGGATCTTCGAACTCAAGCACGATGGCTTCAGCGCACTGGCATGTCGAACGCGGCACCTGCCGACTCGTGTCGCGCAGCGGCAACACGTTCCCGACTCTTGCCAGCCTCGCGCAACCCATTGCCGACCCGATCAAGCGCCAACCCATGTTGCCGGGGGTGGACATCGCCCAGGTGCGCTGATCGGTAACAGACTGGAGACGATCGAAGAGGTTGCAGCAGCGAATGGGTCTTGGTCAAGTGGACGACACAACAGGTCCATCATCTCGCGGACCGAGCAGACCTCAAAAAACGATCTCAGGTTAGTGATTTCCAGTATCTCTTCCACTAGCGGCTGTAAGTTCAACAATTTGATTTCTGCCCCAGTTGCCTCGGCCCACGTCAGCAGTGACACCAGCATTCCTATGCCGGCGGCGTCCACAGCACTGATTGCTGCCATATCCAGCACCGTTATGCGAACTCGCGACTGCGAGAGAACCGCAGACCGCAAAACATCAGCATCTCCAGCGATGATCCGTCCGGCGCATTGGAACACCGTCAACTCGCCCAAATCGTGAATGGTCAAACTCAGCATGCTCGCTCCTTTGTCGCATTGTTCCTTTTCTTGTGCGTCGTTAGATCGACGGATGAATATCAAACAATCGACGCATCGACTCTTCAGCTTCGGTTGTCTTGTTGCCTGCGAGCGGCTCGGCTCAATTTGATTTGGGGGCCCGTCCGGCGCCCGTTGAACATTAGGTGACTTTTCAAGTCTAGGAGTGGTTTGTCCCTTGGGGAAGGCGAGGGAGCTAATCTGTGAGATACGGAAAAGCTATGAATCCTTTTCGTTCAGAGTACCTTAGAACGACCGGCACCAAGAGTTCGGGCTGACCTCCAACCACTTGAAGAAAACCGGATGACCGTTTGGGAGCGTGATGTTTGCAGTATCTTATCTGACAAGAATCCCAGGACCTCGAGATCTGGACCTGGGATTCCACCATCCTAGATCATTCAGCGCTTTTAGGCGGCTGATGCGGTAGTGACCTGAGATGCAGTTATAAATTCGAGCAGGTCAGCATTGATTTGATCTGCGTGCGTCGTGGGCATGCCATGTGGGAAGCCGGGATAGAACTTCGTCGTTGCATTTTTCAGCAGCTTCGCCGAAAGCGGTCCGGCATCTGCGAAGGGCACGATCTGGTCGTCCTCACCGTGCATCACCAGTGTGGGCACCTCAATGTTCTTGAGGTCTTCAGTGAAGTCGGTCTCAGAGAACGCCTTTATGCAGTCGTACTGGGCCTTGATCCCGCCCATCATTCCCTGACGCCACCAGTTGTCCCGCACGCCCTGGGAGACTTTCGCTCCCGGCCTGTTATAGCCGTAGAAGGGGAGAGTGATGTCTTGATAGAACTGCGCCCGATTCTTGGCTGTGCCCTCGCGAATTTTGTCAAAGACCTCGATCGGCGTTCCACCTGGGTTCTTGTCGGACTTCACCATGATTGGGGGCACGGCACTTATCAACACGGCCGCGGCCACTCTGCCTTTTCCGTATCGAGCCACGTAGCGCGTAACTTCTCCGCCGCCGGTGGAATGGCCGATGTGAATGGCATTGCGGAGGTCAAGCTTTTCGACCAGTTCGTCGACGTCAGCGGCATAGGTGTTCATCTCGTTGCCGGTCACGGTTTGGGTGGAGCGCCCATGTCCGCGACGGTCGTGAGCAATCACCCGATATCCGCGCTCGAGAAAGAACATCATCTGAGCATCCCAGTCGTCTGCTGATAAGGGCCAGCCATGATGGAAGAACAGCGACTGACCAGTGCCCCAGTCTTTGTAGTAAATGTGTGTGCCGTCTTTCAATGTGATCGTGTCCATGTCTTCTTCTCCTCGATGCGGTTAGGCTTTAAGTGGACTGGTTTGTTGGTTAGCTAGTGTGAACTGACGGCGAGAGGAGCCATCCCAGGCGGGCATTCTAACAGGACTCCGCCATGACCACCCTGCCCTCTTCCCCGTGCGTACGCTTCTGTTTCCGCTGTTGGTTCCTGGCTTTAGCCCATTGAGGAAGAACTAGAAATGCGCCTTCGGTTCTGGCCCGGCGCTCACCCGCAAGTCTCTCCGCAGTTTTGAGGGCACACGAATAACGTTGTTGAAACGAAAGGACCACTGAATCAGCGACCCTCTGCGACGTTCGCAAATCATC
>CAYNPS010000308.1:0-1889 GCA_964399125.1 uncultured Terriglobales bacterium
TTGAAAGTGCGGCCGATGCGCAGATCTGTGAATACCGTCGTGGGCTTGATGCCTGCATTGCGCTTCAAATTGCCGTCGAGAGTCCCATTCAGGAAGCAGGCAGGTTGCAGGAAACCAGTTGGTGAATACTTCGACGCAACCGGAATATCACCACAGGCGTTTACAGGTGTGCTAGCGGGCACTACGAGAGGCCGGTCGGCATTCGGGCTGAACTGGAAGTTTCGGTCCTCCCCGACCAGAATATTGAAGGGACGTCCCGAGCTCGCCTCGATAATCGGAGCAACTGTAAGCCAGCTCAGGGCTTTTGAGATCCAGTTGTTCCCTCCTAACCTTCCGGTCTGATAGACGCTGCTGAGCACGAAACGATGCCGCTGGTCAAACGTTGACTCTGAACGTTCTGCGCTCGGATTGAAGCTGTCCTGCGGAGTGAGCAACGACTGCAGATCCGTGGAATCGTCGATGGAATGCGACCAGGTGTATGAGGCTAAGAATTCATAGTGATTGCTGAAGCGCTTGCGCAGATTTGCGGTGAGTCCGTGATAGACCGAGCTGCCGTTTGAGAAGTTCGCGTCGGCATCGCTAAACGGAACCGGTACACCCACTCCAAGTCCGAACTCAGTCAGAGCGCTTTGAAGCGCCGAACCGCATTGCGGGAAAACGGGAACCATAGAGGGATTCGTTCCGCCTTTGCGGAAAAAACTGATCAAGGCGGCAGGAACGAAGTTCGGCGTCCCGCCGGGAGCGCCGAGCATTTGTGGGCAGACCGCAACAGCCAGAGGACTCGAAGGAATCGCTGACTGCGCAGCAATGGTGCGAGGGTCGTTGGGACCGAATGCCTGGGCCGCCTGCGCCGCTGCTGCCGAAGTGTAGGAAAACGCGCGGTTGAAATTTGTGACCAGATCCTGCCCATTCACCGGATTGGCATTGATCGGCCGATTGAGATGGTGTCCGCCGGTGTAGTTGTAGTTCAGAGACAACGAGAGGTTATGTCCCAGCTCGCGCTCGATGCCGAAGTTCACCTGTTCCGAGTATGCATACTGAAAGTTCTTGGCCACCGGAAAACTGAACGGCTGATTAATTAAAGGCAGTCCTGCCGTGAGGTATTGTTGGTTGACGAAGAGTGAGTTGGCATTCAATGCATTGAAGCGTTGCTGGTTGGACAAGTATTGCAATCCGGCTGCCACGGCAGGAGGCAAACAATTGCCTGTCGTCTGAATGCCCTGGAAGCTGTTCGTCGCGTTCAGGTTCAACACTGAAGAGGGGGAAAGCGGACCAGATGGATTACATGGCGAGCCGCCGAACAGAATTACCTGCGGAGCCTGTGCGCCGTCGGCCACGTCGGAATCGAATGCCAGTGCGAGCAAGGGATGGTCGTAGAACATGCCATATGAGGCACGGACGACCGTCTTGCCATCCTTTGCCGGATCCCATGCCAGGCCGATGCGTGGGGCTACATTGTTCGTGTCGCGCGGAATACCTTTAGTGATCCCCAATGCGTCCTGCGCGGCAGCCGCGATGGAGTTTATTGCCGGAAACGTTTGCGTGAATTCAATGTCGTAGCGGACGCCATAATTCAGTGTCAAATTCGGCTTGATGCGCCATGAATCCTGCAGGAAGGTTCCCCAAGTGGTATTGCCGAAATCAAAGTGTGGATTGCCGATGCCCTGCACGAACGTCTGCGGAACCCCAAGTCCGTACGCCTGCACTGGGGAGAAGCCGGGCACGGTACCCAATCCTGATATCGAACTCGGGAATCCCACCTGCGCAGCTGTGAGGGCGCCAAAGTTGTAAAGTCCACCGAAATTCACGGTGAAATCTGCCTGAAGGGGCAGACGGTTTACATCACCCCCGAACTTCACGCTGTGCGTGCCCAGGCTCCATGAGAAGTT
>CAYNPS010000308.1:1989-3712 GCA_964399125.1 uncultured Terriglobales bacterium
TAGCAGAAGGTTTTGATTGTTTGTCAGCTTATGGTCGAGACGCAGGCTGTAAACAGTCGTCCCTTCGAATACCGGAAAATTCCCAATCTGGGAGCTGAGGCTGTGATACGAAGCCGGAAGCGGCGCTCCTGTAGTGATGAATGCAGGACCTCCTCCCAAGGCCGCAGGCAATCTGCCGTTTACTGCTGTGCCTGATCCTCCGCCAACAACAGGGACGTACTTCTGCAGAAACTGTTGAACCGATGGATTGGCCAGCGCGGCGTTGGGAATTCCGTTCAAGAATGCTTGCTGGGCTGATGTCCCCTGAAAGATGACAGCACCCTGTGGAGCACCAAAGAACCGCGAGACGTCGATGGGAACCAGACCGAAATTGTTCTGCCCAATGCTGGAGAAGCCGGTCTCATGCCGGCGGGTAGTTTCGAAAGAGAAAAAGTAAAAGGTCTTGTCTTTAATAAGCGGACCGCCAAGAGTTGCTCCTGGCTGCACGCGTGTGTAGGCCGGATTGCTCACCGTCGAAAACGGATTAGTCGCCTGTACGTTTCGATTGCGAAGATATGCGTATGCCGATCCGTGCACATCGTTCGTGCCGCCCTTGGTAATGATATTGACCACACCACCCGAAGCCTGCCCGTACTCGGCGTTGTAGCCGTTGGTAATGATCTGGAATTCCTGCACCGCTTCCTGAGAAACAGTCGAGCGAATACCGTTAACTGAGTTGTCAACATTGTTCATACCGTCGAGATTCACGAGATTGGAGCGGGCGCGTTGACCGTTGAAATTGAGTCCGGAAGTAGGAGCGGCGCCGATACTGGGTGCGTCATCGCGTGCGAGCTGAGAATTTGTCAGAGCAAAATTGATGTAGTTGCGGCCATTGATCGGCAGATTCTCGATGCGCTGCGTGTCAATGGTCGTGGATTCTGAGCTACGCTGCGTCTCAACCAGCTCGGCTCCGGATTCGACCGTGACTGCTTCTGTCGCCGCAGCAACCCGCATATTGACCGGAAGCTCGGCGTCTTGCCCGATGGTCAACACGACTTTGTTCTGCACCATCCGCGCAAAGCCGGGCGCCTGCGCTTCGATGGAATATGTCCCTGGAGGGAGATTCAGGAAAACGTATTCGCCCTGATCGTTCGACTGGGTGGTGCGCTCCAGGTTCTGGCCCGCCAGTCGCGCTATGACCTTGGCGTTCTGAATAACTGCGCCGTTCTGGTCACGAACGACTCCGCGCAAGTTGGCGGTAGCGATGTTCTGGGCGAGCATCGAAACGCAAAGGAAAAGGACAACCAGGACCGAATTCAGAATCTGCAGAGCTCTTTTCATGAGCTTCTCCTCGAAGGGTTTTGGCTTGGCCCGATGGCTCAAGACACATCGCACGGAGCCGATCAGGCTGGGTTCTTCTCAAGGTTTTGTGGATTGCCGCAAGGTTTGTACATCAGTTAATGGGCGAATTACAAGCAGAACGTGGCGTGGGTGCCGATTCGGATCATAGGTCGTTGCAAGATTTGTGCAGATTTGAATGCCGCCGCCAGTACTAGAAGACTATTCGCAGGTCGTGCCGACCTGCTCGATGCTGGTCGTCTTCACTCCCCATGCCATCCGAGGAGTGTTATGAGCGATTCCGTAGCGCCCGCGGGCATCGAGGAGAATGAGTCCTCCGTGGCCGTTCACGCGGGAGTTGAGGTAGCCGATCGCCTCGCGGGCGGCAAGTTCGGGAGCCGAGCCG
>CAYNPS010000309.1:0-3699 GCA_964399125.1 uncultured Terriglobales bacterium
GATGGGTAGAAAAGTGGGCTGAGTCTCTCGGCGGCTCGATTAGTTTCCCGAGAAACTGAGAAGCGTAACTCCGCTGAGCAATCTTTCTATCGGCAACTTTCATCGTGCAGCTATGCAAGTAAGCTTATCGCGGAATCCGCAAAGTTCTTAACATCGGCATCGCTATTCGACGAAGCACAGAGGAGAGGGTCTCTATTGATATTCGATATCCTGGCAGCGGCTGCTACAGCGTATCTGCGCATGAGTGCATCCTGACTCTGAAGAGCCGTTATGACCTTTTTAGGCTCAATGCTTTCAGGATCGAGCAACCATTGAAGTTTGCGTATATGCGGGGATTTCGGTATCGCTAACTCGAAATAATCAAGGGCTGACTGAAGTTGCTCAGTTGTCGCACGAAACAGAAAATCCATTACCTTCCACCGAACTCCCGGTTCTGGGTCATCCAAGAGGGAAATTACGGAAGCCAGCTCTCTGTCGTTCGAAGGAGTGGCCCAAAGCAAGATGCAGTCAATTGCGGAGAATCGGACTTTCTTTGCGGGATGCCTTAGCAGCGGAGAGACATCCTGGAGAAGGGGTCTCCCGCGCTCTCCTAATTCCGACGCAATCCATGTTCCAATCGTCACCACCTCCTGGTTCTCAGCGTGCAGGAGAGGCCGAAGATTTTCAAGTGGATAGCCTCGATGGAATTCCGTAAGCAGGTCATTCATCAAAGCACCATTATGAGAGTCCGGCCTCATCAGGATTTGCATCAAAAATTTCTCTGCGCGACCTTTATCGCTTTTCATCTGCTGTTCTAGCTCCCGCTGAGTTTTTTATCGACCTGTCGCAGTAAGCGTTCCTCCCGACGGATGCGTTCACGGTGGCCCCCTTCTTCCCCGTATTGGTTTTGCTCTGCCTCACGCGCCTTGATGCTCTCTCGCAGTTCATGTTGCGCCGTTTCCAGATCCTCCTTCGTCCAATTGTCAGGAACATGGTCCGGAAGATCACCGTGAATCTTACCTGTGCTGTCGCGAACAAGGGGCGCTCCGCCGGGGAGCCCAATGAGAAAACCCATCACCTGTAAAGGGTCGGAACTGTAATTATTCCAAAATGCTCCATGATTATATGCATCAAGAATTTGATCCGTGTATTTGCTCGGATCAAAATCTTTGTGGGTCTTAGCATATTCATTTGCATAAAAACGCGCTGCATTGAGTTTTTCCTTTTGTGTCTGGGTGATTCCTAGTGCATGTGCAAAACACCACACCCAGGTGTGCTGTTCGCCATCTATTTCACAATGCCCGTCTGGGTCGGTCTTTGAGAGAGGATTGTTCCGCACGTATCCGTACAGATTCAGTGTTTGCGGATCGCTGAAATTCGCATACGGCACAGCCTCTGGTTCGGTGCTCCAATCGGGAGTCATAAACCGGCCTATCGTGCTGGACACGTATCTTGCCCTAAAATAGTCGAGATTCTCTTCGCTATCGCGTTCTTTGCCGGTGAACTTGTAATGATTGGGCGTGATCTGCGGGTTGACCTCCTGCCCGAAGGGGGCGAAGGTCCCCTGCCACACTGGCCAGCCGCTTGCGGTTGTCATTACCCTCGATGTGCCGAGGTGGTCTTCGTGGTAGTACTGCGTACTTACCTCCGTCACAGTCGCGGGACCGAGGCCGGAGAGATGGCGGTTCGAAACCGACACTCCGGTTACTCCCGCAGTCGTCCAGTCGGTCTGCCGATGCAGCGATCCGACCTAGGCATATTTCGATTCGAGGCCGTGGATTTCCACCCCGCCTCCGGGACTCACTCCGAGCTTGTGTGCGCGCTCGCGGTCGGCGGCATTTGGGTACGAGATGTGCAGCGCAAGATGGAATCGACCGTGCGGGATTTTGCTGTCGATGACGTACTCGCCTTCGGGCGTTTTCTTGTCGCCCGCCTTCACCTTCGGGCCGATAGGATCACCGCCTAAAGCGACTTTGTAAGTGATGACCAGGCCGAGATTGAGCAGCGTCAGCGTGCGCGTGCTCTTAGCGATCACAACGTGGTCGGCTTTCGCTGCCGTACTGTTGTCCGCCGCCCAACTCGCCGCGCACACCAAGATCGTTAGCGCGGTGGTGAGCCTGCGCATCATCTTGAGCTGATCCCTACTACAGGTGAGAGCCGTAACGCGCATCCATTTCTTGCGTGTACTCGCGGTCGCGCTGCGACTGGGCCTGCTGAAGCTCCTCGAAGACACCTGACCGATTCGACAACACGTCGATGCCGTAACGCTTGAACACTCCGGCTAAAAATCCGAACCACTCCTGCACTTTGGCGTCGGTATCGAGATTTAATTCGCGGGGGAGTGTTCGATAGCGACTGTCATGCACCATGTACAGCAGGTCGTCGATACCGAATCTCTTCTTTGGAGCCTCTGGCCCGAACTCGCAAGATAAATCAGGCATTCCGGCCCATTCCAGATTCAGGTATACAGCACCCGACGAGAACAGAGTCCCTATGGGTTCCTCACGCACGATGTGAAAGTCGTACTCCGATAGGAATGCAAATTGCTCATGGATGACTCGAATGATTCCCAGGTGACCATCCTTCGGCGGCGTGATGCTTTGAAGTGCAGAGAGAACCCCTCTGCCCATAACCAGTGCCTCATTGAAACCCTGCTCCCCACCCTGCTCGCGGAGCATGGACTGCAGCTTCTCTAGTAACGGCATCTCCCCAGCCGCTCGCGCAGGGTAATTTACTCGGGTGTCGTTTTCGAGAGCACGATGGCCGAGCTTTGACCAGTAGTCGCAAGCCTCGAAAATGTCGTTCGCGAGTGGGGAGAACGAACGACGCTTTTCCAGCTGCGGCAACAGCGCATCCAGGCTATCGAGATCGCGTGTAAGAGATTCGTGCATCAGTGTGTCACCGCCTGGATGTACACGGTGGCCTTATCGCCGCCCGCAGTCGTGTAATTGATGTGCGGCTCGTTATGCGAGCTGACGCTCTCAGGCCCGTGTCCCTCCTCGATCCGGTCAATCGTTCCCTTGGCGTCGCGGATCATTTGTACTGCTTCGTCTTGAGTTGGGACCTTCCCACCCAGATTCTCATGCGTTCCGGGTTGCTTGAGTTGGTTAACGGCATCCGTATAAGGCTTGCTTCCGCTCCAGCCCCATTGCGTCATGAACACGGATGAGGCAAGCGGCGGAATCTCGTTGTTTTGATATTGGCCGTAAAGCTTGATTACCTGGGCATCGGGCAGTTTGGAGAGGTCAACGCGATTACCTTGCTTATCGAAAAACGTCCCCTGTTTGTTCAGTTGCGCTCGGTCTCTGTCGGCTTCTTCCTTCTGCGTTTCAACGAGACCATGCTTATGTGCCCAGCACCAGATCGTGCTATGTTTCTCGCCATCGACAGTGCAGCCACCATGCCCATCGGGATCGGCCTTCGACAGCGGATTGTTTCTCATGTAGCTGTACAGATTCAGTGTCTGGGGATCGTTCAGATCAGCGTACGGCACTGCCGTAGGATGGGCACTCCAGTCCGGCGTCATGAACCTGCCCATGCTGCTGCCGTAGTAGCGAGCGCCGAACATGTCCAGCCCGGATTCCCCATCCCGCTCCTTGCCGATAAATTTGTAGTGGTTCGCGGTGATCTGCGGGGAGACCTCCTGCCCGAAGGGGGCAAAGGTCCCCTGCCACACCGGCCAGCCGCTTGCGGTTGTCATTACCCTCGATGTGCCGAGGT
>CAYNPS010000310.1:0-2428 GCA_964399125.1 uncultured Terriglobales bacterium
CGCGCGTTGATGAAGTCGGCAGCGGGCGACAGAGTAGTTCTCCAGGCGCCCGGCGGCACAGAATACCTGACCGTGCTGGAAGTCTGTTACGACCCCATTTCTGTGGAACCGTTCCGCGAGCCACCCGGATCCGAGGCCTCCACAAAGCGACTCCCTCGCGGACGCTAATCACGAAAAACTTAAGGCTGACCGACCCCACGCGGTGTAAATTCTTCTAAAACCCGATCTGTTCTCCCGATTCGGGAAGATTTCGTTGTTGCTGGTCTTCTTGGTTTCCTCGATTGCCCAGGAGAAACATTCCGACTTAAACCGGCTCAGACTATGGATTCGGAATTACGGCGGCCACCTCAGACGAATATGCGCTCTCAACGCCTGATGTTCCGATCGCAGTTACGACGTAATAATAGGTATGTCCGGACTGTACGCTGCCATCACTCCATGTGGCTTGTAAAACCAGAGAGCTGCTGATCTTCGAATAGGGTCCACCGCTTTGAGTCGCCCGATATACGCTGTAGCCCGCGATTCCGGAATCTGCATCTGTCCAGTTCAAAGCAACAGAGTGATTTGCGGTTCCGGATAGAGAAACCGCGAGTGGCGAATTTGCTGCGTCGCTCGTAATTGTTACGGTCCCGCTATACGCGCCGGCAAGAGCGGGCGCGAACGTGATCTGAAACGAAACAGCTCCGCCCGCTGCCAACACAAGCGGCGCAGCTATTCCCGAAACAGAAAAGCCTGTGCCGCTTACCGAGATCTGACTTATGTTGGCTGCAGTGTTTCCACTGTTTGTGAGCGTAATTGTCTGAATGGCGTTGGTGCCTGCGCTCAGGCTGCCGAAGTTCACGCCAGGTGGATTTGACGAGAGCTGTGCCTGCGGGACCTGGGTTCCATTTCCGGAAAGAGCTATTGTCAGCGGTGAATTCGCGGCATCACTCAGGATGTTAATTGATCCAGAGTAGGCATTCACAGTTGTAGGAGCGAAGGTAACTGTCAATGAGACACTCGCTCCTGCCGCCAGGGTATAGGGAGTTGCGATTGCAGTGACGGAAAAGCCTGAGCCAGTCTCGCTGACCTGCGTAATGGTTGCGCTTGCATTACCGCTGTTCGTGAGAGCGATTGTCTTAGAGGTGGTCGATCCGGCATTTACATTGCCGAAGGCCAAGCTCGAAGGATTCGCAGTGATCTGTGCCTGTGGAGGGTGTGTTGCCGTTCCCGTTAAACCCACATTTAAGGGCGAATTGGCGGCATCACTAACCAGGGCTGCAGTTCCCGAATAAGTTCCAGCAGAGTTTGGCCCGAAGGTTACCTGAAACGTCGCGCTGGCATTTGGGGCCAGGTTGTAGGGCACGTTCAGCCCACCGACAGCGAATCCCATTCCGGACGCGGTGAGTTGAGTAATCGAGGCACTTGCTGTCCCCACATTTGTAACTGTAATCGATTGCGTGCTGCTGCTGCCGGATGTGATCGATCCGAAATCGACCGTTGCCGGGCTGGGGGTAAGCTGTGCGTGGGCCGGGGCGGGCGGCAGGAAAGTTGCAAGCACCGCCGTCCAGTTAGCTACGCCGCTGAGAGTAAACGAAGATGCGTATGAGCCAGTGGTGTTGACAATCATTTGTTCATTCGCAGCTCGGGAATTGTCTGGCGGAGCATCCTGTTGCAGCAGCGTAAAGCCAGAATCGGCGGTGACCGTCTGCGTGCTGCTTGCAGGCAGGCCAACTCCTCCAAAGATCAGTTCGGGGGAAGAGCTGGTACTCTGCGCGACGCCGCTGTTTGCGAGTGAGCTGGCTCCTTCGGCATGGGCTGTTTTGTCGAGCGGAGCAACACGGTCAAGTCCGCTGTACTCGTAGATCGCGAGCCAAGGGTGGTTGTTTACGGCGGAGAAGCTCGCAGTTACCGTGTTAACACTGGAGGTAATGTTTGCGGCGTAGAAGATGTGAGTCTGGTGGCCGTCAAGTGACTGCGCCTGCTCGACTGCTTCTTGATACACGTTTCCCGCTGTGTCACTTACCTGAACAGTTTGCGAGGTAGTGGACATCCGGACAAAGGCAATGATGAGGTTCCCAGCAGTGTTCGCCGTCGGAAACGATTGCGATAAGATTGATACTCCACTGCCGGCAGCACTGGCTGATTGCACCAGAGAAATCGGAGTCTGTGGCGCACTCACCTGGATTTGGAGAGTCTGCGTAGCGGTGTTTCCCTGCGTATCGGTCACCTGAACGGAAAAGCTGTAATTTCCCGTGCTGGTCGGAGTTCCCGAAATGACACCGGTCGTGTCGAAATTCAGTCCTGGAGGCAGACTCCCGTTCGTGCTCCATGAATACGGAGGTACTCCGCCACTAGCTTGGACATTCGCCTTATAGAAAACCCCTTGCGCAGCTTGAGGCAAGGAAGCAGTTGAGATCGTGAGCTGGGCAGAAGTGAAGGTTGCGAC
>CAYNPS010000310.1:2528-3666 GCA_964399125.1 uncultured Terriglobales bacterium
TTCCACTCGACGCATCTGTACCGCTGCCTTGGGCGGCAGAGGTCACGTCCAGCGGATTTGCAACAGCAACTCCCGAATATTCAAAAACTGCCAGCCAGGGATGATTGTTGAGGGCGGAAAAGTTTGCAGTGACCGTGTTCACTCCCGAAAGCACATTGGCAGCGTAGAAAATATGGATCTGGTGACCGTCATCGTTTTGTACTTGCGATACTGCATCCTTGTACACGTTGCCGGCTGAGTCGGTCACTTGAACTGTTTGGGAAGTTGTAGACATCCGTACGAAGGCGATGATCAAGTCTCCAGCGGTATTCGGGCTTGGGAAGCTTTGCGATACAGAAGAGACGCCGCTGCCCTCGACGTTAGCGGACTGGACCAAAGCAATCGGCGTTGTTGAGGAACTGCTTTGAGCAGCTGCAGCATTGGTTGAAAAATACGCAAAGCAGGCAAAAATCGCCGCGCAGAACGCAAAACCGCACTTGCATTCCATCGTGACCGTCTTTCTGGAGATGACTTGCAGGGGCTACGTCGGGGAATGCACCTGATGTGCCAATTTAAGAAAACGAAATAACTGAAAGGGTTGGGAGTAGATCACTCCTCCGAAGTCCAGTGCCAAGGACAAGAAGATTCTCAAAAAAGGAACTTGCATGCCAAACTTTGGCGTTCTTGCTGACCTACTGTTTTTGAATAAAACATGAGATTCATATCAACAACAGCTTTGCTTTTCTTTATGCGTCGCTTCGCCGTGCGCAAGCGTTCAGCAGAGGATGTTAGGAAGCTGGTTACGAGTGGGTTCGAGAGATTACGCGGCTGCTTTGCGACACGGGTACTTCGGTTTGATTCGCTGGTTGACGTCTGTCCCTTTGGATTCAGCCTTGGTTAGCTGCTCGCATTCGCGTTCGGGAACGTTAAGGCCGACGCCATACAGGACAGTTACCTGCAATAGTGTGTCGTCCGTGTTCTGCGGATTCGGAAGGTGCGGCACCCTCATTTGGGAATCGCAAGCGAAAGACAAAGGCAGCAAATAGATGCGGTACATCCTGGCACCTGCTCCACCTCTAGCTGAGCTTGATGAACGTGTGCACCTTTTGCTTTGCGGTCTTGAGTTCGCGGCTGGATTCCGCGTAGTAGTGTTTGCCGC
>CAYNPS010000311.1:0-3658 GCA_964399125.1 uncultured Terriglobales bacterium
AGGAAGCGAATCCTCTTCGGGCTCACCCGCAACAGCCTCCGCAACGAGCGCAGGGACCAGCCGTCGGTGACTCGGGCACTCATGCCCAGCGCTCCCATACGGAAGCGCACGGCGCTTTCCGAACGTCCGAGACGCTGCGCGATCTTCTTGACCGGCTCGTAGCCTGCCCAGTTCAGCAGGCGGTCATCATCGGCTGCGGTCCAGGGTCGTGTGGCCCCTCGGCACCGAGTGGCAGACTCCACAGAAGGCGCGACGGCGGCGGCAATGCCATTGGTGGTGGATACCGAGGCAAACTCGGGCAGCCTTCGCAGCTGGCGCATCCGGCGCCAGCAGTCGCCACGTGTCCATTCCGGCACGAGTTCGAGTACCTTATCGATTGCATTCCGTTGCGCAGCGGGGCCGATTCTGATGCCAAGTGACAGCACTCGATCAATGGCTGACAACCATCGCGGGGCGATCTTGGCAGTGTTGCAACTTCGCAGCAAAGAATGAGGCATATCGCACCTGTTATCACGGCGCAATAGTTCCGCCCAGAGAGCAGCAGCGATCTCTACGGCCGAGGCCGCCGTGATCAGCTCAAATCGAGTTCTCGACCGCTGCTAGGGTTAGACAGAACCCGCTTGTCTACCTAATCTGCTGCCATGTTCGAAAACAGACCGCCCGACACGGAAAAAATTCGAGCAGTTGTTTCACGCTGCCGTGGCTCTCCGCACCATTGTCTCAATCATTGTGTCCACCACGGTGCACGCGCCCTTTCGCCGGACGATTGGTGAAGGCCATTTGGCGGTCCGCCGTAGTCTCTCCATGAGCCGTTGCATGCGGTGCCGAAAGGCTAGTTCAGAGATACCTGCGTGCTCGGCTAGCACTTCGGCGCGAACTCCTTCGACCTTGAAAAGTATTAACAACCTGAGCTCATCTGGGGTGAGCCATCCGTTGTGAAGACATCCGTCCAGGAACTCCCGCAAGAACACCCCAGGCTCGAAATCTGCGCCGCGATCGCACCCAGCCTCGGCCGCGGGGAATTCCAAATCTCCGCCGCTAATAGGTCGTTTTGACTCACGAAGCGCCCAGCAAAACGAACGCCTCCGCATCAATCGTGCAATCCGAAACGCAAAATGCGATTGCTGGCTGAGCAACGTCTTTGACTCGATGATCTCAAGCATCGTGGTCACTACGTGCTGCGCGATCTCTTCGCTGGCGAGCGATCGAAACCCGGTTGCGATCTCGCGCGCGGTCTTGTGCATTGCGGGCATGAGGATCAGCAGAATTATCTGGTGAGCGGTTTCCTGATTCTGGTTCATACCGAGTCCCAGCAATTCACCGATCACTTGGTCACACAAACGGATCGTTGCCAATTCGCCTAGATCTTGCAGCAGGTGTTGGATGGAAGGAAAAGCGGACAGAATCGAACTCTGGAAGGCAAGCTGGCGATAGCTTTGAACGTGCCGTTCCTCGCACAACTCGTCGAGCAGAGCCTTCTCCAGGGAACAAATCTCACATCTACATCGGAACCTTTCTTTCATCGTCGAGCTCCCGCCTGATGGAACGTCAGGCATGTCGTAAGTCCCGCCCCTCTCGATGCTTGGCTGTTCCCCGGTGAATTAGGCAGCATTTGAGCCGTGGAGTTTTCTGACTGCGAGTTCTACCAGTCCCTTGGGGCGAAATTGTTCAATCAATCGGGGACCCCACGTCCTCATCGGTGGCGTCAAGCTGCTCTCATGGTGAGTGACTTAGGGTCAGCCGAAGTCAATTATTTGTTTTCTGGTAGGGATTCCGGACAGCAGGAGCGAACGTTATTCGGAGAGATCTTCCGATACGGCGAGCACACAGGGTTGGCTGTCGAACTGAATCTTGTCTGCCGAATAGACCGTAGCTTTGACATCGCCGGACTTAGTGCGCAGGCGTGCAACAAGCTTCCGAATGGGGCCTCCCTTATGAAGCTCAGCGAGCATTCGCACACGATCCGCAGGGTCATGCCAGATGTTCAGCTCATAAACGGTGTGTCCGAGCAGTTCTTCGCGGGTATACCCATAACGCGTCTCGAATGCCGCATTGACGTCCAGGAAACGTCCGTCATCGAGCGTAGTGATGGAAAACGCGACCGGGCTCGAACGAAAGATCCCTTGGAATTTTTCGTCCGAAATTCGGCGGCTTTCTTCCGACTGCTCCAAGGCCTGCTTCGCCTGTTTGAGATCACTGATCCGCCTTTCGAGTTCAGACCCATAGATGGAGGCTAACTGGTAGAGGCGTGCATTTTGGATGGCGGCGGCGGCAGGGATGGCTAACAGTTGGGCGCATCGAAGATCCTCTCGCGTAAACGCATCCACTTGGCTGTGTCCGACCGATAGGAGGCCGACAGTGTCGCGTGAAGCGATCACAGGCACACACAGCCACGAACGCACGTGAGCGTGATCTTTGAATGTGTGCCAATCTGGTTCTGTTTTCGTGTCAGATAGGAGCACGCTCTTTCGGTTGGCCAGAATGCGGCCGAGAAAAGGAACGTCGGCTGTGTTGAGGGTCAGGGGGTAATTGGCTTTCTTCTTGGGAGTGTCGTGCTGAAGTTTCTCTCGCGCCACAAACAAATAGGTCTCACTTTCCAGGAGCCAGATACGGACGCACTCACACTCAATCAGCTCGGTCAGCGACCCGAGCAACGTGTCTAAAACAAAATCCATGCGCAGGTCCTGGACCAGGCTAAGCGTAGCTTTCCGCAGTGCCTCTGCTTCCGCCCACGCACTCTCAGCCAGTTTCAGGTTTTGCGCAACCTGCTCTTCAGCCTGTTTCTGTTCGGTGATGTCCTGGGCAGTTCCAACTAAGCGACAGATGTTTCCCTCAGCATCGCGCACCGGGAATCCCCGCACCCAGACCCAGCGCACTTCGCCGGTAGGCTGCACAAGCCGAAATCTCTCGTCGAAGCATCCGCTGTGGGTGGCTTCTTCGAGTTTGGCCAGCACATGAGGTCGGTCTTCTGCGTGGATCGCTTCTTGATAGGAGGACGGATTCTGCTCCAGGCTCTCACACGTGCGCCCAGTAATGATTTCGTAGGCTTGGTTGACGTAGAGGGTTTTCTTCGTCTTTGCGTCGATCATCCAGAAAATTTCCTGGATGTTCTCGGCCATTTGCCGGAAGCGCTCCTCACCTTCGGTTTGCTCTTTCTGTGCCTGTTGTAAGGATCGCGCGTAGAGGAAGAACACGACGCTGATCGCTACAATGACGAAGAGCATGAGCGCTAGGAGCACCTTCGAATCCTTTCAGCCGTGCTCAAATTAAAGTCTTGGACAGAATAACTGGTCGATCGAGATGGATTAGCGGCCCTCAGACGACCGGCACCGGGATTATAGAACTACTCTGCAATCATCGCCCTCAATCTGCGCTGGCGGGAGTTCAGTCGCGACCGAAGGTCATCGGTGGGTCGGGGTGCTGAACCGCCTCGTATTCTTGCCTTAGTTGAACATGAGCTGCGAACAGTTTGACCATCAGTTTTGCTGCTGGGGAACGGACCAGCAGAGGCTACTATCCAAAAGGTCATTGAACGCACGCCAGTCGCCAGCGGACCGGTTTCAAATTGAGAGGTCCGTCGAAACGAGGGGACAACACAATTGCAATTGGTCGCACACGGATGGAGGCAAATCCGCCTCGATCAGTATTTGGACCAGTG
>CAYNPS010000312.1:0-3639 GCA_964399125.1 uncultured Terriglobales bacterium
GATTCCACCTCCGAATATCTGGCCTGGAGCCGCAAGGTCAAACAGGTCATCGCGCAATCGCTGCAAGTGGAACAGGGAGGACTGCACGTAGAGCTCTCGTTCGAACATGAAATGCTCTCAGCCCTCCTCGACATCGTGCCGCCCGGAGTCGACGAGATCTTCGCCGTCTTTAAGCTCCTCGACTTCATCGAAGCGCGCGACCTCACGCTGGTGATCGACATGGCGCCCACCGGACACGCGCTCGAACTGCTGCGCACGCCCGAGCGTCTCGTCGTCTGGACGCGCCTGCTGTTGAAAAGCCTTTCCGCGCACCGTACACTGCCGCTGGCGCAGGAACTGGCGGTCGAGGTCGCATCGATCTCGCAGCGCGCGAGAGAACTGGCGCAGCTGCTGAAAGATCGCAAGCGCGCAAGCGTATTCGTGGTAATGCTCGCCGAGCCGCTGCCGGATCGCCAGACAGGACGACTGCTCGCGAGCCTCGACGAGCTCGGGTTGACGCCGGCAGCAATCTTCGTCAATCGCTTGCTGCCGGACCACAACGGGAAATGTCCGCGCTGCCGTCTAGCGCGTGAGTGGCAGTTGGCGACGCTGTCACGCCTGAGTTCCGACGGGAAGTATTTTGCAGTGCCCGACTTCTCCGGACAGATCTCGGGAAAACAAGGACTGCAGCGCTTGACTAAACGACTATGGGAAATACGAAGAAGAGCGAACACGAAGGCCACGAAGTACACGAAGGAATCAAGGAACTAGGGAGCGAACGCGCTACTGCGAAGGCATTGCTCCAGATATGTGCCGATGATAGGAACGTCTTACCTTCGTGTCCTTCGTGGCCTTCGTGTTAACCCCGGTTTTGTGAAATGTCAGAAAAGCACCTCCTGTATCTATACGGCATCAGCGCTAAAGCTCCGAAGCTGAAAGTGCTGACTTCGATCGACGGTAACTCCCCTTTGGAGCACCTCGAAGCCTCCGGCCTTACCGCCTGGTACAGCCGAGTCTCGCCCGTCGAATTCGGCGAGCGGCTCGCCGCGAACATGGAGAACCTCGAGTGGCTTTCAACGGTAAGCGTCCGACATCAGAGAACGGTCGCGCAGATCTCCGAAGCAGTTACTCTGCTCCCTGCCCGATTTGCAACTGTATTCAAGAGCGAGAAGTCGCTCGCAGATCACATCCGCGAGCAGAAGGACCAACTGGAACAAAAGCTCACCCGCATCGATGGCGCCGAGGAATGGGGAGTAAAGCTGTTTCTCAACCCCCAAGCGCCCGCTCCTGAAATCAAAGTAGCTTCCGGACGCGATTACCTGCGCGCCAAGTCTGCGATAACTCAGGTAAAGCGCCGTACTGAACTCGATCCCGAAGTCGCAGATTTCGCTCGCGAACTCCAATCCATCGCCGCCGATTCTGCCCCGACAGGCAAAGTCAGCTCCAGCCAGCCAAATCTCGAATGGCAAGCGACGTTCCTGGTACGAAAGAAAGACCGCCCAAAATGGGACAAGGTTCTAAAGAACTACGCCACCCGCTGGGCCGACCGCCGCGAAATCCAGTGCACCGGACCTTGGCCGCCTTATTCGTTCGTGTGACAAGCAAACAGAACCGCCGCAGGTAGGCGGTGCGGCGGAGAGGGCCGCATGCCGTTTGGATGCGTCCGTCCTATCAATAGAACCAATATTCCCAGCTTAATTACTTGAGTCATCTCGACACGTTGCCAGGCTGCGGTCAGCCTAGAGCAAGCCCAGGGTGTGTTCGAGGTTTCACAGATCCGATGTCGCATACAAAGACTGGATTTCCCGGTTGGCAACGAACCGTAACCTCTCTCCTCGCAGCACAGTTGCTGGCTGTAGGGACTGCATTTACGCAGATCCAAAACGATGCTACGCCTCAGCTGTTGATCACGCCGAGCAGCAAGGTCCTGGTCCTCGGCGAGACTTCCCCAATTTGGGCGATTGACGAGAGTGGAAAACCAACCGCAAATGTAGTGTGGTCGATCAATCCTCCTATCGCAGATTTGCAGATACAGGATGGCAAAGCAGTTCTTCAGGCGAGAGAGGCGGGGACGGCGTTGCTCACAGCAACGGCAAGAGGTCAGTCTGTAACTGCGACAGTTTCAGTTCTCGACGCCGCGAAACTCTCCTCGGGTACCGTCCGCTGGTCCTTGCAGCCGATGCCGGGTTTCGAAACGCTTTTGGTGGTGCAAGCTGTTCCGAACGGGAGTGGCCCTGCGTTTTATTCGATCGAGTGGAGTCAGTCTGAGAATGCGATCGTGCGAGCGCTCAATCTCGATGGGGAGCAGATGTGGATGACTCATATCTCCTCTCACTCTACCCCGCAAACACTGCACCATAGGCTCCCAAGGGCTGGCCAAGTATTTCAGAACGATGTAGTGGTAAACGATGATGCGTTGTTCATCATTGGCGATAAGAGCGGATTTCTTGAAACTCACGCAAAGGATCCGAGCGCGCTCGGCCTGCCGGCGGATGGCAAGAGCATCCTGCTCGGCGCAACTGGAGACGCATCCGGGGGCATGCTGCTGCTGGAGCGCGGCCGCTTTAGGGATTCGCTGGTCGATTTGAATCCCACCGACGGCACCGAACGATGGCGCTATCGTTCTCCTGGACGTCTGGCCAACGACTGGACTGCGAATTGGAATATGGATATCGGCATCGTCGAGACTGTGAAGAATCCCGCCAGTGCCGCACTGCTGATCGTAAGTGCCGAAACGGGACAGGTTCGCTTTCACATCCCATTTCCGACGTCTTCGAGCACGATTGATGGATTCCGCTGTCAGGATCCAAAGCGGAATATCTTGAAAAGTCTGCGACCGCCTCTGTTCGGTTCCGTTTTTACCTCCAGTGAAGGAACCATCTATGTTCAGATAGAAACCCAGGTTGAATCTCTACTAGTCGAAAACTGCAAGAATAAACAGTTTTCATTTGACGATAGTCTCTCTTTGCTCAGCGTTACGCCCGAAGGCGAAGCCAATTGGACAGTATTTCAACATATCCATGCGGCAGGTGATGGGAATTTCGTTGTCCAGCCAAGAGCATTTGCCGGCGAGACGATCCCAGATGGTTCGGGAGGAGTTCTGGCAGCGTGGACGTATTTTTCGCCCGACACCAGAGACGGTCACATCCATTCGCAAGCCCGAGTGACCCGCCTCGACCCTTCCGGCCAGAGGGATTTTGAGCTTCCAATGCCATATTGGACCAAAGGGTTAGATGAGTTTTTTGACTCCAACATGGTACTTGGGGATGGGGGCAATGTTCTTTACGCTACCAATGGCGAGCTACTGGTTCGCCTGGATACAGAAGCAGCAGAGGCAAGTTGGGTACGCAAACCCCCGAATGGAAGAATAAAGTTGCAGTTCACCACTGATGGAGGAGGCGTGCTGATTTCCAATGCAGGTGTTTTCGCTTACTTCGACCCTGAAGGCAAGGGTTCGCGTGTTTCCTGGACTGTCCCGGTCAGCAATACCAATGACATCGGTCTGCGACAAACTGATCCATTCGAGAACATATCTCGCGAACCGCTGCAACTACGGAGTGCAGACATCTGCTGGGGAGGAAATTTTATCGCGGTCGAAGATGGTGGGACTTATGGACGTGGATCACTCCTGTATTTAATTGCGCAGTAGGGAATAAACCG
>CAYNPS010000313.1:0-3638 GCA_964399125.1 uncultured Terriglobales bacterium
CGGTGGCCGAAATCGTGCTTGGCAAGCGACGGATCCTGGAGATCTACCTCAACGTGGTCGAATGGGGTCCTGGCATTTATGGCGCGGAGCCGGCGTGCCGTTACTACGACAGAACCTCGGCGCGGAATATCGGCAGAGAACAGGCGGCACAACTGGCGGCGATTCTGCCCGCTCCGCTGAAACGACGTCCGGAACGCATGACCCGCTACAGCGCAATCATCCTGAATCGAATGCGCCAGATGGGCTGGTAGTCCGTTGTCATCACGGGCAGCCGCGGCGAATCATCTATGCACTCGACGCTTGTCATCACGAGCGCAGCGAGGGATCTGCATTTATGCACTTAAACGCTTGTCATCACGAGCGCAGCGAGGGGATCTGCGTTTGCTTCTGTGGGGCGGACACTCCTGTCCGCCATGACTCACGTGGCGCAGCCGACCTCGGCTGCGGGAGTTCTGTCATTTCGAGCAAGGGCGCGGATACAGAGCGCGCCCGAGTCGAGAGACCTTGCGTTCAGGCTATTCGCCAAAAGCCTGTGCCCCAAGCTCCCGTCCTTCCGTTGGACGCTAATGTGGGAGCAGAAATGTCCCGCTCTGAAAGCTCGCGTGACTGAATCAGGTACTCGCCGAGGTTAGCCAAAAGAAGGCGAACATGCGGCACCCCGGCCAAACCATTCACGAAAGAAACCCAAGAGTGCTTAGCCTGATGGTCATCGCCTGTTCGCTAACTTGGTATTTGTCGGCTAGCTCGCAAACAGCATCCTCGATCTCAAGGTCACCCATTAGTTCGTTTACATCTTTTTCTATGAGTTCCTTCGGCATCAGAAGTTCGGCCGCGAATTGATTCGCTTCCACCTCCTTTGCATCAGTTCCCATGCTTGATTGCGGGCTACGGAGAGCGATTTGATATTTAGAGTCGACGTGAAGCATCTCGTCTTCGTGTAGTACCAGATGCCCGATTTCATGGGCGATGCTGAACCGTTGACGGGTCTTCGCGTGTAAAGAATTGACACCGATTACTGCGGTACCGTTGCTAGTCCGAGTAACCATCCCAGAAATTTCGTTCTGCAGTGGTTCGTAGTGAATTGCGGCCCCTAGCATCGTTGCGATCCTGACCAAATCGATTGGTGCACGCTTTACTTTAGCTTCTCGGAGTACTTCGCTTGCCTTCTTTCTTGCGGCGTTGAATCTCGGAGTGGGCATGTGTATTCGCCTCCTGGCGGTCCGCGACAACCATTTCGTTTTCAGCGTGAGCAATTGCTAATACCCGAGTTACCCATTCACGCTGCTGAGGCTGAAGGCCTGCAGGTAGCTCTGCGGCCTTAACAACTGGAAGATCGGGAATAAAATCAGTTACAGCAAGTTGCAGTGTTGCTGCGATGCGGCATAGCGCATGGACGTCAATAGGTTGTCGCCCTTTTTCAATGTTGGTCACCGACGTCCTCGACAGTCCGGCGGCTTGGCCGATCTTTTCTTGGCTAACTCCCTTCTCTTTTCGCGCGGAACGGAGTCGCCGGCCAAGCTCCCTATAGAACCAACCTTGTTCTGCCGCCATGCTGACCCATTCTATAGCACAAACACCACCGAAATGCAAAAACTGGAAACATGTTTCCAAATTTCGCACTAACGCGATGTCAACCTATTGACATTGTGGAACTCTGGCCGCATGATGCTCCTGTCCGCCGGTCCTCCGGGTCAGGGCGATGAGGATACAAATGAGCCAAGTATCAAGCGCTGGTCAGCCGCTGGGGACCCAAGGCCCCAACAAGGAATACACGATTTACGTAAATAGCCGCCCGAAGCTGGTAGCCCCGAAAGAGCTACTCACCTTTGAGGAGATT
Source organism: uncultured Terriglobales bacterium (assembly GCA_964399125.1). Taxonomy (GTDB): domain Bacteria; phylum Acidobacteriota; class Terriglobia; order Terriglobales; family Acidobacteriaceae; genus Gp1-AA112. The sequence continues at coordinate 1,838 of CAYNPS010000313.1, forward strand.
GTGGCGTTGGCATTCGGAGCCATCGACTACAACCTGAACATTGTCTATACCGTGACGTATCGGCGCGGGGATGGCAACAAACCAGAGGGGACACTAGTCCAGGGTGAGTCACTAAAGCCCAAAGAGGGGATGATATTCGATGTCACAAGAACTGATCGCTCGTAGCCCTGACCTAAAGCGACTTCGTGATGAAGGATACGACGTTAGTACGCACGGAGCCTATTTGCTGCTTGGACACGTGCCGTACGTGAACGCACGAAAGGAGGTTGCGTACGGCACGCTCGTATCGGATCTAACTCTGGCGAATGACATCACCGCTAAGCCCGGCACTCATGTTGCATACTTCATAGGAGAGCACCCCTGCAACAGGGAAGGCCAGGAGATCACGGGGATTAAGCATTCTAGTGGTCGAATTAAATTGGACGGAGACCTGTATGCAGATCATTCGTTCTCAAACAAACCGGCAGACGGCTACAATGAGTACCACGAGAAGATGACGAGGTACTTGGACATCATCTCTCACCCCGCTTTCTCTCTCGATCCAAACTGCACCGCGAAAGTTTTCCCGGTGATCCACTCGACGGGCGCGGAATCAGTGTTCAAGTATGTCGACACTGCCTCGAGTCGTGCCGGTATTTGTGCGGCAACCCGCAAGTTCGAGGGAAAGAAAATTGCAATCGTCGGTTTGGGCGGGACTGGATCATACGTACTCGACCTAATCTCAAAAACTCCCGTTCAAGAGATCCATCTTTTCGACGGTGACATCTTCCTGCAACACAATGCATTTCGTGCACCTGGCGCCGCTTCGGGTGAAGATCTAGAGAAGCGAATGTTCAAAGTGGAATACTTCACTCTCATTTATTCCAAAATGCGGCGAAGTATCGTTCCGCATCCGTACTTTGTGCGGGCCTCCAATGTTGAGGAACTGCTCCAGTTCGACTTCGTCTTCCTGTGCATGGACAGTGGCGAATCGAAACGGCTGATCATCGAAAAACTAGAACGGAGTGGAACCGGCTTCATTGATGTCGGGATGGGATTGTATGAAGTTGAGGATCGGATAGCGGGAACGCTGCGAGTTACCACGAGCACGAGTAAGCGGCGCGACCATGTGAAGAAACGCATTTCACTCGCGCCCACAGATGAGCATGATGAATACAGCCGTAACATTCAAATCGTCGAGCTAAACGCGCTCAATGCCGCACTTGCCGTAGTCAAATGGAAGAAACTCTGGGACTTCTACGTTGATTTCGAAACTGAGCACCACGCTACGTATACCATCAACGGCAATTCCATCGCGAATGAGGAGATCGGTTGGCTTACGTAAGTGTTCTCAGACATCGGTTTGTGGAAAGCATTCCCGAGGAACTTGAGGACGCAACGATTTATGTGTCCATCAAGTTTGCTACTTGCGCTCACTTGTGCTGCTGTGGATGCGGCCAAGAAGTAGTGACGCCAATCTCCCGAACAGGTTGGCAACTTACATACGACGGCGAGGCCATCTCATTGCAGCCGTCGATCGGAAACTGGAGTCTCCGTTGCGGCTCGCACTACTGGATTATTCGGAACCAAGTGTGCCGCGCTCGCAGATGGTCGGAAACTCAAGTTCAGCGCTCACGGGAACTCGATCGGGATTTAAGAGAGGCATACTTCCGGAACTCACGTTCGAAGAAGGCGAAGCTAGATTCGGGAGAATAGTGGTGCCCCAGGTTCGCCCCTTTTTTGGGCTAACCTGGGAGTAGCACCGACATCACATCCCAATGTTCGCAATGTCACACATCGTGTCCACCCACCAAACTTGTCA
>CAYNPS010000314.1:0-3622 GCA_964399125.1 uncultured Terriglobales bacterium
CACTCGCCATTGCCGTAATCGGTGGGATTACGATCTCGATGGTGCTGTCATTGATCGTCACGCCTGCGGTGCATCATTACCTAGCTGGCAGCGGTCAATAGTCTGGTGCGGCGTGTCGGCGATGCTTGCTGCGTGCCGCTGTTCCAGCCGTCCGGCCGAACTCGAGCTGACGCTTCGGTCTCTTGCACTCGGTAGGGTTCCCTCGACTCGGGCATTCGTCCTCGCTCGGGATGACAGATCCTCGCTCCTCTCGGAACGCGGTGTCGTAATGGATAGAACTAAGACGACGATTGCCAAAAGCAACCAAATGGTTGCACGTTAGATAAGACCGAGCTATTATGCAACCTGGAGGTTGCATAATTATGAAAGATCGCATTGAGAAGCGGATCGAGCTGAAGGCGCCGGTTTCGCGAGTTTGGCGTGCCTTGACTGATTCGCGCGAGTTCGGCGAGTGGTTCGGGGTGAAGATGAATGGTCCCTTCGTTGCGGGTCAGGTTGCGCGTGGTCAAATCACCTATCCGGGATACGAACACCTGACGATGGAAGTCATGGTGCAGAAGATTGTTCCCGAGAGCCTGTTTTCTTACACATGGCATCCGTATGCGGTGGATTCGAACGTCGACTACTCACAGGAGACACCCACGCTCGTTGAGTTCAAACTGGAAAAGACAGCCACGGGGACACTGCTGGTAGTGGTCGAATCCGGCTTCGAGAACATTGCAGCGCATCGTCGAGAGGAAGCCCTCCTGAAGAACGAGGGCGGCTGGGCACAGCAGATGAAGAACATCGAAGGTTATGTCGCAAAGAGCTAGCAAGGTGGCTGCCGCATGGCCGGAGCATGCGCCGGTTTTCGCGGCATTGGGAGACCGGACGCGGCTATCACTCGTGGCAAAGCTTAGCCATGGGCAGCCATATTCCATCTCACAACTGACCACTGGCTCAAGGCTGACGAGGCAGGCAATCACGAAACATCTGCGAGTGCTGGAGGGCGCGGGCATCGTGCATAGCGTACGCAGGGGTCGCACGAGTCTCTATCAATTCGATCCGCAGCCGATTGAGCATGTCCGGGATTACCTGGAACTTGTTTCGAGAGAGTGGGATCGGAGGTTGTCGCGGCTGAAGTCGTTCGTCGAACGATAGGGGCGGATGGTCCGCCACGCATCGCAAGGTGATGAGTGTCACTGCGGGATGTGCTGCAGCTTTCTATCTTCATAACGGGGCGAATACTTTGTTTGAGAGCCGCGTTTGAAGCTCAGAAAATTAGTGTGGGCGCCGATAGTTTGTGCAGCCGTTCTGGGGGCAGGTTCCATTTTCATAGCAAGCGGTGCCGGGCGATCTTCCAGTGTGGATCGCGTAGCAGCCGCGAGTGCATCTTCCAAAATCACGATCGATTATCCGCTCGATGGGTCTGTCTTTCCTCCAGAGATCACCGCGCCGACCTTCCTGTGGCGCGACGCCAGCGACAGCGCAAAACGCTGGGTAGTTGAAGTCTCATTTGCGGATCGCTCCAGCGCAATCCGACTGGAAGTGCCGGGCGAGCCCATGAAGGTCGGTGAGATTGATCCGCAAGTGGCTTCGGGTGACGATCTCACTCAACTCACTCCCGAGCAGGCATCTACGCGGACGTGGAAGCCGGATGCAGACACGTGGGCGAAGATCAAACAGCATTCGGTGAAAGCGCCTGCTACGGTTACGATCGCCGGATTTGCGGACGATGACACAAAGCAGCCGCTCTCCTCCGGAAGCGTGAGCATTTCGACCTCGGTGGACCCGGTGGGCGCGCCTGTGTTCTATCGCGATGTGCCGCTGATGATGCCGCCGCCCGAATCGAAGGGCTTGATACAGCCGCTGCCGCCCTTCGCGATTCCGCTGATCAAGTGGCGATTGCGCAACATTGGCGAGACCCAAAGCCGCACCGTCATGGAGGATCTTCCAACCTGTGCCAACTGCCATTCTTTCTCGACGGACGGCAAGACACTCGGTCTCGACATGGACGGCCCGAAGAACGACAAGGGCCTGTACGCGATGGTTCCGGTGAGCAAAAACATGACGATCCGGAATGTGGACGTGATTCGATGGAGTTCGTTTCTCGAAGATCCGAAAACGAGAAGCTCGGACCCGTCGGTGAAACGATTCGGATTCATGTCGCAGGTTTCACCGGATGGGCGATTCGTAGTGACATCGATCGGGCCACCCGGCTTGAAGAACCTGCATAAAGACGAATTACCGGAGTTCGCGCCAGGCATTGCGGACCGGCTCTTCAGCATGAACTACAGCCATGTTCCGTTCGCGCAGGTGTTTTATCCAACCCGCGGAATCCTCGCGTGGTACGACCGGAACGAAGCAAAACTGCGGCCGCTACCTGGAGCAGATGATCCGCGGTACGTGCATACGAGCGCATTCTGGTCTCCGGATGGCAAGTACCTGATCTTCAGCCGCGCGGAGGCGCGCGATCCGTATCCGGCCGGGGCTCCGAAACCGACGTACGCGAACGATCCGAACGAAACCAAGATCCAATACGACCTGTATCGCATTCCGTTCAATGAGGGTCGAGGCGGTAAGGCGGAGCCGGTAATTGGCGCTTCGGCGAACGGGATGAGCAACAACTTCCCCAAGGTCTCACCGGATGGGCGCTGGATCGTCTTCGTACAGAACCGCAACGGGCTTCTGATGCGACCGGACAGCAAACTCTACATCGTGCCGTTTGCGGGGGGCAAGGCGCGGGAGATGAAGTGCAACACCCGGCTGATGAATTCGTGGCATACGTTCTCGCCGAATGGGCGCTGGCTGGCGTTTTCGTCGAAGGCGCGCTCACCCTATACGCAGCTGATGCTGACGCACATCGATGCGCAGGGCAACGATACGCCGGCGATCCTGGTGGAGAACACGACCGCGGCGAATCGCGCGGTGAATATCCCCGAGTTCGTGAACATTCCGCAAGACGGGATCGCAAAAATCGACCCGCAGGCGACCGAGTTCTACCGGTACTTCATTCAAGCGTTCGACCTGGTCGAGAACAAGAAGTGGGCGGACGCGATTCCGGTGTTTCGCAAAGCGCTGGAACGCGACCCGGACGACGCAGTAGCACATTACGCGCTGGCGACGACGCTCACGGCAAATGATCAGGAACGCGAAGCGGTGGAGGAGTATCGCAAGGCATGTGCTGCCGACGGTACGCACGCTGCCTGGTTTGCTCATCTGGCCGTGGCGTTGGCGAATACAGGTGATCTGGACGGCGCAGTTGAAAATTACCGGAAGGCACTGGCGCTGAATCCGTCAGATCCGGGAGCGGACGCGGACTTGGGAACCGCGCTCTGCGAGAACGGGCAACCACAAGAGGGATACGAACACCTGCGCAAGGCGATTGCAACCGCTCCCAACTTCGCCGATGCGCACAATCGGCTGGGCTGGGAACTGGCGAAGACTGGTCAGTTGGACGAGGCAGCGGAGCATCTGCAGAAGGCGGTCGCGCTGAATCCAGCGTCGGTGGACTATCGCGTGAACCTAGGATACGTGATGGGGCTACGCGGCGATCTGGCTGGGGCCGTGAGCGCTTTTCAGAAAGCCGTGGAACTGAGCGAAGGCAAGGACTGGCGTTGTCTCGACATGTTGGCTCACGCCT
>CAYNPS010000315.1:0-3588 GCA_964399125.1 uncultured Terriglobales bacterium
TGGCACTTTTGGTTTGACAACGGCGATTCACCGCACATAGCATTGGCGGCCAAAATCTCGCAGGACCCCAATCGCGAAACCTCATATTCCACTCTGGAGGCGCAAGATGCGTGTGTTGTTCCGTTTAGGCCTTATAGTCGCGCTGTGTAGCTGTCTGAGCTGTGCCGTCCTGGCGCAAGAAATCACCGGCAACATCGCCGGCACCGTAAAAGATCCGCAGGGTGCAGTAGTCCCGAATGCAACGGTCACCATTACCGACACGGACAAGGGCGCCGTTATACGAACAGCTAAGACAAGCGGCAGCGGAGATTTTTCTGCACCGTTACTGCCGATCGGCCATTATTCTTTGACAGTCGAAGCCGCCGGTTTTCAGAAGTACATCCAAACTGGCATTGTCCTGAACGCGAACGACAAACTTACGCTTCAGCCTACGCTGGCAGTAGGCTCGTCGGCGCAAACGGTTTCGGTCGAGGCGAATGCAGCGCAAGTCGAACTGCAATCGGCGCAGGCCTCTGGCCTGATCAGCGGAACGCAAATTCGCGAGCTTTCACTTAACAATCGCAACTACGAACAACTGGTGCTGTTGCAGCCTGGTGTTTCTTCCACCAACAACACTGATCAGCTCTATGTCGGCGCCTTCACTCCCTTCGGCACTAACAGTCCCAACATGTCGCTCAATGGCGGGCGCCTCGAACAGAACAACTGGCTGGTGGATGGCTTCGATAACGTGGACCGTGGGTCGAACACGACTTTGCTCACCTTTCCCAGCGTTGATGCTCTTTCCGAATTCCGCGTGATCCGCGGCCAGTATGAGCCGGAATTGGGCCGATCTGCCAGTGGTCAAGTCAACGTCGTAACCCGTTCTGGCACTAGCGCACTGCATGGGGGCGCCTATGAGTTCTTCCGCAATGATTTCCTAAATGCCAATGATTGGTTCAACAAGCGCACTCAACTAAGTAAAGGATTCGCTAATAAGCCTTTAGCGCAGCGGTACAACAACTTCGGCGGAACAATCGGGGGGCCAGTCTGGATTCCCAAGATCTACGAGCAAAGAAACAAGACATTCTTCTTCGTATCAGAAGAATGGCGCCGAACCCTGACTTACACCAATCCACAGGCGGAAATTCCTACGCCCGCGATGCTCGGGGGAACCTTTGCTCACCCGGTTTGCATTTCCTGGACAGGAACTACCTGCAACTCGGTCGGTACAAGTATCAATCCTGCGAATTTCAGCCCCGTGGCCCAAGCCTATATAAAGGACATCTATTCAAAACTCCCTGCCCCCAACAGCACCACCGATGTCTTCGGACTACTGCCGACGCTGCGCAACGTCTATAACTTCCGCGAGGACTTGTTCAAAATTGATCATGTCGTCTCGCAGAAACTGACGTTGAGCGCGAAGTACCTGCACGACACGATTCCGACCGTTGATCCACAGGGATTTTTCGGCGCGGGCACGCCGATTCCAAACGTGAGTACGACGCACACAAACGCCCCCGGAAGCAACTACACGGTACGAGCCACAGTAACCCTGAACCCAACCTTTCTTGTCGAGACCGGCTACGGTTATTCATACGGCGCGATCGTAAGCAATCCGGTTGGCTACGTTACGTTCGCGAATTCCCCCGACATAGTGAACGCTCTCAAGGCGAAGCTGCCGTTTAAAACGACACTCAATCGCATCCCCAGCCTTTCATTTCAGAGCACGGCGCTTAGCCCGATCGGCACTTTTGGCCCATATCAGGACTACAACCGTAACCATACTGCCTTCGGCAACTTCACTAAGGTCATGGGCACGCATACCGTAAAGTTCGGCGCCATCTACTATCACTACCAAAAGAACGAAAATTCCGGTAACGGTAACCAGGGCTCGTTCGCATTCAACAATAATGGAAGGCCGAACACCGGCACATCTACCGCCGAGGAATCCTGGGCGAATTTTCTGCTTGGCCATGCGCAATCGTTCACGCAACCTTCGATCGATGCCTTTCCAGATATCCGGGACAACCAATTTGAGTATTACGCTCAAGACTCGTGGCGCATGCGGTCGAACCTCACGGTTAGCTACGGCATCCGTCATTCCTTGTTCCGGCAGCCCACCGATGCCAGCGGCCAACTGAGCAACTTTGATCCTAAGTTCTACGACCCTGCCAAAGCTCCATGCGTAAAATCGGATGGAACATTCGACGTAACCCTCGGCCCGAATGGTAATCCCGTAAGTGCGTGCAATCCAAATTACAGTCCTTTGAATGGCTTCGTGTTCGCGAATCCTCCGAGCAATTACTTCGGTTTCGCGGGCACCAAGTCGCCCTATGGCAGCAAGGTTGGGCCTGAATACAACGGTTCGATTGCACCGCGTCTCGGCGTGGCATGGGATCCATATGGGGACGGTAAGACCTCAATCCGCTCAGGATTTGGATTGTTCTTCGATTCCGGAATTGAGTTCGGCAACTATGAGATTAACGTCTTCAGCAATCCAGGTTTTGTGACCACTTTTGCTCCGGTAGCGGCCAATACAGCGGTCGGTGGTGATCTGCTCGATAATCCAACCGGCGGCGCAATCAACAATCCCTTCAACTCAGGAAAGCAGGTCTTCAGCCTTTCCTCGCTTCCTTATCGCACTCCGTACACTGAGCAGTGGAGTTTGGATGTGCAGCGTGACGTGGGTGGGGGATGGATTGCGGATATTGGTTATTACGGCAACCGCGGTGTTCGCTTACCCGGACAAATCGATCCTAACCAGCCATTAGCGGATGCGTATCTGAACTGCACCGCAGCGACTCCATGTTTTGGCGGTCCAGCCAAACCAGCGGCTAACGCGGTGATCATTACTCCTCCGGTTACTTCGAACAACACACCTCAATTGAACGCGATCCGGCCCTACCTCGGATATGCGGGTATTCGCGCGACGCGCATGCAATTTGGGTCAAACTACCATTCGCTTCAGACCCAATTGCAGAAAGCTTTCTCTGACGGTTCGGTTGTCAACACCTCTTACACGTGGTCGCACGGACTCACCGATATTCAGTTTGACCGCGGCGCGGGTGGCGCAACGACACCTCAGAACACGTATGACATACGAAACAACTACGGTCCGACCGCCGCGGATCGCCGACACATCTTCACCGCTAATTTCGTATGGAATCTCCCGTTCTTGCGCCACGAGGCAGGGTTTGTCGGCCACGTCTTCGGCGGCTGGGAAATATCTGGAATTCAGACCTTCCAGACCGGTCTCCCATTGACGCCGTTCACAGCCCAAGATATTGATCCTCTAGGTCAAGGCTGCCTTGGGCCGTCGCCGTGCCTGATTCGTCCTGACCAGCTGGGCAATCTGGACTCAGGCGCACCGCACACGATCACACAGTGGTACAACAAGAGTCTCCTGGCTGATCCCTCGCCAACTCAGACGACCGAGCCCAATGAACGTCCCGGCGCAGCACGTGCGCCCGGCTTTTGGCGGACCGACTTGTCGTTATTCAAGAACTTCAAATTCACTGAGCGGTTTACTGGTCAGTTCCGTTGGGAGACATTCAATACCTTCAACCACTTCAATCCCGTCTGCTGCGGCTCGAACAACATGGGTAGCTC
>CAYNPS010000316.1:0-3586 GCA_964399125.1 uncultured Terriglobales bacterium
GAAGAGCCACTCCAGTCCCGGAGCGCCCCGAAGAAGAGAACCCGCACCTGCATGGAATAAGGATAACAGTCGGGACTTTGCATGCGCCGCGCGCGGCTGACGGTGCTTCACATTCCGGCGATACGATGGAAAAGCAACCAGTCTCTGTTCTTCGACCAAATAATCTCATCACCGAACTGTGTTTCCAATCCGGTTGCTATGTCTGAGGCCCATTTCTTGTAATTTGGCATCTCTGGATTGCCGGCAAGCAGCGGATTGAATGTGGTGGAAATCACTACTATGTATTGATCTGACTTCATAGCTTGCTGAGCTTGCTCCTGCGACATCCCAAAGAGCATTCGGTACGATCCTGCCCCAACCATCGACATTCCTGTTCGGGTTTCAATTGTCATCGTACAGAACTTATTGTGCAGCTTGATGCTTGACACTTCACCCTGATTCGAATCCAAATGAGGAGCCGACACAGCCAATGACGTTCCCTTGGGGAGAGCTAGACCAAGCTTGTCACTGTTTCCAAAATCATTTTGGATATCCGCGAATTTATTATCTGACATCCGCGCCTTCAGTTCTGCTGGTAAATATATCTGTGATGGCACTTGCCTGCTTTGAAATGAGTAGCCCGAAATCTCACCTAGGCTCATCGGAAACACGTCCACTTGCCAAGTAGCTGGATATTTCTGTTCAAGCCAGAAGAGTAAGGCGCGCTGAAGAGCATGATGGTAGATGCTCTGCGCGAAGGAGTCCTTGTTTGGGTCGGGCAAGAGTTCAGGATGAGCGGTCAGCTTTTCTCTTACACGAATTGAAAAACCCATGGGGAGAGCTGAGTACGGTATGCCCTCAAACGGAAGCCTTGTGTCTGCATGAATGATTATTGGCACCGAGAAAGCAGTGCGCGTGGGACGTTCGGAACTAAACAAAGCGACGGCTAGCAGAGAGCCAATGAGAGCGGCCACACCTATAAAGACCGTTGTGATGACTTTTTCTGAGTCTCGATTCATATAGGCCAGCACCATGGCTACAACATACAGCGCTGTAGCGGCCAAGAACCATAGTTCTCTCATCCTTCGTTCCTCATCGCTTATGCCAGAAAATTGTTCTCAGTAGCACAACCAGAACTCGTTGCAAGTTACCAAGAAAAGAATCAAACTACGTCTCCGTATAACACACGCCCAACAACAGAATGACCACTCAGCCAGACTTCTCAGTTAGCTCTGATATTGAACCGCGAAGTATATACGCATTGAACTAAGGCCGGGAAAGAACTGTTCCGATTCGAGAGGCAGGATTTAATGTATTTCGGCTGGTGGCCCGACTCCCGTCAAAGACGAACGTTGGGTGCCCCGGGTTCGCGTCCTGCTTTTGGACGCTAACCCGGGATTGCACCTGTATCCACCGCGGAATAGCTGTTCAACTTGTCTTCCACCTGCTTGCGCATATTGCGATCGGTCAGCGAGCGAGCGAGAGCGCTCCCTACAAACTGCGCGGTGCCATAGGCGAACCATAGTTCGCGACGTTGATACTGCTTCGCGCTGTACCGAGCGCCCATCGAGGGAAATTCTGCCAGCTTAGGTCCAATCCCGGCCAGTTCCGAAGCGGGTCGGATAGTCAAACATTCCCGGAGAGCACGGTCGAGGTCGTGACTAATTTCCTTTGCTTGCTGCTCGGTTATACCCCGGTGGAAGCCGATGAAAGACTTGAGGAAGATCTCCGTCGCAAGCCGTGCGGACTCCATCGCCTTCGGATTCGGGAATTTCTCAAGGAGCAGCGATACGGTCGCGTCAAGCTGCTGATTTGCGCTTGTAAATAGTTGCTTGGCAAAACCATCGCGCTCGGTCGCAAACATATCTTCTCTACCGAACGCGTAATCAATGCAGTCCGCCCATACGGAAAGGAAATCCACCCAGACAGGCGATTCTCGCCTCAATTTAGCGATAATCGTCTCGGGCATTTCCACCAGGCTGGTTCCAGGTTCGAGCCTGACCGAACCGTACGCAAGGGGAACGGACACGCGCCAGCAATGGCCGTCGTAGAAGTACACGCCGGTGAAAATCGAACCGATTTTGTGCGCCGAAGGCGGCGAGTGGTGAAGAAACCATGCTTCCACCTTCTTGGAGAAATCTGAACTTAAGATAACGCTGCATTTGTTCTCTTCCGTCCAAGCAAGGAGTGCATGGAAAGACCTTTGGTGATAGGGCATCTCTCTTTCTGCCGCGGCTTCGTTAAATTTCTCCAGCCAATCTTCCGGAATTTCACTTGGAGAGGTGTGTTCCAGTGTGGGCTGTACGAGCGAGCGCGGGCTGCTCGCCATAACGACTTCCCCTTGGCGGTCAAGTCCCCAACCCATTGACACTTTGCCTTTGCGGAATATCAGCTGCACGCTGGGCCAAGTGTATGCAGAAATGCACCGAATTGTCAGTGGCGCTCGATACCGTAGCCGAAGACGTATCGCGCCTGCTTTCTGGGCGGGTGGTCCATTTCCTTCCGCACTAACAATCTCGAGGGTGCCCCATCTCGCCCTCCTTTGGCGAGGTGGGAGCAGTTAGTCAGCATCTCCAGCCGCGTACAAAGGACTTACCTCTTCCTCTTCCCATTCCTGCACACCACCTCCAGTTCGCATGATTTTTATGTTATCTATTTGCAATTTATAATTACACTGATAATTTCTTTTAGAGAAGACGCAACACAATGGGCAGCGACAACTAACAACTGTCAACTAGCAACTCGGCCGCGACGTTCCGCGACCGCTAACTCCTTTGTTTTGCCGGAGAAGTGTCTTAAATCCTTTGTTATGCCGGATGTACAGCCGCACTGCCTCGTAAGTACCTGTATTTGCAACGACGAAGGGGGTGGGGGTGGAGTTATCAATGAGTAAATGCTTGAGGAAATCACGATGAAACACGGAAAAGAAAACTTCGGCGCACCGCAGTGTCTGCACTTCAAATTCAACGACGAACAATGCCGTCAGCCGGCACTGCGGCACAAAAAGTACTGCCGCTTTCACAAGTTCATTCACGAAGCGAATAGCGCTCCCAGCAATGGACGCCTGCTCATCCCTCTCGCCGAGGACACGCCTTCCATCCAGATCGGTATCAACCAGATCATGCGCGGCATTGTCGCCGGCGACATCGATCACAAGACTGCCTGGCTGCTCCTCTACAGCCTGCAGCTCTCCACTTCGAACATTGCCAAACAGCGCGATGTCTTCCCTCCTCCCGAACCGGAGGAAGAAGAAAAGGAGGAGCCGCCATCCCTGGCGAAGTTACTGCTCGAAAAACTACGCGAGAATCCTTACGCCGCCGACAACAAAGAAGAGAATGAAAGACCTTTGCACACGCCGCGCAACGAACCCCCGGGATATCCCGAGATTCCTCCGCCGATCGATATGCTGCAGAAGAAGGAACAACCAAAAGCAAATACATAGATGGATTCCGCTTCGCTGCGCGAAGCGTCACCATGACTTCATGGAGGGGGACGCATTGCCGGTGGAGAAGCGTCACCATGACTTCATGGAGGGGACGCATTGCCCGTGGAGAAGCGTCACCATGACTTCGTGGCTAAGGACGCGTTTGTGGCAGGATTGAATTGT
>CAYNPS010000317.1:0-3572 GCA_964399125.1 uncultured Terriglobales bacterium
CGATTCTTGGGGTGACTGACCGGGATCGAACCGGCGACCTCCTGAGTCACAGTCATTGGGTTCGCGATATATGTAAGAGTCCGCGAACGTCCATGGGGATCCGTGAGGGTCTGCGATTCCTAGCATTTTTCCGGACGACAGTCCGGCAACCTCGTGCGAGAGTCCGAATTATGGGCTACACCTTCGGCTACACCTCGTTGTTGGGAAGCCGCACTTCTGTGCCCATAATCCTCTCGATTTCACTCAGAGCGACGTGCCGCAGCCCGCTTCCGATTTTCACGTACCTCACTTCACCCGCTGTCATCATCTCGTAAAGTGTGCTACGCGCAATCCCGAGGATTCTAGCGGCGTCACCCGGCTTAAATAGCTGCTGCGGCAGGTTGCCAGTAATTCTCCGCACTTTCAATGGTCGGCCCTCGGCCCGCGCCCGCACCTCTTCTAGAAAAGCCCCGTTATTAGCAACCAGGTTCTGCGCGACGCTCAAAAGGTATTCATCGAAGAACGTGGGCGGTCTGTCCACCGCCTGGGCAGTTCGCTCTATCAAATGTGGGTCCGGCCGCCGAATGCGTTCCGAAAATTGCGACGGCTTCAAGCCCACGCGCGAAGCGAGATCGCCCTTAGTGATGCCCAGTTGCGCGCAAAGTGTCGTGATTTGATCTCGGAAAGTCCTCATTCAACAAGTATACTAGCGTTCGCTAACCTATTCAATAGCGTTCGCTAGGAGGCCCCGCATGTGGTTCCATGTCACAATCTACAGTTGTGCACCTAGGAGATGTTTTGCGCGAACGTCGCGAGCGTTTGGGCCTCAGCCAAAAACAAACCGCAGAGAAAGCCGGCTTATCAGCCGGTTACATTTCGCAGGTAGAATCGGGCCGTCGTTCAGATCCACAATTCAGTTCAGTGATGCGAATCTGTAATGCACTCGGGTTGTCACTTGATGAGCTTGCGAACACTCTCGCTGGTCGGTCCCGCACCAGTATTCGCAACGGCGGCCGAGATCGAGCTACGATGCAAAAAGTCAAACAGCTTGCAAGCCACGTGGCAGCGATTCAGAATGTTTTGTCGGACCTCACGGAAGGGCTGGAAAAAGGACCGTGAGCGGGTTATCTTAGTTTGATTTGAAGATCTGTAAGTAACGCTCGATTAGACTCGGGGTTTCCCACGACGGGCGCGTTTGCGCGAAAGCCTTCATCATCGGCGGGTACCAGAAATCGTGAAGCTCTTGACTCGGGCTTTCAGGCATGAGAATCGGGCCGGTCACGCGATGATTCTTAATAAAAACCAGATTCTTTGTTTGGTAGCTCCATAGAAAATCCGCGCCCCACGGCGTATGGCGCGAATCGTAGTAGTGGACAAATATATATTCCGCCTCTTTGGAAGCCTCGGGCACGTCGCGCGTTTCACCACCGTCCGGGGCACATTGACGTGCATCGAACCCTAGACTGTTTGATCCCGAGCCTTTGTCGAGCACGCTATCGGTACCATTAGGCGCTTTCATTTCTAGAATTTTCGTTGTGTTCCAAGGCTTGTTCCAGAGCTTGACTACACATGCGACCTCGACGTCGTGAATAGGCGCGTCGGTTGTCGCACTAACCTTAATAAGCGGAACACCCCCGGATCGGCTGGGCGTAACCTCAACGCCCGTTTTCGGCCATGCCTCGACCTGAAAAGTTGTCCATAGTACGACAAACGTCGTAAACGTCGCCAACACCCACGCAGCTATCGAACGAATCGGACCGAAAAATCGCACGCGCCGCGGATGCTGAACCTTATTCTCAGGTCCTCGCGGTGAAGAACCGCCAGCGCGACGTTTCTTTTTCTTACTCAATCCGACAACTCCGAGTTAAGCGCCACGGGATTGAGCGGGGAGCAGGGCCGCCGGCGACCCCGCATACGAAGTATTCTGTTCCTGCTCCCGACGCGCTTAATGCGTTGGGTAATCTTCAGCCGCATCTGGGATTTAGCGAAGGACCGTTTGATACAAGAATTGAGCGCTAGGCCGTCGATCGAAGCTGCACGTACAAGCGGAACACAGGGTTTTTGAACTCATAAACGCCCTGCTTCTCCGTGAGGCGCTCGAGGACACCATGCTTTTCTTCAACCAGACGCGGAATCAATTGATCGACGTAATCCACTCCTAGATCAGCAGCATCTTGACGCGAGCGTTTGAGGAAGACGCGGCCCACATCCTCATTTAACATCGTCGAATCTTCCGTTTGGTCCGCCAGCAGGTGCAATAGCAGTTGCCGATCACTGCTGTTACCGATGGCTCGCTGATATTTTGTTTCCAAGCTTGGGAATGCGCGTCCGCTTCTAACGTCCTCTAAAACTGCGTTATAAACGTCGTCGTCAACTAGGGATCGCTCGCGTTCGTTGGCTTTTTCTACACATGCTCGTCCGAGCATCTGAGTGAAGTACGGATACCCCTGTGAGGCAGCGACAATGCGATCGGACACGGAACTTTCAAAGCGAATTACCCCCTTGAAAAGATCCTCGGCTCGGTGGATGATGCCGTGAAGCTCGGCGTCGCTCATCTTGTGAACGTGCACTGCTCCCTGCTCGAGTAGCCGCTCAACCGACTCGTGATCTTCGATCAGGTCGGAGAGGTCGTGTCCGATACCGCACACACCGAACTTTAGGTCGGGCGACGTCAAGGACTTGATAAGGGAACCAAGGCCGGCCTTGTCTCTTATGACGTCAAACTCATCGAGCAGAATTAGCAGACCGTCACGTTTCAGACGTTTCTTCGCCTGGTGATCGATCGCAGCGTTAACGAAATTCCTGAACGTTTGTACAATATCGTTCTCAACCACTCGGGCATATTTCGTACCCGCGACACCCTTAGCACCCCACTTCGTAACTTTTAGGTCCACGCTTGCCGAGGCTTCCGCAGAGCGCGTGAACTCGGTGAGTTCTTTGCCATCGTCCGGAACCAGACGTAGCAACCCATCCTCAGAGTTTTGATCGTTGCACAGCCGCTTTAGAAGGTCGGTTGCATTTTCGATCATCGAGTCGCACTGATAGTACACCGTAACGTACGTGCGAGGCCGTGAAGGCGTCTCGCTGCCGATGCCCGCATGCTTAAGGAGCGAATAGTCCCCGAGGGCCATCTGCTGGATCTGTCGTAAGAGGGACGACTTACCAAGCCCCCGTTTGCCGTAAACCCCTATCACGCCAGCGGGCGTATTGAGTGCCCGCACGCAGTTCCGGATAAGCTCGGTTCTACCTACGAACCGACGAGCGTCCCGTATGACGTCGGACGTAAAACCTTGATCGGGGTTGGGCAAGTTTCGTAACCTCCGCGCGAAAAAAGCGCGACCATAAGCGCGCTGACCACAAACTTCGAGGACTGAGAGCGACCCGCCTTTTGTCGCTTTGGCGGCCGAGCAGCGAGTTCGGCTACACATCGGCTACACCCGTGCGAATACTTGCGGAAAACGGAAGAGGCCCGCAGTCATTGATTCTCAATAACCACGGGCCTTTTTAGTGGGGTGACTGACCGGATTTGAACCGGCGGCCTCCTGAGTCACAGTCAGGCGCTCTAACCAGCTGAGCTACAATCACCACGCTTG
>CAYNPS010000318.1:0-3557 GCA_964399125.1 uncultured Terriglobales bacterium
TGTTCTCCAGCCACCACACCGCGGGATGGAAGAACAGAGCCGCCTGTATGAGCTTTTGAAGCAGGTTCGTCCAGTCGTCATATCGGAGCAGGTGTGTGGACTCATGCAGCACCAACTGATTCAGTTGGCCCGGCGCCAATTCATCTATCAGCGAATTTGGAAAGACGATCGCAGGCCGGAAGAATCCGACTGCCATGGGCACGTGTACTTGATCCGATATCCGCACCTCAAAACGCCGACGTCCGCGCGCACGGATTACCGTCTCCCGCACCACAGGATCCATTTCATTGAGGTCCACGACCGTGCTGTGCGCCCTGAGTTTCCAGAGGTGCAATGCGCCGATACCTACACGCAGTACTCCTACGATCGCCACCGCCGACCAAAGTCCAAACAAATACCAGGCCCAGTTCGCTGGTAAGACCAACAGGCTGCGCAGGCCGCCTGCGGCAATTGCGCCGCTCCCACTGCTCTGCAAAAGGTTCTGGAGTACGGGAACTAACGCGATGGCCCCCAGCGCGCTGAACCACACTGCGAAGCGCAAACTGGCGTTCCCGGAAGGCAGCACTCGCGAGAGCAGCCACGCGATGGTGGCCACGACCATCCCGAGCACCAGGCTGCTTACGATTCCCTCTGCGGCGATTTGTGCGATGGAGTGCATAGGTAACATCTGAGCCCACTTACCTGCTTTGCTTCAGCAGTTCGCGAATCCGCTTCAGCTCTTTGTTGTCGATACTCTCGTCTTCAATCAGATTCAGCACAAGCAGTTCGTGCGAATTCTTAAAGAACCGGTTCACCAGGTGCTTCACCTCGAACCGCGAAGCTTCCTCTTTGCCAATGACTGGCTTATACACGTGGGCCCGCCCGTCCTTAACGTGCTTCACGTAACCCTTGCGCTCCAATATGCGGATGGTCGTCAGAACCGAGTTGTAGGCCAGCGGAGGATTCTCCTCCAGCGCGTCCAGCACCTGCTGCACAGTAGCGGACTCCTTCTCCCACAACACATTCATTAATCGCAACTCTGCTTCGGTCAGGGTTGCGGACGTTTTCGGCGGCAAAGCGATTCTCCTTTTCCCTTTTACTGTAGACGCGCTAACTCGAAAATAGTAACTAATTTTTTAAGATCTTTTCAACTAGCTGGATATGCCAACACTAAGCTGCTCGCAATCATGTAGTTACAAGAACCCCAGACCGTGAACCCTGAGGTCATCCGGAGCCCAGTTGGACTCTGCTAAAAAAATAGAAGTCATCGACGCTAGACAGCCGCCAGCAGCCAAGACCTCTTTGACAGCAGTTGTTGGAAATCGAAGCAGCCGTCAAAAACCCTGCCCGCCCGGGGAACCATGTCTCTGTAATAAGCCTCTCACATATGTCATCGGAGAGCAGCGAACGCCGGAACCGAGAGCAGACATTCATCACGCGGAAATTGGCATCTCGGCAGGAGAGGCTGGCGCTTTCTCGGAATCACACTACAGATCGCGATTTCAAGAACTTGGGGCAAGACTTCGACCACAAGGAGCGTAAAGGAGTCTCGAGGGTGAACTCGTTCGATAGCAGCATTCTTCATTTTTTCAATCGATTTGCGCAACACTCCTGGGTGTTCGACCGCACCGTCGTGCTGCTTGAAGCGAACATGCTATTCAAGGGTGTTCTCGCGATGACGGTGTTCTGGTGGCTTTGGTTCAGGGATGTGCATGGTCCGAATCAACAGCGTCCCATGCTTCTATTCGGTCTCATAAGCTCAAACATAGGCATTGTGGTTGCACGACTCATGGCACACTTTCTTCCCTTCCGAGAGCGGCCACTCCACACGCCATCGCTTCACTTTCAGCTTCCATTTGCGGCAGATCCAACTGCCTTGATCGGTTGGAGTTCGTTTCCGAGCGACCATGCGACGCTCTTCTTTGGACTGGCATTCACCTTCTTCTGTGTTTCACGTGACTTGGGTATCGCCGCCTTGGCTTACGTGTCTGTCGTTATATGTCTACCTCGCCTTTACCTTGGATATCACTATCCAACCGACATTCTGGCGGGCGCCCTCCTGGGTATTGGACTTGTGTCCTTGGGAAGGGTTCAAAGGTTTCGCTATACGGTCACGAGCCCGTTTTTCCGATGGCTCAAGATTAGTCCATCGTCGTTCTATGGATGTCTGTTTTTCTTCAGCTTCAATCTGGCGCAACAGTTCGAGGATCTTCGCTCGCTGGCAAAAGTCATCGTTCAGTTCGCGAAAATAGAGATGAGCCATTTTGGCCACCCGTAGTGTATCGGACTGAGCAGCGCCGACTCTCGGGAATCGCTGAGAATTTTCTCTTCGAAAGCGGCAACTTCGTCTGGTGGCTATCTCGATGGTGGCCCTGCCGTGATTCGAACACGGGACCTCCGGTTTAGGAAACCGCTGCTCTATCCATCTGAGCTACAGGGCCTGCAATCAATTTATTGATTTCGTATTCCTTCTGCAACACGCACATGCGCACGAGGAAGTAATCCGTTGCAGAGATCAGCCTGCGAGTCTCCGCGGCTCCCAAATTCTTGTCAACTGCCTAAACCTCGCGAAATCCCCGTAAATCCATCAATTCATTCCAGAAATAATTCTCGCGAAAGTGTCCGGTACATCCACCCGAATTTGCCACAATTGGAATAGGAGCAAAATTCGCATAGGCCGAGTAACTGCGCTCTTGCCGACAGCCGATAGTTGATAGCCGAGAGCCTTCCAAACAACTTCTTTGCTTTCAAGATTTTGACCTGTAACTCCTTTGTTATGCCGCAAGTGGCGGAACCTGCGCGCCAAGTTACTTAATGGAGGGAGGTTACCTGGTCGAAGGGGGAGGGGTACCTCCCGTGGTCGGTACAGACCGGGCACACACGATATGAGGGGAATTATGCCCCAAGCCTGTCCTGAGCAAAGCCGAAGGACTCGCGGCCTTTTTTTGCCGATAACCTGGGGAATCTCGTTCTAACAACCGACAACTAGCAACTGACAACTATGAGGCTATCCCTTGAACGCTTCCTTGTTCACCACGTATGGCATCTTGCTCGGATCGCCGCCATAGTTCCCTTCCAGCACGTCGATCAATCCCTGCACGCAGCGTCCGGCCATTCCCTTATTCGGATCCGTCGACAGCCTCGTGATTCGCCCCGCACTGGCGAAATGCGAAAACAAACGCACTCTGTCGGCGATATCGGTATCCAGCAGCGGCGACGTCGCCGGCAGCGGCTCTTTTTCGAAGACATCCAGCGCCGCGCCTCCGATCCAATTCTCGCGCACTGCTTTCACCAGTGCCACTTCATCAATCACCGGGCCTCTCGACGTATTCACGAGATACGCCGTCGGCTTCATCAACCGCAGCGTCCGCTCGTTGAACAGATGATAAGTCGGCGTCTGGCTCTCACCTTCCCGGATCAGCGGCACGTGCACACTCACGTAATCGGCCTGTCGCAGCGCATCCTCGAAGCCTACGTACTTGATCCACGTTTTTTCTCTCTGGATACCACTGGCGTGCCGCAAATCCATTACCTTCTGCGTCGCCCGAACATATTCCTGGTTCTGATACGCCGGGTCG
>CAYNPS010000319.1:0-3515 GCA_964399125.1 uncultured Terriglobales bacterium
CGGCTCGAGTAACGCCGCTTGAAAATCATCACGCGCAACTTCCGCTTCTGGATTCCTGTGTTTGTGTGGCTGGGGATCATTGCCGTCGAGTCCTACGGGCTGTCATCGAATGTGACTGGCGGATGGCTCTGGAAACTCTTGCGAGTCCTGCACGTCCACATTTCTGTGCAGGCATTTGCCGAATTACATCACATCCTCCGAAAGACAGGACACTTCACCGGCTACGGAATCCTATGCCTGTTGTTTTTTCGTGCGTGGTTTCACACGCTTGTTTCGCGATCGCGGGTATTGCGTACGTCCTATGAGAGCTCATCGCTTCCGCGAGCGTTACGCTCCATTCGTGTCCGATGCACGCTCCTGGCAGTAAACATGACCTTGATCACGGCGATTCTCGATGAATGGCACCAAGCCTTCGATCCCAGCCGAACCTCTTCCGGTTGGGATGTCGCGCTCGATGTTGCCGGCGGAATCGTGTTTCTTAGCTTTGCGTTGTTCGCTTTCAAGCTTTGGCGAACCATTCCGAAGGAACTCCTGCTGCAGCCAATTGGAAGCAGCGATCAACTTCGAACGAGCCCGTAAATCGTTCACCCAATTCAAAGACACTGTCATCCCTCGCTCCGCCGCGATACGTTTTTCTGGTCAGGACAGTTGCTTTTGCGGAGCGGGGGATCTGTTGTTGCAAGAGCACAGCAACAGCAGGTCCCCCGCGCAGCAAAAACAAATCTTCGAAATAGACGCTCTTCGCAGCTGCGCGAGGGATGACAGTGACGAGGAAATCACGACATTTGAATCTATTGGCGTCGTTTGAAGTGGCTCCGAGGTTATCTCTCCAAAATGTTTAACGAGCTCTGAGGCCAAACAATGACCTCCGAACTATACTTTTCGCACATTCGGAGGCGCATATGGGCTCGCGAGTCTTTGTCGCGGTGCGAACGATCGTTTACATCTGTGGATTCATGGTCGTGCTCCTCTGGCTGTTTCCCCGCTGGATCGGCATTCGTACAGATATCGAATCTCCGTCAGTCGCTCCGCTTCGCTGGCTGGGACTCATTCCTCTTACGATCGGCGCGATCATCGCCGTGTACTGCTTCGTGCACTTCGTTGCGAGTGGTCGAGGAACACCTGCTCCATTCGACGCTCCGCGTCGACTGGTCGTCAGTGGACCCTATCGCTACGTACGCAATCCGATGTATCTCGGAACAGGGCTGTTTATCGCGGGCTGCGCAATCCTATTTTGGGAATTTTCGATCGCTCTGCTGTGGTACGCCGTCGGAATTATTATCGCGGTGAATCTCTTCATCTTGCTCTATGAGGAGCCGACTTTGCGCCGGAAGTTTGACCGTGACTACCGCGAATATTGCCGCAATGTGCGTAGGTGGATTCCGCGCATGCAGCCGTGGCAGCCGGAGTCGCCACGCTTGGTTGCGGCTGGAAGTTAGCAGTTGGGACTGCGCACGGCTAGTCAATATTGAACACGGACGTCACGGAGGGCACAGAGGATTTCAGTTCTGTGCCGCTCACCTCAGATCGAATGTTCACAGAGCTTCGCAAGGAATTGATACTCGCCCTGGTCAGAATCCAAAATTTCCTCCGTGTTCCTCCGTGCCCTCCGTGTTCAATCTGAACGAACACCCGGCCGAGGGCGGCCGGCTCCACGAAAGAAAAAAGCGCGGAACGAATCCGCGCTTTCTGAAATTCAGTTGAGTTGAAGCTTACTCCGACTTCTTCTCGCCTTCGCCTGCCGCGGGACCGCCGCTGGCTTCGACGTTGGCTTGCTGTTCCTGCATAGCCTTTTCCATTTCCTCGCGGCGCTTGGCACGTAGTTCGGCGCGCTTTTCACGACGCTGGTCGAGAATCTTCTCCGAGCCGATCAGTTCGATGAAAGCCTTCTCCCCTCCGTCGCCTTTGCGGAAGCCGGTGCGGATGATGCGCAGATATCCGCCGTTGCGGTCGCCGTAACGTGGAGCCACTTCGGCAAAAAGCCGATCCACCGCTTCGCGCGAGGTCAAGAACGACGCTGCGGAGCGACGCGCAGCGACATCTCCGCGCTTGCCGAAGGTAATCATCTTCTCGACGTGCGGACGCATCGCTTTGGCTTTCGCGACCGTCGTCTCGATACGCTCTTCGAGAATGAGCGAGCTCACCAAGTTGCGCAGCAGCGCGCGCCGATGGCTCGTGTTACGTCCTAGTTTCCAGGTTGCTTTCAGGTGACGCATGTCTGTGTCCTAAACCTTGCTGTAGTTTGCGACCGCTTGGTGCGGGCTTTCGGCTGTCGGCTATCGGCGTTCGGTCACTAACCCGCATGGCAAAAGCGACGAAAACCTATTTGTCTATTGCTCTAATTTTTTTAACCAGCTTCCGGCGTTGGGCACCGGCGTTCAGCCAGAAACGGTTGGCCGAAAGCCGAATGCCGAGTGCCGAATGCCTGTTTCAAAACGTCCCAGCCGGCTCGTCCTCTTCGAGGTCGTCTTCCGGCGTGCGGTACGTTCCGGCGAGAACCGCGGCTGGAGGCTGGCTGGTCGGACCGGGCACGGCATTTCCGTGCTCGTCGATCTTCATGCCCAGGCTCAGGCCCATCTGCGCGAGGATCTCTTTAATCTCGTTCAGCGATTTGCGTCCGAAGTTCTTGGTCTTCAGCATCTCGGCTTCCGACTTCTGTACCAGTTCGCCGATCGTCTGAATGTTCGCGTTCTTCAGGCAGTTGTAGCTGCGGACCGAGAGCTCAAGCTCCTCTACCGACCGATTGAGATTCTCGTTGCGAATCTCGGGCTTGCGGTCATCGGCGCCTTCGGTTTCGAGCTCTTCCTCGAAGTTGATGAAGATGTTCATGTGATCTTTCAACAACTTCGCCGAAAGGCCGATGGCATCGGCTGGAGCTACCGCGCCGTTCGTCCAGACTTCGAGCGTGAGCTTGTCATAATCCGTGATCTGTCCGAGACGCGCAGCCTCGACGGTGTAGTTGCACTTGCGCACCGGCGAGTGGACGGAATCGATGGGAATGAAGCCCAGTCCGAGATCTTCGTCGAAATTTTTGTCGGCAGAGACATAGCCGCGTCCGCGCTTGAGACGCATCTCCATGTCGAGCTTGCCGCCTTCGCTCACTGTGGCGATGTAAACGTCCTTGTCGAGGATCTCGACATCGCCGTCGGCTTCGATCATGCCGGAGGTGATCACGCCTGGCTGGTCGGTCTTCAGGTAGATCGGCTTGGGATTTTCGCTGTTTAACTTGAATGGAATCTGCTTGAGATTCAGGATGATGTCGGTCGCGTCTTCGACGACGCCGGGAATCGACTGAAACTCGTGCAGAACGCCCTCGATGCGGACCGCGGTAATGGCCGCGCCTTCAATCGAGGAGAGCAGAACGCGACGGAGCGCGTTTCCAATGGTGGTTCCGAAACCACGCTCAAACGGCTGTGCGTAAAACTTGCCGTACTTATCGGTGAGCGTGTCGGTGTCAGCGGCGAGCCGCTTCGGTTTTTGAAATCCCTTCCAGAGCATGTTCATTGTCCTTTTCT
>CAYNPS010000320.1:0-3512 GCA_964399125.1 uncultured Terriglobales bacterium
TCCTGATATGCATTCAGCATGTGGTCGAAGCGAGCGCGTGACGCGGGGCTCGGCTCCTCTTGCGGCAAAGCCACGAGCTTTTGCCACATTTCGACGTCAGCGCGGCATTGCGGGCAAAGTTCCGTATGCTCGCGAGCGAATGCCATGTCTGTCGCCGACAGACGGCGCTCGCAATAGTCGGAGAGGATTTGCGCGAATCGGTCGCAGGTCATTGCAGAATTCCTTTCTCGCCTTCAGCGGGCGGCATGGCCTTCGCGCTGGAAAGCTTTTCGAAGATCGTGCGCAATTCGCGTAGCGCGCGATGGATGCGCACTTTCACAGTCCCGACTTCGCAGTCGAGCATGCGCGCGATCTCTTCGTACTTGAGTTCCTGAAAGCGGCTGAGCACGAGCACTTCACGCTTGTCGTCCGGCAACATGAGCAGCGCTTTGTGCAACAGTGCTGCCTGCTGCTCGTTCTCGGCCGGATCGTTCGGGTTGATGGCAGGCGACATCTCCGGCTCAAACTCGAGCGCCTCGGGATGCTTGCGAACATGGTCGAGCCGCGCGTTGCGCGCGATCTGATACATCCAAGCGCGAAACGGAGTGCCAGGCTTGTAGCTCTGGCGATATTTGAGGATGCGAAAGAAGACGTCCTGCACCAGGTCTTCGCTCACCGCGCGATCACCGGTAAGCCGGCGGTAGAAGTTGAACAGCGGGCTCTGGTAGCGATCGAACAGCACCGCCAGCATTTCTCCTACGCCCTCTCGCACCTGCAACATAAGCTCTTCGTCTGGAAGCGTGTTGGTCATTGCGCGATGCGCGTCGGCCCCGGCCTTCACCGACGTGAGGCCCGACTGGCCGGGGATTCCGATATGCGCTGTGGCCATGGCTTGCTCTTCAGCTCGCCGGCTGATCTTCCGCCCCTTTCGAAGATGAAAACTGAGCATGGTGGGAAAGGTTACAGGGAAGGGACGGATTTTTGTCAGTACCGCCTGGGTACCAGAGGGCGGCCGATTCCAGTTCAGCCCTGCTGAGGGACGGCTTGAGTACGTGAGACGCGAGTGGCCAGCACTCGATCAACGATCCGGAATGCCAAAAGCGCAGTAAGGATTGCGGCCATGATCTCCGGACGGGTCAGATCACGCTTTACCAGCCACCAGAAATGAACCACTCCTGCAATGGCGCTCGCATAGATCAGTCGATGCAGAGCTCGCCACCGCTTGCCCCCAAGGCGTCGAATTGATCCTGTCGTGGAAGTGAGTGCGAGCGGAAACATCAGTGCCCATGCCGTCATTCCTGCAGTGATGAATGGGCGCTTATAGATATCTTTTACGATCTCATGCACGTCGAAGAACTTGTCGAACCACAAGTACGTCATGAGGTGCAGGCAGCCGTAGAAAAAAGCAAATAGTCCGACGAGGCGGCGAAACCGAATGAGCCAATTCAGGTGTGTGATCTTTCGCAGCGGCGAGATCGCGAGCGTGATCAGCAGGAGATAAAGCGTCCAGTGGCCGGTTGAAAACGTGATCTCGCTGAGAGGGTTTGCACCGAGCAGATCATGAGTGGCCTTCCACGCAAGCCAACTCACAGGCGAGAGGCACAAAGCCCAAACAGTGATCTTCAGAAGGATGATCCAGCGGCGCGGCATCAGTAGTACTTCTTCAAGTCCATCCCGTTGTACATGCTCGCGACCTGGTCGCCATAGCCGTTGAACATCAGAGTCTTGCGTTTGAAGAATTCTCCAATACGGCGCTCGGTCGCCTGACTCCAGCGCGGATGATCCACATTGGGATTTACGTTGGAGTAGAAGCCGTATTCGTTCGGAGCGGCGGTATTCCACGCGGTCATAGGCTCGGAGCCGACGAACTCAATAGAGACGATCGACTTGATGCTCTTAAATCCATACTTCCAGGGAACGACAATGCGCACCGGCGCTCCGTCCTGATTTGGGAGCGTCTCGCCATAGAGTCCAAACGTGAGCAGCGTGAGCGGATGCATGGCTTCATCCATGCGTAGACCTTCGGTGTAAGGCCAATCGAGAACCTGCGAGCGCTGTCCGGGAAACTGGGTCATGTCCATCAGCGTGGTGAACTTTACGTATTTTGCTTTCGATGTGGGCTGCACCTGATTAATCAGATTGCTCAGCGAGAAGCCGACCCACGGGATCACCATCGACCATCCTTCGACGCAGCGCAATCGATAGACGCGCTCTTCGAGTGGAGCGAGTTTTATGAGGTCGTCGATCTCATAGGTCTTCTTCTGCGCGACCGCGCCCCCGACTTTCACCTTCCATGGATGCGTGCGGAAATTGCGCGCCAGATCGGCAGGGCCGTATTTATCCGTGCTGAATTCATAGAAGTTGTTGTAGTTCGTGATGTCCTTGTAAGGAGTCTGCGGTTCCGTCGTGCTGAACGGACTCTTCACCGTCGCGAGCTTCGTATTGGCATGCGCGACTTCTGATGGATTCAGCATCTCGTGCGCAAGCGCCGCAAGGCCGGCTCCGAAGGCAGCCGCGCCGGCCATGAAGCTGCGCCGGTTCATGTATACCGATTTCGGCGTGATCTCGGACGAAGGAATATCGCAGGCCTTTTTAATCAGCATGGCTTTGAATCCTAGTAGTTAGATTCATATTGTCTACGAAAGTGACAAGCGGGATGGATGGAAATCTGGGCCAAACTGGGATGGCTGGGAAGGTTCGCGCAGGCCACTCGGAACGGGCCGCATTCGACACGCAGAATCCTGTGACCTGCAACTATGTACACAGAAGCCTCGGGGAATCCTGAATGGTTGCTCGCGCGTAGCGAGACGCGCGAGCACATGTTCGAAACATGTCGAATTTGCTTACACCGCGTTGTTCAACGGCTCACGCAGTCCGTTGGCTACGTCGATCAGATCCTGTCCAACAGTTCGCGTACGCGATAGAGCCTCCTTCAGCGGGATCGTCACAATATCCGTTCCGCGCAGCGCGACCATCTTGCCGAAGTCTCCGCGATGGACGGCATCAATTGCTCCGATGCCGTAGCGCGTCGCCAGCATGCGGTCGAAGGCTGTCGGCGAGCCCCCGCGCTGCGTGTGTCCAAGGATCACCGCGCGAGTCTCGAACCCAGTGCGCTTCTCGAGTTCCTGGGCGATGATTGTGCCGATGCCGCCTAGACGAACGTGTCCGAACTCATCTTTCTTTCCCTTTTCGGCGACGATCTGCTCGTCGAGGCCGGCAGCCAGGCGCGCGCCTTCGGCGATGACAACAATACTGAAGTAGCGGCCGCGAGCGTGACGCTGGCGAATGGTCTCAGCAACATCGTTCAAATCGAACGGACGTTCCGGAATGAGAATTACGTCGGCGCCGCCGGCAATGCCGCTGTAGATCGCGATCCAGCCTGAATCCCGTCCCATGACTTCGACCACGATCACACGATTGTGCGCTTCGGCGGTGGTGTGTACGCGATCGATCGCTTCGGTCGCGATGTTGACGGCCGTGTCAAAGCCGAAGCAGAAGTCGGTGCCGCTGAGATCGTTGTCGATCGTTTTGGG
>CAYNPS010000321.1:0-3490 GCA_964399125.1 uncultured Terriglobales bacterium
GAGTTCGTGGAGCTCACTCCGTTCGAAATTTACCGGCAATCTTAAGCAGAGTTCTGAAATCATCTGCTAAAGCCGACCAATCAAAATCAGCTGTCGGCTTTCAGCTTGTCAGTTGTCAGTTGCCAGACTGATTGCTGGCGGCTCTCAGCTCTCGGCAAGAGAACGCATTGCCTGGTGCGTCCCGCGTTTTGGCTCCTATTTTAATTGTGACAAATTCAGGGGGAGCTTCCAGACACTTTCGTGAAATTTATATTTTTCGCATTTTCATCGGTATGCGAGCAAATTGGACGTGAGGAGGGCTTGACAAGTTTGCGACGACTCGCGGAGACGAATGCCAGCGCCAGCGGCGTCACGAAATGTGAATGTAAATCTGACTCCAATCCGGGCCGAGCATTAACCGTACGTGAGGTCGGTGCTCTGTCCGACTTCGATAATGTAACCGTCAGGATCGCGGATGTAGCAGCGAATCTCGCCGTACTTGGGGATCGGTTCCGTGATGAATTCGGCTCCTCGACTTTTCCATAATTCGTAGCACGCCTGAATATCCGCAACGCGGATATTCATAAAGCCGCTGATCTTATCGGGGTCGGGGACGCTGAGCGTTACGGTCGGCTTGTCGGGGGTCGGCCCTCCGCCGACGTTGAGAAGGAGCCACGAATTCGCGATCTGAATGTACACAGGCGCGCCCTTGCCGTCCCCTCTGCTCAGAACGCGACCGCCGAAGACGGTTTCGTAGAAGCGAGCGGATCGGTCCATGTCGGCGACGGTGAGGAAATGTGCGACGCTGAACCCCTCCCGCGGGGGCATCTCATAGGTCTTCTGTTCGATTTGTACGCTGTTCATTGACGACTCCAATTCCGCGATACAGTGCTCACGATAAATACCGTGTCCCAGGAGTTCCGGTTTCCGCTGGAGGTGAGTGGCGGCGATTGCCGTGCTCATAGTTGCTCCGAGCACAGCAGCTGGAGTAAGCGAGAAGTGCGACGACGAATCTGTTGGACGCGCTCCCAATTGCATAGCGTTGCTTCCGGACTTGTCTGGTTCCAGGAACTGCACACAGATCGCGACGGAGATCCCCGCCAAGATGAGCGAAACCCGACTGAAGCGAACAGAAGGCTTGAATGGGCGGCGCGCGCCAGTCAGCCTCTCGCGTTACCAGTCGCTTGCGGCATCTTCATAAACAAAACTTCCGTGAAGCCTTGTATCGTTGGGATGTACCTCCGACTTTGCGATGCGCTACTCCCGCGCCCAGCAGTTTTGCGGCGCTCAGTTTTGCTGACGGTATGGAGCAGAATTTATGGCCTTCTCTGGAACTCACCCCAGCCTGCTTCGTGCGCTTGCCGCACGAAACTACAACGAGCCGACACCGGTGCAACAAGCTGTGCTTCGTCCGGAAGCGGCCAATCGCGATCTGCTGGTGTCGGCGCAGACTGGTTCGGGGAAGACCGTTGCCTATGGCCTTGCCTTGGCGCCGATGCTCCTCGGCGACAGTGAGCGGTTTGCCCAGGCGCAGCGGCCATTAGCGCTGGTGGTTGCGCCCACGCGCGAGCTGGCGTTACAGGTACAACGTGAACTGCAATGGTTGTTTGCTGACACGGGTGCGCGTGTCGTGTCGGCTGTCGGAGGGATGGACATCCGCCGTGAGCAACGGCTGCTCGCGCAGGGTGCCCACATCCTAGTCGGTACACCGGGCAGGTTGGCTGACCACCTCGATCAGGAACACTTGGATTTGTCACAGATCCGAGCGGTGGTGCTTGATGAGGCCGATGAAATGCTCGACCTCGGTTTTCGTGAAGAACTCGAGGCGCTGCTTGACGCCACGCCAGAGGATCGCCGCACGCTGTTGTTTTCGGCAACGCTGCCGAAAGCCATACTGGGTCTGGCGAAGCGTTATCAGCGGAATGCTCTCCGTCTTGCGCTGTCGCGTGAGAATGAGCCCCATCGGGATATCGAGTATCGGGCATTTCCCATTCGCGCTCGCGACAGTGAACACGCGGTTGTGAACTCGCTGCGATATTTCGACGCGCAAGGCGCCCTGGTGTTCTGCTCAACCCGCGAAGCGGTACGCCACCTGCACGCCAACCTGCAGGAACGCGGGTTCTCCGCGGTCGCGCTATCCGGCGAACTGAAGCAGCACGAGCGAACCAACGCGCTGCAGGCATTGCGTGACGGGCGTGCCCGCGTGTGCGTCGCGACGGATGTCGCTGCGCGAGGTCTCGACATGCCTGACCTCGGGTTGGTGATCCACGCGGATTTACCTCAGAACCGGGAGGCACTGCTGCACCGCAGCGGCCGTACAGGACGGGCGGGCCGCAAAGGATTGTCCGTGATGCTGGTGCCCGCGCAGCACCGCCGCGTGGCCGAGCGATTGCTGGCGGGGGCGAAGATCAAAGCAACCTGGTCGCCTGCTCCTTCTGCCGATGCTATTCGCGCACGTGATGAAGAGATGCTCGTGCGAGAAATCGTGAGCATGGCGGAAACTCCGGCAGAAGAAGATCTGGCTGCGGGACGAATCCTGCTCGAACAGCGAACTCCCGAAGAACTTGCTGCGATGCTTGTGCGCTCGCGCAGAGAACGGCTACCCGCACCTGAGGTATTGAATGATCCCGGGCCGGACGGAAACGAGGCTTTGGCGAGAAGACGGCATCCGGGAGCGAGGCGGGGCTGGGAAAAGCGAGGCAGTAATCGCAACAATCAGCGAAACAAGGGGCGATCAAAGCGTTATCGCCGCCGCTGACGTTCACTCATAGAATTACGTGGCATTCGCTCCCGAATGGTAACCTGTCAGCCGTGCCATCACAGACATTGGTCGAGACGCACTTCGTGTTGCGACGTGATGAGTTCGTCAAAGGGCATAGGCTTGCCGTTCGAAATCTGCCCAAGAAGATCAGATGGACTGGATGGGCGCAGTTCGGACTGCTGTTCGGATTGACATTGACAGGAGTGGCATACAGGCCTGGCGGCGAACTGTCGCCTGTGTCTCTTATCATTGTGCTTCTAGTCAGTCTCCTCTTCTTTCTTAGCCAAATTTCACAGCGTGCCACCGTGAATCTTCAATTTGCCCGCATGCTGGCTACAGAGGTTTGGTACAAATTTGATGAGACGGGCTTCCGATGCGGAATGCCGAACGCGGAGTCTCGAATGGACTGGCCCGGAATAGCCAAGATTATCGAGACAGACACATTGTTCGTAATTGTGGAGTCTGGCGTTCTGTTTCACACAATACCGAAACGGGCGATTGCGGCGGATGAGGTTAGCTCCTTACGGCAGCTGATGACGGAAAAAGTACCTGCCCTAAGGAAGTGAAACACAACATCTGTACTGACCGACCTGCCGGTGCCCGTCCTCTGCTATCTCTTCGATCTCCCATTCTCCTGCGCAGGCGGTCGTTACCCTAACAAGCCGAATTGCGGCACGCTTGTTGCTGCGCACCTCCCAAACACGAAAGTAACGTAGCGGAATGCGATGGTTATGGGAGCGGCTCGGGGAA
>CAYNPS010000322.1:0-3462 GCA_964399125.1 uncultured Terriglobales bacterium
ACGACAATGAATGGGGGTACTCCTGCCGTGTCCGCGACCTCATCGACTTCATGGGAAAGAAGGGTCTCTAATCGAGAGACCAGTATGCAGAAACTTTCGATCAGAGATCTGCCGTTACGAGACAAGCGCGTATTTGTGCGCGTCGATTTCAACGTCCCGCTTTCGGAGGAGGGGCGCGTCACCGACGACACGCGCATCCGCGAAACTCTCCCAACGCTCGAGTACGCGATTCGCAATCGCGCGAAGGTGATCGTTGCCTCTCACCTCGGCAGGCCCAAGGGCAAACCCAATCCCAAAATGAGCCTCAAGCCCGTTGCCGAGCGCCTGCGCATGCTGCTCGACAATGTACTCGAGAGCAGTTGTAACGTTGGCTTTTCGCCGGATTGCGTGGGGATCGAAGCAGAAGAGCTCGCGACGCGACTTGAAAGCGGCCAGACTCTGCTGCTCGAGAACCTGCGCTTCCATCCAGAAGAGGAAGCGAACGACGAAGCCTTTGCGCGTTCCCTCGCCAAGCTCGCCGACTATTACGTGAACGACGCTTTCGGCAGCGCGCATCGTGCGCACGCTTCTACTGCCGGCATCACCAAGTTCGTCGAGAAATCTGCTGCCGGTTTTCTCATGCAGAAAGAGCTCGACTACATGGGCCAGGCGCTGCACGATCCGGCGCGGCCCTTCATTGCCATCATCGGAGGCGCGAAGGTTTCCGATAAGATCGGCGTGATCAAGAACCTGATGGGCAAAGTCGATGCGCTGCTCATCGGCGGCGCCATGGCTTACACCTTCCAGAAAGCCCAGGGACGCGAAGTCGGCAAGTCGCTGGTCGAGAACGACAAGCTGCAGCTTGCGTCGGAGCTGCTGCGCGAAGCCAAAGAACGCAATGTTCGCCTTCTGCTGCCGGTCGATGATGTCGTCGCAATGAAGATCGAGAACGACATTCCTACGAAGACGATCGATGCTACTCAAGCGATTCCCGATGGTTACATGGGCCTCGATATCGGTCCCAAAACGGTAAAGCTTTATTCCGACGAGATCGCGAACGCGTGCACCATCGTTTGGAACGGCCCGATGGGAGTCTTTGAGACTCCGACGTTCGCGACAGGAACAAAGAAAGTGGCAAGAGCGATTGCCGGCAACGAAGATGCGACGTCGATCGTCGGCGGGGGAGATTCAGTCGCTGCCGTACATCAAGCCGGCGTGGCTGAGAAGATCTCGCATATCTCTACCGGGGGCGGAGCGTCGCTGGAATTTCTGGAAGGGAAGAAGTTGCCTGGAGTGGAGGCCTTGAGCAATCGCTAACGTGGAGACGGCCGCCCTCGGCCGGGTGTTTGGTCGCAAGCACAATAGAGTGCCTCAGGCGCGATGAATTGACGTGCCGGAATCGTGAAACGCGGAGAGAAAACCCGGCCGAGGGCGGCCGGCTCCACGGAAGGCAAATCTACTGCTTCGCGCTATGCGACTCCGCTTCCCAGGGCCGCTCGTCCGATACAGGAGGGCGACCGAGTAGCTCGGCGGGAAGCACTTCGCTAAGAGCCCACTCGATGCGGTTCACCGCGTGGCCGAGATCTTTCATTGTTTTCTCGTCCCGCTGTTTGTACGAGTAAAGCGAGATCACCTGGAGAGCGTTGCGGATGTGATGGTTCATCTCGGAGATGGTCCGCAGGCGCTCGCGAATGAATTTCCTACGCTCGCTATCGCGACGGCGTGCTTCCCAGAAGAATGCTCCGGCAACAATGCCAGTCAGGAGATTAGAGATGGCTAGCAGATCGTAGCGAGAGACACCTTCTCGGATCAGTAAGCGATCAAAGCCGATACCGACTAGAGCTACCGCAAGCACGACAAGAATTACGATCGTCCACGAGCGCCGGGGAGAATCTTCAGAAGGGAAATTGCCGAGGGGATCCTGCATTGGTACTTCGGAATGTGAAGCTGCTCTGATTTTATCGCATGCGAAAAAAACTGATCGCCGCCAACTGGAAGATGTACAAAACGCCCGATGAAGCTCGCACCTTCGTGCGTGAGTTTCTGCCCATGGTCGCCAATCATGATCGCGACGACATCGCGCTTTTCCCGCCGTATATCAGCATTCCTACCGTCGTCGAGGCGACCCGCGGAAGCCGAGTCGAAGTGGGCGCGCAGAACATGCATTTTGAGAAGCAAGGCGCTTTTACCGGAGAAATCTCTGCTGCCATGCTGATAGCCATCGGCTGCAAGCAGGTAATCATCGGCCACTCCGAGCGGCGCCAATACTTCGGCGAGACCGACATCGGTGTCAATCGAAAGCTCCGAGGCGCGCTGGCAGATGGTCTCAAATCAATCGTCTGCATCGGCGAACTGTTTGAGGAGCGCGAATCGGGGCTCACGGAGAATGTTTTGCGACGGCAGGTGGGAGCGGCGCTGCGCGAAATCTCAGGTGCAGACGTTGATAAATTCTGCATTGCTTACGAGCCGGTCTGGGCGATTGGAACCGGAAAGACGGCAACTCCGGAGATCGCTTCGGAGGCCCACGTCTTCATCCGCGGCGAGGCAGGAAAGGCGATCGGCGAAGACGCCGCGCAGAAACTGCGCATTCTCTACGGCGGCAGCGTGAAGCCGGACAATGCTCATGCTTTGATGTCGCAGCCGGAAATCGATGGAGCTTTGGTTGGAGGAGCGAGTCTCGATCCGAAATCGTTTGCGGCAATTGTGAAGTGGTAGACCGGGCGCGTGTGTAATTCCGTGATTTCCTGATTTCGCGATTCCGTGATTTTTTCTGCTTCTCAATCGCGAAATCACGAAATCACACAATCGCGAAATATACGACGCACTCCGCCCGAAGGCAGGATCAAGGTTAACGACGAAATCCGACCAGCTAGAAGTAGCTGTGCGCTTGTTCCATTTCGGAACTTGCGGGCCAAGAACGCTCCAATCGCCTTTGGATCGTCGAGCCCTTAGCGCTCGGGCCACCGAATGATCGCGGCATCCGCCATACGCTTTGCCCAGACCTGGTGTTGTGCGACGGCAAAAGCTTGCATAACGAAAAGGAAAGCCACCGCAACTCCGAGAGGCCCGTGGGTTGGGTTGCTTCATTCAGGCGAAGGTACCTCTTTGCTGTGAAAACAACGGCTGAATTCGCGTCTCGAAATGTTAATTCGCCGCAGGTGTTGACTTCAGAGTTCACCAGTGATATTTACTGTACCCCGGATTTTGTTCGCGAGGCGAACAGCAGCTAAAGCGATTTAGACGCGCCTTCGAAAAGCTCATGCGCCTGCGGGGTGGACCTTCGCAGTCGTTGCAAAATCTCTACCGCCGGAGAGGTCACCATGTCGTGTTCTCGTTGTCGCTCACTCCTGTTGTTTGCACTGACATTTGCATTCATTCTGTCGCTGGCGTGCCGAACGGCCCTCGCGCAGGTTGTAGCCACTTACGACTTCGACGACGGAACAGCCGACGGATGGGTTTCATTTAACGGGGCAAGTACGCCGA
>CAYNPS010000323.1:0-3435 GCA_964399125.1 uncultured Terriglobales bacterium
AGGGCTGCAACCAAGCTCGGCCAAGAATAGACACTGCGCGCCGTGTTGGCGCCTACCGTGATTGCCACAGAGATTGAACCAGGACCTACTGTAATCGGCAGCGTGAGCGGATAAAACGCTTGTTGCGTAGCTGCCGCAGCATCAAGCGCCTTCCGCTCTTTCGTGTCGGGATCGCGCTGACTGAGAAGACTCCATCCGGTAGCCGAAACAACCAGTCCTCCCGCCACTTGGATCACCGGGATCGACACACCGAAAAAGTGTAGTACGTGACTCCCGATCAGGATCGAAATTATCAATAAAAGGAAACTGTTAACCGTTATCCGAACCACCAGATTGCGGCGTACGGCAGGTGGATACCACCGAGTCAAACTTAAGAAGATCAGAGCACTTCCCAGGGGGTTAACGATAGGAAACAACGCGACGACTACGAGAATAATCGCACGCGTGAGCTGGGCAACGATATGCAAAAGTTATAATCCTCATGATAATTCGGGGGTCGACATAGCGGAGGATAGAAGGTCCGTAGCCTTTGTTTCTCAATGAGTCTTCGTTTACTTCGGCTTTCGTGGGCGGCCTTTGTCGTGAGGATGTCCGAAGATAGCTCTGACGATATTTGCTAGCTCCACGGTGTCTAATCGACTGAACCTCTCCGCAATGAACCGCAATTGCCCGTCCCTATTCATGGTTACGAACGCGCGCTGCCGAGACCGTTCTCGTCGCTCAAACGTAACCGTCCGCTGAACTGGATACACGAATCCGGATTGGGACTCTTCTTTTAACAGCGTTGGCACTCTATTCATAGATATGATTTCCTGACTGGCGGAAATCAAAGACGCTCGGTCATCTCCGCGGGCGCGCGGAGCTACTTCGTCGCCTCCGTTTTCGCCAAGATCACGGCTGCGCCGGAAGCCAGTGAATCGTAATAGCTCACCATGCGCTGAGGCTCCTCAGCATGGTATGGAGCCAGGTTGTGTGCCCAGCGAAATCCTATGGGTTCATACCAGAGCTCGGCCTCAATGTGGAATGGACCAGATGCTGGATCGACGGCTGCCGAATATCGCACAAGGCTGCCTTTGTCAGTGAAATTAGGATCCTGGGCAGCATCACCCACCACTTGAATGTCCGTATCCGCCGAATTCTTGTCGAAGCCGGAGGGAAGGAGACGATTGTCCTTGAGATATCCGACAGCAGTGATCAGCCCAGTCGTGACATGTCCTTCAGGATCGCCAAGAATGGGCTCGTAGATTTCTACCTGGTCAGCGCTCGAGATCTCACGGTAATGGGGCTCAAAACGAGTTGGATCGACATCGTTGATGTTTCCCTGAATGGAACCGTCGCGATTTAGCGCACCGGACTCGAACACGGTTCGACCACTCCGATCCCGAATCGTGACGTGCAGCCATGCCCGCCGTGAAGGATAGGCCGTCGGCAGCTTGTGTCCGGTGAGGTTTTCTACGAGCACATCGACGTGGAGTTGTCCCTCACTGGCTTGCACGCCGCGAATGCTGACACGAGCACTCTGCGACTGAAGGAAGTCCACTGTGCGCTGTGAGGAGGCGGTTAGCTCATCGGGCAGTGCGACAACGCCGAGGTCCTGGCGATTGTCGCCAAGCATGCGCAGCATCAAGAAGTTCGCCCCAACAAAGGTGTGGTGTCTGGCGCCCTCGCGCATCTGACCAAAGAGCGCCGTCACTGGCGTTTCGCCTTGCACCTCGGGCATATGACAAGACTGGCAACTACTCTTGGCCGGGTAATCGCTATGCCGCCATTCCAGATAAGGCATCTGCTCTGGTAGCTGACCGGTCCGATTTCCGGCCTTATCGAGAGCCACCGTGTACAGCGTGTGGCAAGTCGCGCAGAGAGCAGAATCGCGAATTTGCGTCGCGTTCCCGGGTAGGAATCCTCCCGTGGACGTCTGCATGACATGTTGGTGGCCGGCATCGATCACGTATGGTCCATGCTCGGGGTGCTGTCCTTGATTGTCAGGTGGTTCAATTATGAAGTTGCCTACGAAGCTGGCCCGCGTCCCCAGGTTCTTTTTGGAAATCTGATGGCAGATCGAGCAGGAGACGCCATCCGCAGCTTCTGCGTCGGCCGTTTTATCGAGATCGAACGGAAGATGAGAAAAGACGCCGTTCTTCTTTCCCTGCACATGTGCCTCGTAGAACGCCATTGGCATGTGACAATGCGAACACTCGTCCTGAATGTCAGCGCTTGCGGTCGGATGATCGATAGTCTCGCGCCGCACGCTCCCCTGCCAGTACGGATCACGCGAAGAGTTCGCCATAATACTGGCTCGCCAATCGATCCCAATGGAAAAGTCCGCGCCGGTCTGTGTCTTCATTCCGTTGTGGCACGCGACGCAGCGGTCGGAGGTCTGAAACTTCGGAGTGGAGGTTGAGCGTTCGCTACCTGCGCGAGTGGCTCTCGCTGAGACAAGCAGCAATACAATAATCGCCATCGACGACCAGAGGATGTTCTTCATCACCACCCCTGAAGCAGCTTTCCATCCGCCCAGTCCCAGAGCAGATAAAACACGACCTGCTTCTGCTGGCCGGTGCTGTTAGCAAATGGCTGGTTAAAGCCAACATTTGCGCGAATATGTTGTCTCGGGCTGATGGTGACTTGCATCTCGGGGACGATGTTCCACCTGGTCTTTGCTCCACTTATAAGATCGCGATCGGCAACGAACTCCACCATTGGCGACCACAAACGGCCCAGCCCATGGTCCGCTGCGAAGCTCTGTCCCAAAGCGGTACGCCAATACACCGTTTGAGGTGCGACATCAGTATGTCGTGGTAGATTTGCGCCGGCTTGAAACTGAATGAACGTATTCGTCGGAAACAATTGATCGTAGGCTGCGAAGGTCTCAAAGGTTGTTGTGCCGGTCCCGAAGCCGCGGTTTTTGTTGCCGCTAGGCACGATCACTCCGCCAAACAGGCTCAGGATCGATCCGCTGCGCAGACTCGACCACATCTCGCGCTTAACTCCCAGCGTTGTGTCTCCGACGCCGCCATACCAGGTCTGGTTCTGGTTTCGGAACTGAAGCGGGACGTCCACTTCAATTTGGTTATGCACGCCGAAGCGCTGTTCGTGAATGATGTCGGTAGTCACTCCGGCATTGCCGTTGGCGTTCACTGCGGTTGAGATCACTTCCTCGTCTTCTGGAAACGCTTTTTCCGTGATCAGAGCACGCGGCAGATTGAGTTCGCCACGAGCCCAATGATTGTTCCGGCAGAAGGTGCGCATGTAGGCGATGAGGTCATCGATCTGGTCTGAGGTAAGCAACTCGCCAAAAGCGGGCATGATCTCGGAGAAGGCGCGCGCCCGGCCGCCGTTGACAATCACGTCCTTCCAGGCCGAGTTGGGCTCTGGCGTGGTTTGTTCACAACGGGTGAAATCAGGAAAGGTGTCGGGACGCTTGAATTCGGTAAG
>CAYNPS010000324.1:0-3429 GCA_964399125.1 uncultured Terriglobales bacterium
CTTTCGTGAAGAAGTTCTTTCCTAACGAGGATCCGATCGGACGCCATTTCGGGAATAACGGCCAGAAGTTCGCCGGCAGCTATGAGATCGTCGGCGTAGTGGGCGACGCCAAGTACAACAACCCCCGAGGCGAATATCGTCCCTTCTACTACCGACCGCTAACACAAAGAAATACTCGGTTTGAAAAACCCTCGGACGCCACGGGAGAGAATTGGTCGATGTTCATCAACTCGATCGTGCTGCGATTCGACTCTCAACCGCAAAATGTCGATGCGCTGGTTAGGCGTACTCTGGGGAACATCGACCCCAACCTCACCATCATCGACCTGCGATCGATGGATTACCAGGTGGCCGGCAACTTCAATCAGGAGCGGCTTATCGCGCGCCTGACGATGCTGTTCGGAATTCTCGCGCTGGTTCTTGTGTCGGTCGGCTTGTATGGCATTACCGCATACTCGGTGGCGCGCAGAACCAGCGAGATCGGCGTACGCATGGCGCTTGGCGCTAACCGCGGAGACGTGATTGGCATGGTGATGCGGAGCGCATTTGCGCAGGTGCTGCTTGGCCTGGCGATCGGAATTCCGATTGCTTTGCTCGGTGCTCGACTCATCGCTTCGCAACTCTACGGTGTGCGAGCGTACGATCCTGTGAGCTTGCTGCTTGCCATCGTAGTGTTGTCATCGGCCGCAACCGTGGCTGGCTTTGTTCCGGCACGGCGCGCATCGACAATTGAACCGATGCAGGCATTGCGGAGCGAGTAGAGATGCGAGAACGGCGGACACCCATTCGACTGCGCTCAGGGCAGGCTCCGATCACAAAGGGAGAAAAGAGGCCACGAAGGTTTCTTCGTGACCTCTCTGTGTTGCCTCCGACCTTCGTGTTCGCTCTTGGTTTTTGTTTCTGAGAGACTGTGCTCCAGTGCTCTGCCGCGCTGCAGTCCCTTTCTGAAACTGCTCACGCGTGATCGCGAAGACGACGTTCTGGCGTAACTTACCGTCTGAGCCAGGGCGAGACTCTTTCCTGAGAAATGTCCCGCCAATTTTCTGTACGGCTTTTTGCGAGCGCAGGTTGTTTTCGCCGACGATGAGCACCACGCGATCGACGAAGCGAAAGGCATGTTCGAGCATGAGCTTCTTCAGTTCGCCGTTGTATGTGCCGCCCCAGAACTCGCGTGCAAGAAAAGTCCAGCCGATTTCGACTTCACTCTCGTGAGGCTTCAGATTCCAGTAGCGCGAACTTCCGATGACGCGCCCGGTCCGGCGGTCGATGACGGCGAATGCGCCTTTCGATTCGATGGCACTGTCGAAGAATTTTTGGAAGATCTCGCGCTTGTAGCGCTCGTTCTCTGGATGCTGTTCCCAAACGAGCGGATCGCTGGCTGCGGCAAAGAGATCTTCGAAGTCATTCGGCCGAAGCGGCCGCACTTCGATCAACTCACCGCGTAACGTAGGCTGAAGCTCGAATTCCAATTTGGGACCTCTTGCGCGCATCGATGTCTCCCAGTGCGCAACGATAGTCTAACAATCTGGAACTCTAATTGCTCTCGCAGTCGCCGATTCCGTTGTGCCCCTAAGCTATGTTTGGCAGCGAACGTGCTCACTGGTTCCCGATTTGAAACTCTTGACATTCTGCCAATTCGCGGTAGCATCCGAATTATGGATGGCGAAAAAGAAGCGAAATTGCCGAAGAAATCGAGTTCGTTGGATGAAGTCAAACGCAATGGTCGAGGACCCGGAATATGCCCGTCAGGTAGAAGCCGAGTTAGAACAACTGGAGGCGGAGATCGAGTCACTCGAAGATGAGGAAGACACATACGAATTCGTTGACATAGATCTCAGCTCGCTCAGCGAAGAGCAACTCAAAGCGCATGTCGAGCTACTCGACGAGCAAATCGACCAGGCGAAGCAGCGCATGGAGACCAATCGCAGAGCGATCAATTTGGGGTTCCTGAAGAAAGCCAATCGGGCGCGTCGATGCTCGATCGTGAAGGCGGACGGGCAGCCATGCCGTGCTCCCGCGATCAAGGATCAGTCCTACTGCGTCTTTCACGCGCGCGCGGCCCAGACTCAGCAGCAAGTGCAGATGCAGGTTGGCGTGCTCGAAGATCCCGAGAGCATGCAGATCACGCTGAAGCAGATCATGGAACAAGTTGTCAGCAAGAGGATCGACCTCCGCGATGCTGCCGTGCTACTGCGAGCGGTGCAGATCGCAGGTTCGACATTGAAGCGCGCGGCCTTGAAGACAGATGTGGGCGACGCTTCGAAGCGTCCGCCACGCGCGGCGACCATAGGGGCTTGGGGTAACCCCGAAGGAAATGTGGGGTAACCCCGTGGAAATCTCGGCGTTACCGTGTGGAAAAGTGGGCGTAACCCCGTGGAAAATTCGGGGTAACCGTAGGCGGAAAACAGGCATTCGGCACTCGGCACTTGGCAATCGGCTAAGGCCCTAATTGCTTGAACATTAAGGACTTGTGATCAGGACCTAGATGCTCACAACTTTCCATATTGTTGTTTTTGAGGTTGCTCGAGCCGAGTGCCGACAGCCGAATGCCGATTGCCGCTGTTCCTGCACCAAAAAACGTCACCCCAACCTCTTGCATCGTCAAGGAGGGGCTGTGTTATAAATGAACTCGACATTAAAACGGTTGGCAGTCAGCCAGGTTGAGCTTTAGTCAGTACCGTCCGCGGTAGCGGAGGGGTGAAAGAGGCAGAAAATGAGTCTGCCGAGCTCCCTGGAACATCTGATAGTGAAGCCGATTAAAAGGCAAACTCCGGCGCCAAGGCTGGAGTGAATTCAGGGCAGTTTCGCCGAGGCGAAACATCCGGCTCTGAAGGGTTTTGCAAGTCGCAACAACCTCCGAAGACTACGAAGATCTTTTAAGCAGCCATACGGCTTCGGTTCGTTATCGTTCGTTTCGTTTTGTCATTCCGAACGAAGTGAGGAATCCCTACCGAACCGAAACATTCTGGGTACAGTAGGGATTCCTCGCTACGCTCGGAGTAACAACACCCAGAGCAACGGAATCAGCGTTGATAATGCATTTTGTCCGCGATTAGGTTGACACAATGTAAACGGCTGCGGTAAGTTTGAAAGGTTCGTCTCTACGCGTCGGACTCGACCGGAGGAGATGCACAAGTTTCGAGGACACGTCGTTCGAATTGATGACGGGTTCGACTGAAACGCACCCGGCCAGCCGGGAAATGCGAAATTCGGTCTTTGACAACAGGTTGAACGTGCCAGTCGTGAGATGGTCCCGGCATGCCGGGATCTTGGAACGCTCGAGTCGCAAGTTCGAGCGATCTCACAATGTATTGCTGTCCCGCCTTTCGAGCGCGTGGACAGCCGACTCGATTCCCTCTTCTTCCGTCGAGGGGCGAGTCATCAGGTTTCAAACGAGAGTTTGATCCTGGCTCAGAATCAACGCTGGCG
>CAYNPS010000325.1:0-3421 GCA_964399125.1 uncultured Terriglobales bacterium
TGTTCCTTCACTTCCGGCGGTCCTTTGAAGAGCTGAAGGCGGCGGAGCTGAAGCTCGCCAGCCTCCGGCTCTACGAATATCTTGAGGCCGCCACTTCTTATCTCTCCGTGGTCGAGCTTGGGCTGTACGAGTCCACGGCCAAGACCTACGCCTCTCTGATGGAACGCGGCATTGAACCCCATTCCGCGGAGTGGAACGCGGAGGTGGAAGAGGTCCTGGACCGGCAGCGCGAGGCCATGCACGCCCGGCTTTATCCGGCGATTCCGGCGCATCGTTATATCTGCTTCTATCCCATGGACCGCAAGCGCGGCGAAACCCATAACTGGTACACCCTCCCGCTGGCCGAGCGGCAGCGCCAGATGCATGAGCATGGCATGGTGGGGCGGCGGTATGCGGGCGAGGTCCGGCAGGTGATCTCAGGCTCGATTGGCTTCGACGATTGGGAGTGGGGAGTAGACCTGTTTGCCGACGATCCGCTCAGCTTCAAGCGCCTGATCTATGAAATGCGCTTCGACCAGGTGAGCGCCGTCTACGCGCTCTTTGGATCGTTTTACGTGGGGCTGCGCTGTCCCGCATCCGGCTTGGCCGACCTGCTGGCCGGATCGCTGCCGGGAGTATGAGCGGCTTCTTGCCGGTTCCGGCCCAGTCGGCATCAGAATCGTTATGTTGTATCCCAAGCCCTTATATCCAGCCATGTTGTCCGCAGTCTGTGCCCATTCGATGTAGCGCTGGCCTGTCCTGCCGGTTTGAATCTCAATCATTTATGATCTTTTTTACAAGAAAACGAATAGGCCGGCGCGATAGTCGGGGTTTTTCGATTCACAAATGCAATACCGTATCCTATGATGCGTTTGCCCCCATGCGGTGGGCCAGGAAACCGTCGCAGTACCCACAAGCTACTGGCCGAGATAGCAAGCATTACTTATGAGTTTGATCAAGTCCAAAAGGCGCGTTGCAGACCACGGCGAGGTGTTCACGCCTCGGTGGCTGGTCGAAAACATGCTTGACTTGGTTAAAGGCGAGACGGAGCGCATTGACTCTCGTTTCCTTGAGCCTGCATGCGGAAGCGGGAATTTCCTTGTTCCTGTCCTGCAGCGCAAACTGGCCGCTGTCGAGGCTAAGTTCGGAAAGTCCGACTTTGAGCGGCGACATTATGCCCTGCTGGCTGTGATGTGCACATACGGGATTGAACTTCTAACGGACAACATCGCGGAATGCCGCGCGAATATGCTTGAGGTCTTCGCCGAGTATCTGAATCTGGATGAGACGGATGATCTGTATCGGGCCGCTTTCTATGTCTTGTCGGAGAACCTCGTGCATGGTGATGCGCTGACGTTGCTTACGCATGACGGGCTACCAATTACGTTCGCCGAATGGGGCTACCTAGGAAAGGGCAAGTTCCAGCGGCGCGATTTCCGTTTCGAGGCCCTCACCAAAATGTCTTCCTTCAGTCAGGAAGGCTCACTGTGGGCTCATCTCGGTAAGCACGAGGTTTTTGCGCCCATCAAGGCGTATCCGCCGGTTACTATGCGTGAGCTTGCTGGCTCCCCCGTTGGCGATAGTATTCGGGAGCCAGCATGAACGGAAAGGCTAGTTTTTCGTTGCGCGGGCGCAATCCTGATGTTTTGACCTGCATTGCCAATCTTTCCAACGACGAGGTGTTCACGCCGCCCGAGTTCGCGAACCGGATGCTGGACACGGTTGCCGAAGCCTGGGCGGCAAACAAAGACGGAGCGGACATCTGGTCGGATAGTTCAGTTCGGTTCCTTGATCCATGTACAAAGTCCGGCGTTTTTCTACGGGAGATCACCAGCCGTCTCACCGAAGGGTTGGCGGACGAGCTTCCGAATCTGGAAGAGCGCGTTGATCACATCCTCACGAAACAGGTATTTGGCATTGGCATCACCTATCTCACGAGTCTGCTTGCGCGACGCAGCATCTATTGCTCGAAGGAAGCAAATGGCAAGCATTCCATCGCCCGAAGCTTTGCCACCGACGATGGCAACATCTGGTTTGAACGGATGGAACACACGTGGGTTGACGGCCAATGCAAGTTTTGCCGCGTAGGACAAAAGATATTCGACCGAGGCGAGGGGTTTGAAACCCACGCGTATGCGTTTATCCATACAGACGACATAAAGACCCGAATTGCCCAGTTATTTGGAGGCGACATGCAGTTTGACGTGATCATCGGCAATCCACCGTATCAAATGAAGGGCGGAGCAGGCGGTTCGAGTGACTCCTCGATCTACCATCTCTTCGTCGAGCAGGCGCTAAGGCTCGATCCGCGATTCCTAAGTATGGTGATCCCGTCGAGGTGGCTGGCGGGCGGACGTGGCATGGATGAATTTCGAAAGACTATGCTAACGGGGAAGCACATCAGTCATCTTGTTGACTACACCA
Organism: uncultured Terriglobales bacterium; assembly: GCA_964399125.1. Lineage (GTDB taxonomy): Bacteria > Acidobacteriota > Terriglobia > Terriglobales > Acidobacteriaceae > Gp1-AA112. Next base: position 2,404 of record CAYNPS010000325.1, read on the forward strand.
AGATGTCAACTGCTTTTCCCGGCGTCGATTTTGAGGGCGGCGTTGGTTATTTTCTATGGAACAAGGACCATCAAGGCAATTGTGAGTACACGCTCTACCAAGGAGAGGAGCGTCAGCCGGTTGTTGTTCGGGAGTTGGGAAGCAATGACATATTCGTCCGAGACCAGCGCTCGCTGGCAATTCTCAATAAAATCCGGGCTCTCCAGGAACTCACGATGGACGCCATCGTCAGCTCCGACACCCCCTTTGGCTTGCCAACAAACTTAGAAGAATGGAAGACCAAACCCTTCAAGAATTCTGTAGAGGTCTATCTCACTGATCGAGGGAAACGAACCGTTGGATTTATACCGCGGTCGAGTATCCGGAAGAACACGCAACTAATTGATGCGTGGAAAGTCCTGCTTCCCGAGGCCTACGGCGAACGCGGCGCTATTCCGGCAATGGTCCTGGGGCCGCCAATCGTTGCTTCGCCCGGTTCCGTCTGTACTCAGACTTACCTTGTCGCAGGTCCGTTCAAGAAGCGGATACAGGCGCAAAGCGTGCACTCTTATGTGGCTACGCGATTGTTCAGGTTTCTTGTATCGCTGCGGAAGATCACGCAACACGCATTACGCTCAACATACTCATGGGTCCCTCAGCAGCCCTGGGAGCGATTGTGGACAGACGAAGATCTTTATAAAAAGTACCGCATCACAAGAGACGAGATCGCATTCATCAACAGCATGATCCGGCCTATGGGAGAGGCTGATGAGTAAAACCATCGAGGAGATCCTCGCGCCGAAGCCAGAGGCTCAGCCGCGCATCTACGCCTATTCGATCGCCGATGAGGCCCACAAGGGTCTTCTCAAGATTGGCCAAACAACTCGCAACGTGAAGCAGCGCATCGCCGAGCAGCTCAAGACTGCCGCCATCAAGAACTTCAAGATCGAACTGGACGAATCCGCAGAGCGCGACGACGGAACCATTTTCAGCGACCATGAAGTGCGCGCAGCACTCATCAGGAAGAAGTTCGCGAACA
>CAYNPS010000326.1:0-3397 GCA_964399125.1 uncultured Terriglobales bacterium
AAGCCTAGCCACCCCCTTCGGGGCCCCGTCGCCAGCCGCAACTCACAGTTGAGCTGCAGACCAGTTCGAGGTGAACACGCCAAAATCTGATGATACGCCGTGTCGGATCGATTTACAAACAGCGACAGTCGGCATTCGGCTCTCGGCATTCGGCTTAAGCGCCATACTTGTGGAGCGCGAGAGCTGTATCGGGCTGTCGATAGTCAGAAGAGGATTCATGCACCTCTGAAGACAATTTCTTATGCGCCTCTACGGCTTACTGGAATACAGGGTCTTTCTGCTCGTTTTTGTTCCATCTGACGCACACTGAAAACCGACCTCAATCTTGACTAATCCAGCAAGTGCAAACAGATGTTCAGGTTGGGCCCGAAAACAAGTGGCTGGAACCTCCCTTTTTTCGCGTTTTTGGGCATGCGGTTACGCCGAGTTTTCCACGGGGTAACGCCGAAATTTCCAGGCGGTAACGCCGAGATTTCCACGGGGTTACCCGAAGTTTTTTCGGGGTAACCCCAATGAGACGAGCACCTTAGAAGTTAGACACCCACCTGCGCAGGCCAGTTCGCAACCCTCACTGAGCCGCGGTCGAAGCATCGCCGCAATCGGGCATTCCGTGCGCGCTAGCGAAGCGTATTTGAAAGCCAACACCATACTTCTGTGCTATTACATTTCCAGGCGAAAGTCAAGCGAATTCGTCGCTTATTTGGTATACTCCGTCATCGGTTCTCCAGGGGGTGACGCGTTGTACACTGCTAAATCTGCGCCGCTAGCGAGGAGATTCCTCTGCCTGAGCCCGAGAAGGAGTCGTTAACAAACTCAGCTGAGCCGGGAAGTAGTTCTGTTGGCCAGCGCAATACTCTCTTCTTCAACGAAAGAGGATTGCGAGCCGGGTGGCGGCTTCTGAGCTGGATCGGAATCTGCATTGTCTTCGCCATATTCCTCCTGGCAATCTCTGCTCCGATTCGACACCGGCTTCCGCACGACATTGCTCCGGATGTCGCCAAGCTTCTTGTGGTCGCCGCCATTCTCGGCGCCAATACGTTCATGGGGAAGTTCGAAGGGCGATCGGCGTGGTCGTATGGCCTCACGGATGAAAAATGGAGTCCACACTTCTTCTTCGGCGTGCTCATCGGATGGCTCTCGCTCACGCTCATGCTCGAAGGAATGAAGCTGGCGCATCACTTCGATTTCGGGCCGCAGTACATGCACGGGTCGTCGCTGGCGATTGCCGCGACGCTGAACGCATTCTCATTCCTCTTTGAAGTCGCATTGTTTGAAGAAATCTGTTTTCGCGGATACGCGCTCTATACCCTCACGGACGGAATCGGATTCTGGCCGGCAGCGATTGTGCTGTCACTCCTCTTTGCCGCCGCGCATGGGAGCAACCCCGGGGAGGCGACCGCCGGCCTTATTGCCATCGTCTTCTACGGGCTGATGAGCTGCTTTTCAGTGTGGCGAACCGGGAGCTTATTTTGGATCATCGGATTCCACTTCATGTGGGATTACTCAGAAACGTTCCTCTACGGCGTGAACGACAGCGGCTTCGTTTCTCCCGAGCATTTACTGAGTGCAAAATTCTACGGACCCGCATGGATCACCGGAGGCACAGTAGGACCGGAAGGCAGTTGGTTCATCTTTGTCGTCTTCGCGGCAGTCGCGCTCGTCATTCATTTTGCGTATCCAAATCGCCGGTTTGCCCAGCACGCCTTAAAAATTTGAACACGGAGGGCACGGAGGGCGCAGAGGATGAGAACCAAATCCTTCCTCCGTGCTCTCCGTGTCCTCCGTGTTCAATCAGAACGGGAGTCCAGCGAATCACGCTACAATGAAGGAAAAGCAAGTGAGAATTGAATGATTCATTTTCCCGTCCCTGAGGCCCTTACCTTTGATGATGTTCTTCTGCTGCCGGCACATTCTGATGTTGTTCCCGCGCTGGCGAATACGCAGACGCGGCTCTCGCGAAATATCAATCTGAATATCCCGATCATCAGCGCCGCCATGGACACGGTTACGGAATCGCGCCTGGCGATCGCCATCGCGCAGCAGGGCGGAATCGGGATCGTGCATCGCAATCTCACCATCGAGCAGCAGGCTGGCGAAGTCGATAAGGTAAAGCGTTCCGAAAGCGGAATGATCGTCGATCCGGTCACGATCTCGCCCGATGCCAAGATCTCCGACGCGCTCGACGTAATGCGCAAATACAAAATCTCCGGCGTGCCTGTTACGAAAAACAAGAAGCTCGTCGGCATTCTTACCAATCGCGATCTTCGCTTCGAGACCCGCACTGACATTCCGATTTCCAAGGTGATGACCAAGGAAAACCTCATCACCGTTCCTGTAGGAACGACTCTGGAAGAAGCCGAGCAAATCCTGCACAAGCATCGCGTCGAGAAGCTGCTGGTGGTGGATGACAAGCAGAATCTCAAAGGCCTGATCACGGTAAAAGACATCCAGAAAAAGCTGAAATATCCCAACGCCGCGAAAGATGCTCAGGGACGTCTGCGGGTGGGAGCGGCGATCGGCGCGACCGGCGATTATCTCGAGCGCGCACAAGAGATGGCGAGATACAAGGTCGATGTGATCGCAATCGACAGCGCCCACGGCCACACAACGCGCGTTCTCGATGCAGTGCGAGAAATCAAGAGCAAGCTGCCTGAAGTCGATCTGCTCGCCGGAAACGTAGGCACATTCGACGGCGCCTGCGCTCTCATCAAAGCGGGAGTGGATGCGGTGAAAGTCGGAATTGGACCGGGATCGATCTGCACCACGCGAATCGTGACTGGCGCCGGCGTACCACAGATCTATGCGATCGCAGAGGCTTCGCGCGCTGCCAAAGATTCTGGCGTGCCCATCATTGCCGACGGCGGCATTAAGTATTCGGGCGATATTACGAAGGCGATAGCTGCGGGAGCGAGTTCGGTGATGGTCGGTTCGCTATTCGCCGGTGTCGATGAAAGCCCGGGCGAGACGATTCTCTATCAGGGCCGTTCGTTCAAGGCGTATCGAGGGATGGGATCTTTGGCCGCAATGGCGCAGGGATCGAGCGAACGCTACTTCCAGTCGAATGACGATGACACACCAGCCGCCGAAATGCTAGAGAACGGTAGCCCGAATCGCCTGGCCAAGCTCGTACCGGAGGGTATCGAAGGACGCGTACCTTATCGCGGACCACTTTCCAACATGGTTCTTCAGCTCGTGGGCGGGCTACGTTCCGGAATGGGATACTGCGGATGCAGCACAATTCCCGAATTGCAACAAAAGGCCCGCTTTGTTCGCATCAGCGGCGCCGGCCTGCGTGAGAGCCACGTACACGACGTGATCATCACCCGCGAAGCCCCCAATTACCGGCTCGAGTAACGCCGCTTGAAAATCATCACGCGCAACTTCCGCTTCTGGATTC
>CAYNPS010000327.1:0-3395 GCA_964399125.1 uncultured Terriglobales bacterium
CCACTTCCAGGCACTCGCCGCTAACCACCCGATTCTGAGCCACTTCGCTTCGCCCGTTGATGTGATCGCGCGTTTGCACGAGCACGAACACGTCGAAACGGAAAATCACAATGCTTGGAACGAAATCCTGCACGCGTTGGTCAAAGCCATTGCGGACAGGATCACGGAAGACATCGGGCAGCAATTGCTTCTCGTGGCATTCACTCCGGCAATCCACAAGACCTACAACGAAATTTGTGAGCAGTTTCCCACTCTGACGCCTGAGGATGTCGCTCAAGAGGCGTCGGTTTGCTTTTTGGAGACTGTCAAGTCACCTGCAATGCTCCGGCAAAATGGGCATCTGCCCATTGCGCTGGTGAGGAACTTCCGAAAGAGCATGTTCCGGTGGGCGATCAAGGAAGCCCATCAGTGCGCGCATCTTCAGGAAGGATCAATTGAATTTCCAGAGCCGCCAAACGCCAGCTTCGAGAACGCAGTCGCGCTGGAGGCTTTTCTCCAGCAGGCACAACGTGAGGGTCTGCTTTCCAGCACAGAATGTGATCTCCTTCTGAAGCTCAAGTACGAAGGATTCGAAGCCAAAGAAGTTGCGGAGGCGCTTGGGGCGAATCCACAGAAAGTCCATCGTCGTTTGCATCGAAAGTTGCAGACAATTCTTAACCGACTCCAACGTGCTGCGCGAAACGGTGAACCATCAGGGGAGAGCACTGTTCAACGTAAGCCGCCCGTAAAAACCGCTCAACAGAAAAAAATCTTTGATGACGCGGTGAATTCCTCCGGGAGCGTGCCCATTAGTAAGAGTGAAATCGAAATGGGATACTCACCGGAGCCTCCCAGCTATGTGCCGCAGTTCGAACCCGACATCACGCAGATGACAGCGTAATGGCGTCCGCATCGAAGTGCGACCGTTGATTTGACTATCCGGGAGCAGGATTCTGTCAGCACAATGCCTCCTACCTGTTGCTGATCCTGCTCCCCAAATTCTCGGCTCCGGGCGATTCCCGAACTTGCATTTGCAAAGGAGGACGCTGATGTTTCGATCCCTGAACCAAGAACGACGAGTAGCAGGGCGTCGATTCGCACGCTCAATCACAACTCTTGTTTCGACGTTGCTGCTAGGGTCACCTGCATTCGCGCAAATTGGCGGCGACCGAGTCACGTCGTTTCTCTCTAACTCCCTCAGCTACGCCCAGGGCCTCGGAATTTTCGGCGCCGGATTCCTTGTCATTTGGGCGGTCGCAAATATTGCTCGCGAGCGGCCGAGCGGCAAACAGTGGGCTGGCGCGGGCGGTGCGCTGCTCCTTTCATCCGTTTTGCAACTGCTTCGCACATTTGCAGGCTGATTCATGTCACTGCGACTCAAACCCGTAGCACGTTCATTGTCAGTTCGCGCCGAGTTCTTCGGCTTGGAACTGGAGGACTGGGGATTCGTGATTGCCTGGGCAATTGTCATGCGGCTAATCGGCGACCACATCCACCGTGTGCTGCTCGGATTTGTGCCGGTTTCGACCGTCATGACGTATGGCTCAGCCGCCATTTTGATTCTGCTAATCCGTTGGGCCAAACATGGCAAGCCTCGTGGTTATCTTGTCGCGTGGATTCAGCACCACTTTCGTCCAAAAGCGCACAGCGCCCGGGCCGGTCGTCCAACATCGTCTTATTTGGTCGAGAACGAAGAATGATTGAAGCATCTACAGTTCATCTGATTGCAGCGCTTGTTGGTGCGCTGGCTGTTGTGACATTCGCTTTGGCGGTCTTCTTGCCGCAGGCCACAGCGCAGCGTCAAGTCAACGGAACGCGCAACGAGAAAGTTCTTTCGTCCTTAGCTGCGCGAATTCCCATTTCCGAAATCCGCGATGATCTGATCGTGCGGCGTGACGGCTCATTCTGTGCGGGTTGGGAGTGCGTCGGAACCGCTACTCAGTTTGCCGATGCCGAACGCCTTGAAGCACTCAGCAGTTCGCTAGATGCGTTCATCAAGGGAATTCGTCATCCCGAAATTGAGCTGCAGTTCCGGTACGAGATCGAGTACGAAATGCCGAAGGTTCTCGATGAGAGGACGTCTCGGAGTAATTGCGTCAATTCGCCTGCGGCGTGGCTCGAAGAAAACCGCGTCTCATTCTGGCGCTCGGCAATTGATGCCGGCCAGATGCGCTCGATAAGGCTGCTAGCGTTTCTCTCTTGGAGACCCTCACGAACCTGGGAGACGCGCTCGGCCGGTTCGCGATTCGCAGCGGCCTTCTGGCAGGGCCTCGCGCAAGAAGGATTTGGCAAGCTGCCGAGGATTACTAGAGCCGCGCTGAATGATTCACGTACAAGGGCTCTCGTTCAGCGGAATCGCCAGGAACACAATCGGCTCGTCGCCGAGTTCAATCAGATCCTCGAAACCTATCGCATCGGTCTCGAAGCGATTACGCCCGTTCGTCGTCTCGATGAGCACGAACTTGTCCGACTGATCTATCGGTCACTGAATCCTGCAGATCATCAGCTGCCTACGCGCAAGCAGGAGTCGATGTTGAATACAGACTGGTCAGAGGGTGTTCGCTATCTCGATCTCGGCGGCGTACTCAAGGCAGTCGTCACGCTGTCGGAATTACCGGAAGCGACCTTTGCTTCGCTGCTGCGCCCACTGATGGCGCTCGACTTCTCGTCCGAGATCGTCATAAATGTTCGCGTCCCGAATCAGACCGCCAAGGTCCGCAAGCTGCGGAGACTCCTCAAGAAGAGCTTGGCGTTTCAATTGCGAAAAGACGGCAGCCGCCGGCGCGATTTCCAAGCAGCGGCTCTTGAGAAAGACACAGTTGACACGCTGACTTCCGCGATCACGTCATCACAGCGGATTACCGAAATCGAACTCGCGGTCATCGTTTCGGCCTCGACCGTTGCGCGCACATCCTTCGAACGCGAGAAAGCTGAACACGAGCTGGCGCAACGCATCGAGTCAGTCCTGCAGGCATTTGGACAAACGAACGGCGCCCGTGGATACCAAGAAGACACGGCGCTTCTTCCGACATTCATTTCGTTTCTGCCGGGTGTGCATGGAGTACGCAAGACTAATCGCGAATTCACATTACTCTCCGGCCAGTCCGCGGATTTCGTGCCAATTGAGATTCCCTGGATCGGCACTCACGACATCACACCCGCCTTCCTGGCCAGAACTCGCGAAGGCACTCTGCTACGTTTCAATCCGTTTAGCACCGAGCTGACGAACGGAAACATCCTTGTGACTGGAAAAACCGGCTCGGGCAAATCCTTCCTGATAAAGCAGCTTCTTTTGCAATTGCAGGTACTGAACCCACGAATCGCGATTGTCACGAAAGGTGCTGACTATCGCGCTCTAGTCGAGCTTCTGGGCGGTCAATACCGCGAAATCAGCCTGCGAACGAAGCTGGTCAAGA
>CAYNPS010000328.1:0-3388 GCA_964399125.1 uncultured Terriglobales bacterium
GTGACTGCCAAAGCCGGCCTCGCGCGCTCCGGATGGGGACAAGGCGTTTGCATCGGCGACTACGACAACGACGGCTATGAAGATTTGTTCATCAGTTACTACGGCCAGAACGCGCTTTATCACAATAACGGGAACGGCACGTTTAGCGATGTCACAGTGAAAGCGGGTATCGCGCAGAAGACGACTCGCTGGAACACGGGATGCGCTTTTGTTGATTACGACCGCGATGGCAATCTTGACCTGTTTGTGGCTAATTACATCGATCTGGATCTGAAAACCGCGCCCGTTCCCGAATCAGGACCATGCCTTTACAAGGGGGTGATGGTCGCCTGCGGGCCCCCGGGGCTGAATGGCGGGAAGGATATCCTCTATCACAATAATGGAGATGGCACGTTCTCCGATGTCTCCGAGCAGTCAGGAATCACCAAAACGGCGAGCACCTACGGCCTCGGAGTCCTGACCGCCGACTTCGATGAAGACGGCTGGCCCGATGTTTATGTCGCCAACGATTCCACGGCCAGCGCGCTCTTCCACAACTTAAAAAACGGCCGTTTCGAAGACATTGCCATCGCGGCGGGCGCTGCGCTAAGTCCTGACGGCAAGCCACAGGCGGGCATGGGAGTGGCCGCAGGGGATTACGATCACGATGGTCATCTCGACATTGTGAAAACCAACTTCGCTGGAGACACGCACTCGCTGTATCGCAACCTCGGCAACAACAACTTCGACGATATGACATTCCAGTCAGGACTCGGTTTGAACACCCGCTACTTGGGCTGGGGCTGCGGCTTTTTCGATATGGATAATGACGGCTGGCTCGACATTCTCATCTGCAACGGTCACGTCTATCCGGAAGTGGAGCAGTTACGCACCGAAGCTGCGTACGCTCAGCGCAAGTTCCTCTACCGCAATCTGCGTAACGGCCGCTTCGAAGATGTCTCCATGCACGCGGGACCTGGCATTACGACTCCGGCGCCGGGTCGCGGTTGCGCATTTGGTGACTTCGACAACGACGGAGATATCGATGTGGTCGTGAACTGCGTAAACGATGTGCCGCAGTTGATTCGCTGCGATTCCAGCACGGGCAACCATTGGATTAAAGTGCGAACAATCGGCACCAAATCGAACCGCAGTGGGATCGGAGCCAGAATCAAATGCGTCGCCCGAACTCCCGGAGCGGACAAACCTCTTGAGCAAGTCGATGAGGTGCGGAGTGGGGGCAGTTATTTTTCCCAGAACGATCTGCGCGTCCATTTCGGACTCGGCAAGGCTGCGAAGGTCGATCTAATCCAGGTCCGCTGGCCTAGCGGCCACATTGACGAACTGAAGGACGTGGATGTCGATCGGGTGATCTACGTGAGAGAGGGCCACGGAATCGTGAAAACGGATGTGTTCGCGAAGAAGTAATTTGGCCTTCTGCGGCCTTCTGGGGCGCAGCCTAGAGATTAGCAGTGTCACTGGGTGAGCGAGGGAGAGAGCCCTAATTCGTTCTTGCAGTTTTCTTCATCAGAGCGGTTTTGGCGGTCGTCTGGATTCCAGTCCCTTCTTTCACTGTATTAATGGCATCCGGTTTTCCATCGAAGGTCTCAACCAGTCCGCTCGGCCAGCGGATTTCCACTGAATCGATCTTGGTTGTTGCTCCCAGCCCAAAATGCACGCGCATATCGTTTGACGAGCTGTAGCTTGAACCGCTCCGCACTTCATCAACGTAGACGCGGTTCACGGCCTTTACGGTGACGCGCGCCCCGATGCCGTCACGATTCGACTTGGTTCCGATAGTTTTGATTCCGATCCAATGATTCGGATAATTCATCTGATTTACCAGCAGGCTGGGCGGCGCTCCCATATTAGTAATAAGGGCCGAGATTTTGCCATTATTCCAAAGGTCGCCGATGGCGAGGCCGCGACCCGAAGCTCTTCGCGTGATTGCCCTACCGGCGAACTCGGACACGTCATCAAAAGTTCCCTTGCCGCTGTTGTGATACAGAATGCGTGGCTCCTGATATTCCGATCCCAGCTTGTATTTATCGACTTCGGGATAGACGTGGCCGTTTACCAGGAGCAGGTCAGGCCAGCCATCGTTATCAAAGTCGAGAAACATCGTTCCCCAGCCCAGATATTGCGTATGGAGGCCGAGCCCGGAAGAATATGTGGCGTCGGTGAATGTTCCATCGCCATTGTTATGGTAGAGCGTTGAACTGTCGTCGGAGAAGTTGGTCTTGAAGATATCGAGGCGGCCATCGCCGTCGTAGTCGGCAACAGTCGATCCCATTCCCGCCTGCTCGCGTCCGTCTTCGTTAAATGCTGCCCCGGCGACTACAGCAACATCGGTAAATGTGCCGTCATGATTGTTGCGATAGAGAATGCTGGGCGTACTGTCGCACGCGACATAAATATCGGGCCAGCCATCATCATCGAAATCCAGTGTGGACACGCTGAACGAGTAGTGGCCGGTGGTTTTCTCTATGCCAGCCTTCTTGCTGACATCCTCAAACCTTCCGTGGCCCAGATTGTGATAAAGAATGTTGGGCGCGCTCTTCAGCCCGCGCGGCCCGCACATCACCGGCACGCCCTTCCACATGCATGACGTGCCCTGGCCAGGCGCGGGCGTGGTAGCGAGATCGAAATCTACATAATTGGCGACCACGAGATCGAGGAGTCCGTCTCGATCGTAGTCGACGAAAGCGCACCCGGTGCCCCACTGCTTCCCATTTCCGGAGACACCGGCAGCCTCGGATACATCTTTGAATGTCCCGTTGCCCTCGTTGTGGTACAGGCGGTTCTTTCCGTAGTAGGTGACGTACAGGTCGTCGAAGCCGTCATTGTCGTAGTCGCCCGCGCAGACACCCTGTCCCCAGCCTGTCGTCCGCAGCCCGGCTTTATCAGTTACGTCGGTGAATGTGCCGTCGTGATTGTTATGGAAGAGATGGTTGGTTGGACTCGGCGTGCCCGGTTCGGCGTTGAGCGTCGTCCCGTTGACAATGAATATGTCGGGCCAGCCGTCGTTGTCGTAATCGAAAATGGCAACGCCGGTGCCGGTAGTCTCGATGATGTACTTCTTGCTGGTTTTGTCGCCAGAAACGATCTCGAATGTCAGGCCGGCTTTTTCGGCGATGTCCTCAAAATCAGCCACGGGGTGTTGCGTTTTGGCGGATTGGGCGCAGACCGGCAGGAAGGAAAATGGCAACAGAAGAACCAGAGCGCCTAAAACTAAACTGCGCGAGAGCATCTGATCGTCATTTTATCTGTGAAAGTCCAGTTTCGTCGTTCCCCCACACTAGAGGGACACGCATTTGAAATATCGCTGCTGAGCAGCTTAAATTAGCTCTGTAACGATCCAGTTCATTTCTGTGTTGTTCTCTCCAAACCTTCTATTGCGGCTTAGTTT